>JAMJFU010000053.1 GCA_023544525.1 Anaerolineae bacterium | reverse complement strand
CTCTCCGATGCCGCCTCGATACATGACCGGACAAAGGGTGCGTCGGTCGAACTGCGCGCAGGCATGGCCCCGTGGGTGCCCTTGACCTCGATGTCGCCAAATCCGCGGGCGGCCAGGTGCGCCCGCAGGAGCTCCGCGACAAGGTCTGGGGTGAGGTCCGGCACCAGGCGAAAATCTACCTTGGCTGTTGCCCGGCTGGGCAACACCGTCTTGCTGCCCTCCTGGATGTATCCCGACCTCAGGCCGCAGATCGTACAGGTGGGCTCGTAGAAAAGCTTGACCAGCAGCTCCACGCCCTCCAGATCCTGCACGAAACCCCCAATGCCAAAGTTGCTGCGGACCATCTCCTCGTCAAAGGGTAGGGAGGCCAGATGCTCGCGTTCTGCCGGAGACGGAGGCCGGACACGATCCATGAGGCCGTCCACCAGGATGCGATCCCCGGCGTCCTTCAGGGTGTTCAGAGCCCAGACGAGGCGCCAGGCCGCGTTGGGCACCACGCCGCCCCACATGGAGTGGAGATCACTGTCCGCTGTCTGGAGCGACAACTCGACGTAGCAGATGCCCTTGACACCCAGGGTCAATACAGGCCGCCGGGCTGCATCCTTTTCCCCTGTCTCCCAGAGGCAGCCGTCGGCTTGCAGCAGGTCCCGGTGCTCCTCGGCGAACGTCTCCAGGTGAGGACTACCTACCTCCTCTTCACCCTCGATGAGCAAGTGCAGCCGGAGTGGGAGCGGCCCCACGGCCGCCTGGTAGGCCTCGATCGCTTGCAGGCGACACATGAGGTCGCCCTTGTCATCGGCGACACCGCGAGCAAAGATCCGCCCCTCGCGCTCTGCCGGCTCGAAGGGCGGCGTCTCCCACTCGTCCAGGGGATCAGGCGGCTGGACGTCGTAGTGATTGTAGACCAGCATGGTCCGTTCCCCCTGGCCCAACTCGGCATAGAGGATCGGTGGGCTGCCGTCGACCGTGAAACGGCGCACCGCAGCCCCAAGCTGTTCCAGCCGTGCCTGCACAGCATCGGCAGTTTCCTCCAGGCCAACGCCCTGCGCCGCGATGCTAGGGTGGGTGCAGAGCGACTTTAGCTCGTCCAGAAAACGTGAGCGGTTGGCATTGACGTATGCTTGAAAGCGATCCATATTCTCCCTTCCAGCCGCTCCTACGAGGGCTGTGGAACCAACGCTATAGCGTCTCAGCAGAGCAATCCGGCTAGGGCCAGCGAATACACCCGGGCCCTGGGAGGATCAGACCGTGAGGTCAGAACCACCGGGGCAGTAGCACCCATCACCACACCCGCCACCTTGGCCGAAGCCAGGTACTCCAGGTTCTTGAACAGGATATTGCCCGCGTCAAGGTCCGGCACCACCACCACGTCCACATCGCCCGACACAGGGCTGACGATGCCCTTGTCTGCTGCAGCCTCGGCAGAGATGGCATTGTCGAAGGCCAGCGGCCCGTCGACGATGGCCCCCTTGATCTGTCCCCGCTCGGCCATTTTGCTCAAGCAAGCGGCGTGCACCGTGGAAGGAATGTTGGGGTTGATCGTCTCCACCGAGGACAGGGCCGCCACCTTGGGCCGCTCTGCGCCCAGCTTCTTGGCCAGATCCACGGCGTTC
The DNA here is from genome assembly GCA_023544525.1 of Anaerolineae bacterium. Classification (GTDB taxonomy): domain Bacteria; phylum Chloroflexota; class Anaerolineae; order JAAYZQ01; family JAAYZQ01; genus JAMJFU01. Next base: position 17,059 of record JAMJFU010000053.1, on the reverse strand, counting down.
TGGGTGATCTCGGCCTTTTTGGGGATGTCGGGGCTGATGTTGATGGCCGCGTCCGAGATGAGCAGCAGCTTGTGATAGGCAGGCACCTCCAAGACAAAGACGTGGCTCAGCAGGCGGTCGGTGCGCAGGCCGGTCTCCCTCGCCATGACGGCGCGGAGCATCTCGTCGGTATGCAGGTAGCCCTTCATAACCACCTGGGCCTGCCCTTCACGGACTAGCCTCACCGCCGCTTCTGCCGCCAGGCGGTTGGTTTCTGTCGGCACAATGTGCTCGTCCGTCAGCTCCCAGCCGATGGCTGCCGCCTCCGCGCGGATGTCCTCTTCGCGCCCGACCAGCAGTGGCTCGATCAGTCCCAGATTCACCGCCCTCTGCACCGACTCCAGGACGAGCTTGTGCGCAGCGGCGGCGACCGCCACCCGGGTAGGTGGATTCTCCTGAGCCAACTCTATGATTTCCTGCAACTTCCGGATCATACTTGCTTCTCTCCAGTCTCGAACTCAGCCGCCCGTCCGTATGCGCCGCAGGGCGAGAGGCAGGCGGGGCAGCAGGTCGCAAGACACCATGCCCATGTCGCCCAGATCCTGGCGGGCCAGCTCGCCGGCGAGGCCATGCACATACGCTCCAGCAGCTGCTGCCTCGAACGCGCCCATGCCCTGGGCGCGCAGGCCAGCCACAGCCCCAGAGAGCACATCGCCGGTGCCAGCGGTCGCCAGCCCTGCGTTGGCAAAGGGCATGACGATGACACGCCCACCGGGTGCAGCGACGACGGTAAAGGCACCCTTCAGCACCACCACCGCCTGCCATTCCTCCGCCATACGCTGGGCGACCCCCTCGCGGTCTGCCTGGACCTGCTGGATGGTCGTTTCGCCCCCCATCAAACGGGCCATCTCGCCGGGGTGCGGGGTGAGGATGGTGTCAGGGGGGAGTGCCTCCCACCAACCAGCGCTCGCCGACAGGATGTTCAGGCCGTCGGCATCGATCACGAGAGGTGGCAGCGCTCCCTGTTCCGTCTCCTCCGGACCGGAAGCCAGGACAAAACCGATCCGGCCCTTTCGCTCCTCGCGCTGCAGGCCCAGCAGCCGGTGCACGAAAAGCTCGGTCCCCCTCTCCCGGCCCAGCCCGGGCCCCAGGAGCAGCGCGTCGTAGCCGTCCATGTGCTCGCGCAGCACCCCCACCGCACCCGAGGCAATGACCCCCATGTCGTGGGGCAGCAGAAGATAGGTGGCCTCGGGGACACTGGCTGCAACGGCAGTCTGGATAGGCATAGGCAGGGCAGAGGTCACCAACCCGGCGCCCACCCGGCTGGCCCCGCCAGCGGACAATGCCGCGGCCCCCACATAGTTGACCGAGCCTGCAACGACCAGGACGCGCCCGAACGTGCCTTTGTGAGACGATCCGGACCGTGGGGGCAGCCATTCCCGGATCCGATCGGAAGTCGCCATCTCCAATGAGACGTCCGCTGCGAGCTCTGGGGGGACGGCGATATCGGCCACAACCAGGTGGCCAACAGCGTCGGCCCCAGGGAAGCGCAGGAGGCCCACCTTGGGATAGGCAAAGGTCACAGTCAGATCCGCAGGCAGCGCGGCGGGATCCAACTCGCCTGTGTCGCAGTCCAGGCCCGTGGGACAGTCCACAGCGACGACCAGGGCAGATCCTGGGGTGCCCTGCTGTGGGACCGCCGAGGCGAGCGTCCGCGGCCTGGCCCGTGCAGCCAGCGCATCACGCACCGTATCCAGGAAGTCCTTCATGTTGTCCCGGATGGGCAGCGAGATACCGACGCCCAGCAGCGCATCGACCACCACGTCTACGCTGGAGAGAAGGCCGCGCAGCCCCTCATACTCGGCGGCGTCATCCTCCGCCCAGACGATAGACAGGCCATCAGCCTCGACACGCTGAAAGTTCTCGTCGCCCTCGACATCCCGTTTCCACAGGTAGCAGGTCACCCGTGCACCCATCTGCCACAGGTAGTGGGCCGCTACCAGCCCATCGCCCCCATTATTGCCGGGACCCACCAGGACGAGGACCCGCTTGCCTTTGATTGCCAGACGCCGGCGGATGGCCTCGGCCGTCTCGCGTCCGGCATGTTCCATCATCTGGGCAAAGCCCAGGCCCCCTTCATTCGCTTGGTTCTCCAATTCGCGGCTCTTGGCCACGCTTATGATCTTGATTGGATACATCCGCCATCATCTCCCATCTATCACTTCAGTTTCACTGCCGCCAGAAACCGTGTCCATCTGGCGGCTCTGTAGCTCGGCACCGGTCCAGAGCCAGGCAACAAGAGACAGCCCCAGCCCAAGGACAGTCAGTTGGATAAGCAAGTAATAGAGCTGGATCGCGGAAGAGCCCGACCCACCGATGGGGTTCACCGGATGGCGGATGGCCTCCGCTGCAGTGACGGCGATCCAGGGCGCAACGCCCAGGAGCAGATTGGCCCCCGCCGTGAAATCCCGATGGTCCACGAGGCGTGCCACGATGGTCAGGGCCAGGGCTGCGAACAAGATCATGGCTGTGACCCGCACCCTGGGCTCGTTCCAGGCGATCCATTGACCCCACGTCAAGCCGGTCACGAGCACGGCCGAAATGGCATAGACGACCCATATCAGCAGCGCTGCCAGACCAGCAGCCTGAGTGCCCCGGTACCACTTCCCGGCCCTTGCCTCCCATCTGAGCAGGTGTCGCACCACCAGGGCCACCAGGCCAAACAGGCCCGCCAGCGAGAAGGCCAGGAGGCCGGTCCAAACCAGGGCCCCATGGACGTATACCAGCTTTACCAGGCTGCCCAACCGTGATTCGGCCGGAGCCAGCAGTAGCCAGACGGCCAGCAGGACGGTCAAGGCAGCGGCCAAGGCCGGAAGCAGGTTGGTCCGCACTTTCTGCAATCTACCCATCACACCTCTACTCACCCCTCCGTCGCCTGCCAGTTGGACAGCCGGCCAAAACTACGGTACAATGCGCGCCAGACTGGTCAGGAGATGCGGTATGGAAAGGTCTGAACACGGATTCCAGGAGCAGCCCAGGCGCGGGCTTTCCCCGGCGTGGGTGGCCACCGGCGCTGTTGCCCTGGTGGTCATTGCCCTGTTGAGCTACTCCCTGGTTACCGGGCCCAGTGCCTCGTTGCAGGTGGGCGAACTTGTGCCCGATTTCCAACTTGCCACCTTTGAGGGCGACACCGTCAACCTGAGTGAACTTCGGGGGCAGGTGGTGGTCGTCAACTTTTTCGCCAGTTGGTGTAACCCCTGCCGCGAGGAAGCGCCCGACCTGGAACAGGCCTGGCAGGAGTACCAGGACCAGGGGGTGCAAGTCCTGGGCATCGCCTACAAGGATGCTAGCTCCAAAGCTCAAGCGTTCCTGGCCGAGTTCGACGTGACCTACCCCAGCGGCATCGACCCCGGCAGCCGTACGTCGCGCGCTTATGGCGTTACTGGCGTGCCCGAAACGTTCATCATTGACCAGCAAGGGCGGCTCGTACGCCATGTGCTTGGAGCCGTTACCCTTGCCCAGCTCCGGCAAGAGCTCGACCAGACTCTGAACGAATAGCATCCTATATCCGTTTGGTCCAGCCCCGTCCCCCAAGCCTGTGCTGGAAGAAGGCCAGGAGCACGTTCCGCAAGCGGTTCACATCCAGCCGCCGCACGATACGCCCGTTGTAGGCAACTGAGATAATCCCTGTCTCCTCCGAGACCACGACCACCAGCGCGTCACTCTCCTCCGTAAGGCCGATGGCCGCGCGGTGGCGCGTTCCCAGGCCTCCATACTGCGGGTTCTGCGTTGCTGGCAACATCGCACTGGCCGCCACAACCTTGCCCTCCCGGATGATGACAGCCTTGTCGTGCAGGGCGGTGTTGGGATGAAAGATCGTGCGCAGCAGTTCAGCCTTGACATCGGCGTTCAGGGTGATCCCGGTCTCGACGAATTCCTGCAGGCCTGTCTCGCGCTCCAGGACGATCAGCGCGCCATGGCGCTGGCTCGAAAGCCGGTGCGCGGCCCGCGCCACTTCGTCGATCACCCGCTCGATCTCTTCCTCCTGCTGCACCCGGACCAACAGGCGGCCCGTACGTCCCAGCCTCTCCAGGGCACGGCGCAGCTCCGGCTGAAAGATGACGGGAATGGCGATCAAGAGTGGGGTCAGGGCATTCTCGATGAGCCAGCTAAAGCCGGGGAAGGGCAGGACCTGGCTGGCCAAAAACGCGACCAGGATGACCAGGACCATGCCACGCAGCAATTGCACCGCCTGGGTTCCCTGGGCGAGGGAAAAGAGCAGGTAGAAGACAAGTGACACCAACAGGATGTCGATGACATCGGTGACACTGATATGAGAGAGAACCCAAAGGACGTCCTGCACAACTACTCTCCGAGAACCCCACTTGCCCGAGGCGCTCGCAGGCTCTGGGGGCGTAGGTACACCCCCAACCGGCGTGCGCCGTTCCGGCGGCAGGCTTGGCCCGCGAGTGGGGAAAAGTGTCTAAAGTTGGTTCAGCAACTGGCGATATGACTCCACGTTGTCAGGCTTGAGCGAGATAATAAAGCGGACCGTGGCCATGGCCTGCTGCCGCAGGCCGGCATCCAGCTGCAATTCGCCTAGCACATCCAGCTCCTGGATCGCCTCGCTGCGCATCCCGGCGTCGATATAGGCCCGCGCCAGCCGGGCCCGCAACGCCATCTGCTGGGGTTGAAGCCGTACCGCCTCCTGCAGTAAGGCCAACGCGCGATCCGTCTCATCCTGGCCACGGTAGTACTCGATCATCTGGACCGTGGTCTTGTCGGCCTCCTTGGTGCGGCCCAGTTTGTAGTAGAGATCGATGAGCTGCAGGCGGGCCCGCTCATCCTCGGGCGCCACACTCACCATCTGCCGGTACAGGACGGTCGCCTCGCGCCAATTGGCCCGTCGCATCTGGATGTCGGCCATCTTGCGCAGCAGGCGCACCCGCCTCTCCTGCTCGTCCGAGGCCCGCGGCACGAGCCGCAAGGCCTCGGCGTACTTTTCCAATGCCTTGTCTACCTGCGCTAGCTGAAAGTAGGTATCAGCCAGGGCCAGGTACTCGTCCAACGCCTGGTCGATCTCTCCAGAGCTGATCAAGAGGTCAATAAGCCGCGACCGGACGACCACGTCCATGGGCATCAGGCGCAAGATGCGCTTGTAGACGCCAATGGCCTGGCGCGTCTCCTCACGGACAAGGTAGAGGTTGGCCACGGTCTGGTACTTGTCTACGGCATCCTCAACCCGGCCGTCGTGGGCAAAGATCTCTGCCAGGCGCACGTGCAAGGGTAAGTAACTCGGCGCAGACTCGATGGCCCGGTAACATACCTCTGTGGCCGTCGTGAGGGCGCCCCGTCGCACATATTCATGGCTCACCGACATGGCCGTCAGGATGCTGTCCGCCCGCGGCGCCGCGAGGATCTCGGCCAGGCTCAGGGTTACGCCCTCCTCAGACATGCTGTCGAGCCGCTTTCGAGCGTCGCGCGCCTTGTCCTCCCAGCCCTTGGACGAAAGGAACTCGATCAGCGAGTTGGTGAAAGCCAGCGCCTTCTCGCGGTCACCTTTGGCGATGTAACTATCGGCCAGCGCATCGTAGAGATTGATCAGGTCGTCGGCCTGCTCCCGCTGGACCGTGCCCAGGTCCACGATCTTGAGCGATTGGACAAAGTGCTCCAGCGCTTCATCGACCCGGCCCAGCGCCTTGTAGCATTCGCCCAAGGCAAAATGCGCGCCGAGCGCGTACTGAGGATTGCGCAGCGCTTTGCTGAACTCGGGGATGGCCGACTCGAACCGCAAGCGCTGCTGGTATAGCAGGCCGAGGTTAAAGTGAGCTGCCGGCCGGTCGACGCCGGCGTCGATGACCTGGCTATAACAGGCGATGGCTTCGTCCATCAACCCCCGGGTCTGATAGTCGATCGCTCGGGCCACCAGGGCGTCAATCTGGGGCCGGCTGAGCTTGGGCCGGCCCCCAGGGGCTTCCGGCGTGGTCCCAATCTGGAAGCCGGCCATCTCCCCCGGTGGTTCGACGGGCGTTTCTTCAAAGGGAATGCCCGCCAGTTCCTCCAGCGCTTTGTCGCGGGCCAGGTCGACCGGACTGCCGCCCTCCTCACCGATGACCGGCGTCGTGACCTCCCCGCCTTCGGCGGTGCTACCCAAGTGCATGCCCTCTGCCAGCGTCCGGGCTTCGCTGTTGCGCGGATCCAGCTCTAGCGCGTTACGACATTGCTCCAGGGCCTTTTCCAACTGGCCCTGGCGCTGCAGCACGCGGGCCAGGTTCAGATACTCCTTGGCCGCCCGTTGGGGCTGGTTGACCTCGGTATAGACCTCGGCCAGTGCCTGGTGAGCGCCCGCATGGCCAGGGTGCAATTGCGCAGCCTGCTGGTAGGCACGGATCGCGTCACCCCACGACCGCTGACGCCTGAGGATCTCAGCAGCCGTGACATAGGCGTCCGCCGCTGCGTGGCGCTGCCCCTGATTGTCGTGGATCTCGGCGATTCGCAGCAGCGGGCCGGGATCCTCCGGAGCAAGGCGACTGGCCTCGCGATAGGCGGCCAGGGCCTCGTCATACCGCTCCAGTTCAAAATTGGCCAGGCCCAGGTGGTTGCGGACAACCGGATCCTTGGGTGCCTCGGACAGTGCCCGCTGGTAGGCCTCGATGGCTCTTTCCCACTCCCCAGCCCAGGCAAAGTCCAGTCCTTCGCGTATTGCTTTGTCGTAGACACTCTTATCGCCTGCCAAGGCCCCCCTCCCAGGTAAGCTGGCCAAGCCCGGCGGGCCGGGCGGATCTAGTTTGCCCGCCAGCCTTTGCCCATCACTATCCGCCCAGACTCCGGGGTCCCAGCAACGTGGCCAGGACTGCCTTTTGAGCGTGTAAGCGGTTCTCTGCCTCGTCAAAGAGCGCCGACTGCGGTCCGTCGGCCACTGCATCCGTGATCTCTTCGCCGCGATGCGCCGGCAGGCAATGCATCACGATGGCCTCAGGCTTGGCCCGGGCGACCAGCGCCTCATTCACCTGGAATCCCACAAAGCGGCGCTTGCGCAGCTCGGCCTCCTCCTCCTGGCCCATGCTAGCCCAGACGTCGGTATAGATGACGTCGGCCCCCTGCACGGCATCGGCCGGCACGTTGCTGACCTCCACCCGAGCTCCTGATTCGGCGGCAAACCCACGCGCCAGGCGCACGACCCCGGGATGGGGCTCATAGCCTGCGGGCGAGGCCACGGTGACGTCCATGCCCAGCTTGGTGCCCGCGAACAGAAGGGAGTTGGCCACATTGTTCCCATCGCCGATGAAGGCGAGTTTGCGGCCCGCCAGATCACCGAGCTTTTCCCAGGCCGTGAACACATCGCCCAGAGCCTGGCAGGGATGATTATAGCCCGACAGCCCGTTGATGACGGGAACGTCAGAGTAGGCGGCCAGTTCCTCGATATCACGGTGGGCAAAGACGCGGGCCATGATGCCCTGGACGTATCGCGACAGGACACGGGCCACGTCAGCCGTTGTCTCCCGCTTGCCCAGCTGGATCTCGTTGGGAGAGAGATACATGGCCGAGCCCCCGAGGTGGACCATGCCTACCTCAAAGGAAACCCGGGTGCGAAGGCTGGGCTTCTGGAAGAGCATGCCCAGGACCTTGCCCTTGAGGATCGGGTCGTTGCCACCCGCCTTCCACTCGGCCTTGAGATCGTGGGCTAGCTGTAACAGGTTCCAGAGTTCGTCGGTGTTCAACTCGGCAATGCTCAGAAAATGCTTCATCCTCTTTCTCCCGTCCTCTTGCGGTCTGTGCCCAGATTATAGCACAGAATCCCGCTAGCTGCCAAGCACAGCGGCCTGGCGGTTCAGGGCTATCGCATGTGGGACGGCCAGAGAAAGCCCGTCATTCTGAGGAGCGTCAGCGACGAAGAATCTCGCCTATGCAGAGTAAACCGAGATTCTTCGCGCCCTGCGGCCGCTCAGAATGACAAATGCCATTGCCCTGCCTGGCGGTTATGAACTGGGCGCGGCAGCGGCCGCCCGGCGGCTCGGCTCCGGGCCAGCGCCCCAGCCTCGGGGAGGGAGCGGATTTACTGCACACGGCACTCACCCGTGCCGGGTGGCGGGCTGAAGGCCGGGCAGGCGCGCAGACCAGCCCGCCAGGTTCAGGAGGGCGGGATGGTGGGGGGATAGAGGGAACCGGATGGCTGGGGCTAGACCGTAACGTGGTTCTCCAGGATGCCGACGCCTTCGATCTCTACGGCCACCCGATCGCCGGGCTCAAGGGGCCCGATGCCCGACGGGGTGCCCGTCAGGATGACGTCCCCCGGTAGCAGCGTCATCACTGCCGAGATGCGAGCGATGAGTTCAGGCACCCCAAAAACCATGTCCCCGGTGCGCCCATCCTGCCGTAGCTCGCCGTTGACGCGACAACGGATGCCCAAGTCGGACGCGTCCAGGCCGGCCACGATCCAGGGTCCGAGGGGGCAGAACGTGTCAAAGCCCTTGCTGCGGGTCCACTGCCCGTCGCGCCGCTGCAGGTCACGGGCCGTCACGTCATTGGCACAGGTATAGCCCAGGATGTACGCCTCTGCCTCTGTGCGCCGCACACGCCAGGCATCCCGGCCGATCACCACGGCCAACTCGGCCTCGTAATCGACCTGTTGCGATAGATGCTGCGGGTAGACGATGGCCGTGCCTGGGCCGATGACGGAGCTCGGTGGCTTCAGAAACAGCAATGGCTCGGCAGGCACCGTACTGCCCAACTCTGCGGCGTGGGCTGCATAGTTCTGGCCCACGGCGACGATCTTGGTCGGCTGGCAAGGTGCCAGCAGCTCCACTTCGTCCAGAGCAGCCACCCTGGGACCTGCCCGCAGCCCATCCTCAAGGGTGGACTCCAGGCGATGGACATCTCCCTCCCAGAGCAGGCCATAGCCACGCTCATCTCCGAGTTGGTAGCGGACGAGCCTCGTAGCAGTGTCAGTTATCATAGGGTCCTCTCAACACGTCGATGGGGCTCTGGCCGCAATTACTTACCCTCTTGGCCCAGATAGCGTTCGTATTGGTCGGCAAAGACCGCAGGAGCCAGTTGGTGGACCTGGCGCAGCATCTCCAGGGCAAGGGCCCGGATCTCCCACTGTGCCGCCTTCTCGCCACGGACGGAGAAGAAGTGGCGCAGCGAACGAAAGTTCATGGTGACGATGATGCGCGTCGCCGTGGCGTTGGGCAGTAAGAACCGGGCATCTTCTTTGCGCACGCCCAGCTGTCGCAGCCGCTGGTAGGCGCCTGTTACGCCGGCCATGAACTCGTCCCACACGGCGACAGCGTCGGGATTGCCCACCACCGAGGGGGGTATTACAAACTCGGGGGCCGACATGTCCACGTAGCGCTGCGATTCCTGGCTATAGCTGGCAATGCGGTGCCGCACCAGTTGGTGCGAGCAGGCACGGGAGATGCCCGAAATGTCAAAGGTGACACTGGCATGCTCGATGATCGACTCGTGGCCCTCCCGGACGCGGGCCTGCACGAACTTGCCCGGCTGGCCTCGGGATTCGCTCTGGTAGCAGGCACGCCCGGCATGCTCCAGCAGTCCGACCGGGGCGCCTTCGCCGGCCGTGTAGTTGGTGACGGCTATGATCTCTACGTGCATAGATTGCCTCCGCTCCGGGATGATGCCGGGGCCGCAGTGAGCAACTGCGGGCCCGGACTTCTAGGTCAAGCCGTGTTCTTCCTTGTACTGTGTGATCTCTTGCCGCAAGCGTTCACGTTCTGCCAGGGCCTCCCTGGTTGGCGTCATGAGCTCAGCCTGCCAGGTATCTGCCAACTCTGACAGGTTGGCCAGGTGGGCCTCCAGCGGGTCAAGGATGTTGTCGACGAGGGGATCGACCAGAGAGGCACCGATGCCCTGGCCTTGCTCTGCCGAGAACCAATTCTCCCGCAGCGGCTCCAGCAGGCGGGTGTTGATGCCCAGCACCAGGTCGTCTACGCCGGTGACCAACGCCACCAGGCCGTCCAGCACCTCCCGGATCCCGTTGCCGAGCCCAAAGGGCAGGCGATCGAGGACCAACCGGGCGAAATCCTGCATCGCCTGGCCGATGGCGCTCTCAGTCGCGCGCTCCAGAGCCTGGCCGATGGCCGTCTCCACCCGGGTGATGGCCTCGGCGACCGTGGTGACCCGTTCCTCCAGCCACAGCAGCGATTCCTGTGCAGTCGGCAACGACTCTGCCAGGTTGATCAGAGCTTGCTCAGCCCAATCCAATCCCTGCTTGAGCGCCCGGGCACCGGCCTCCACCGCTTCCAACGGCAGGGCCACGGCCAGCATGCCCGTCTGCAGGATGGCATCCAGACCCACCTTCTCCAGGGTCTCGTACAGTTTGACCAGGCCCTGAAGGCGGACGAGCTCGGCTGCCGCTGCCTGCGTGATCCGCTCCCGTTCCTTCTCCGCCTCGACGTCGACGATCTTCCACACCGCAGCGCCCGTTCCAGCGGCGACGGCCAGGCCTGCCGCGCCCCCGGCCACGGCGCCGGTCAAGAACCTGCGCCGGCTCAGGGCTTCCTCTTCAGGTTCGGGCACCGGCCCCTCTGCGAAAAACCCCTCGAGGGTATGCTCTTCGTCCACGGTCTGCTGGCTCGGGGCCTCCTCGGCCTCGGGCACGGGTCCCTCAGCAATAGACTCCCCAGTCGTCTTTTCTTCGTCCATAGTTAGCCACCTCAAGTCCCTTCCCCAGATATGCAGATCCAACCACTTCCCTTTACGTGGAAGGGAGCATTCCGTTGCACCAACGCCCTGCAGCGTACGCAGTTTCCAGCCAGGACGGCGGGCGCCACCTCTTCGGTCTATTCAAAGCCCTCGAATTCCTGGTCACCTTGCAGGAGGTTCACGTTGCGTGTGAGGCGATCTTGCAGGGCCTCGCCCTCGACATGGCCCACTTCTGCGTAGAGCTCGGGCCCATAGGTGCGTGTCTGGACCACGACCGGCATGGGTACCGCGTGGCCCAGGATCAATGCCTGCTGTTGTGTATCCAGGCGCGCCAACACCTGGCGCAGTTCCCCTGCCCCCGAAACACCGGTGAATACGGCGCGGATGTCGGCCTCGTTGTCCAACAGAGCCGTTACCCGCGTCCCGATCTGGCTCATGACCTCCTCGTCGATGCCGCTGGGTCGCTGATCGACGATGAGCAAGGTCACGTTGTACTTGCGCAGCTCGCGGGCGATGGTGCCAAAGATGGTCTGCCGGGCAATCGCCGGGTCCAGGAACTTGTGCGCCTCCTCGATGGTGATGACCAGGGGCTTGGGCTCGTCCGTGCGGCTGCCCAGGGCGGCCTCCATGCGCTGCACGTAGCGGCCGTGGATGCGCCTGGTCAGGTAATTCGCGACCAGGATATAGGCCTCCAGGGTACTGCCATACCGCCCAAACTCGAGGATCACGTGCAAGCCCCGGTCCAGGTAGTCCATGATCTTGCCCACGACGTCCTCGTGCACCCGGGGCCGCAGAAAGTCGAACCGGCGGAATAAGCCCAGCTTGCGCTGGATGGCTCCCAGCGTACCCCCATGGAGCTGGCCGTCTTCCAGGAGCATGTCCAGCTCGCTGGGACCACCCTCCTCGCCGGCCTCGCCTTCAGCCAGCAGCTTCTCGATCCAAGCCTTGCCCAGGCGCCGGCGCAGAAAGTAGAGGGCATTGATCTGGACGTCCGTCAGGCTCATCAGGTTGCTGAGCATGTCCACGTCCTCGGGCTCGATCTGGTCGTAGCCGATGTGCACCTCAAAATCGACCTTGCTGCCCCGGCGGCGCGATGACTCGGGGTCGAGGGTCATCACGCTGACCTTGCCGGGAAAGAGCTGGCGCAGGCCCTTCACCCGGTGGCGGCCTTCAGCCTGGCTCTCCCAGCCGTACTCGTTATGCATGTCAAAGACCAGGTTGACGGCCGTGTCCTGTTTGACGATGCCAGCCAGCAAGGTGCGTGTCAGAAACGTCTTGCCCGTCCCGCTCTTGCCAAAGACCCCACTCGAACGCTCTACCAGGCGCTCCAGGTTCAGATGCACCCGGACGTTCTCCATGTCCAGCGGGTTGCCGACGTAAAAGTGGCGCTCGTCCCCGGCACCGAACACCCGGTTGACGTCCTCCTCGGTGGCCTCATAGACCGGCGAAAAGTGTGCCGGGACCGTTTTGACCGGCTTGGGCTCGCCAGCCTCGGGCTCTGAGCCTGTAGAGGGGTCCAGCACGAGCATGGGCGAGACCTCGAGGCGGCCGAACGTCGCGGTGCCCTGGTAGACCTGGGACAAAAAGGGGTCAGAGGTGTCGGGTGGGGTCTTTTCCAGGGCGGGGTTGGTCGCGTCCAGCGCCACGTCGGTGATGATGCTGAAGAAGCGGCGGCCGGTCTGGCCGTGTACGACGACGTAACGGCCAACGGCCATGCCCTCCACCACGGCACCCCGGTCCAGCTTGACGCCCAGCCCTTTGCTCAGGCTGCCGCTCACGACGATGCCCAGACGCCGGACCTCGGCCACCGCCTCTGGCGCTGGCGGCCGGTGGGCGAAAAACTCGTCCAGTTCGCTATGATCCTGCATTCTGCCCCGCTCCCCTCCCAAACCCTGGGCTACGGCCCGCGCTACGCCCAGTCCCGCAGCCTGCGCAGCAGACCATCCAGGCGCACCAGATCCATGTTCAGAAGGCGCGCCAGCTCGCGCCCGGCGTCCACCAGGAACGCCTGGCCATCGCTGCGCGCCTCGGCGGCATAACGCAGGTTGGCAGCCAAAAGCTCATCTGCTGGCAAGTCACGGTTGTCGAGCACCAGACGGAAATAGTCAAAGCGACGGGTAAACTCGACCAGCCCCTCGCCCGTACAGGTATACAGCACATCCAGGCTCGTGGGCGGTTGCGGTGGCAAGCGGTGGACGATCGTGCCACCCCGGCGATAGCCGACCACCAACACCCCGACCTCGATGGGCACCTGGCGGTTGCGCCGCTGGTCCTCGATATGCTCCGCCCGCACCTCTTCCTGGACAGCGATCTGCCGTACGTACGGGTCGTCTTCCATGCACACGTCATAGATCAGGCCATAGACCTCGTCGTCCAAAACCGGGACCTTGACCAGGGAGCCAAAGACCGGCACCTCGGGCCGCAGCACACGACAGCCTACGGCAAACCGCGTGGTGCTCGAGCGGATAATCCGTCCTACCTGAATCTCCATACTCCAAGCTCCATGTGGGCGTCCTAGCGCCGCCGGCGCCAGCGGGCAGCCTGCTTCTGCTGGGCCTTGCGCGACAGCTCGGGTAGCGATAACCCATGGCGGGCCATGGCCTGCATGATCATCCCCTCCAGCGCCTCCCGCTCCTCGCCGAGGATCACGGCCAATTCGTCGGCCCTGGTCAGCACGTACGGATAACCGTTGTTGCAGCGGCACTGATCATAGACCGCGGCATGGGCCAGCCCCAGCCGGTCTGGGTCGCGGGCCACCCACTCTGGCACCTCGACACGGGCCAGGTCCGAGCCGGTGTTCAGGTAGAAGAAGTGGATGGTGTGGCCCCGGTCGCGAAAGTCCAGGTTGGCCGCCGTCCCCCGCACGAACAACGCCGAGCGTTCTCCGGGGCTCAAGTAGCCAAAAAGGGCACGGTCTGTCAACCCCCGGTAGTCTGTCTCGGCCAGGCTCTTGACCTGTTGGCGGGCTGCCAGCTTCAGCTGGGCCAGATAGAGCAGGGCAATGACTTCAGCGCTGTGGGGCCGGCTGACGAATCCCGACACGGTGGCACGGCCGAGCCTGAGCCGGTCCAGGCAATCCAGGTAGTCGGCCAGGATGCGCTCCTGGCGGCCCTGGGGCAGGTTCGCCCGCTGCAGCCAGATCAGCAGAGGCCCGTCCCCCAGGGCAACCCGGGGCGGCCCGGCCGGCGGTTCAGCCAGGGTGACCTGGGCCAGGGCCCGCATCTCGGCCAGCGTCCTCTCGGCACTGACCAGGTCGCCGCTCACGGGGGCGCCGCCAGGATAGAGCTCGTCGTCGGCGTAGCACAACCTCGGCTCCGTCCTGACCTCTGGCGCCTGGCCGCTGCCATGGCGGAACACAATGCTGCCGGTGTTGATGGCATAGTAGAAGGCGATCCCGTGCCGGTCGGGATAGATCTGGGATCCATCGGCCGCGACGATAGTGACCTCAGCGGGCAGGGCGGGCGGCGCGTAGGCGACATCCAAACGCTCGTCCCCGGGACTGGCGCAGCGCAGCCGCTGGCCGGGCTCCGATTCCGCTACCAGGCACAGCTCTGCCTGCCTGTCAGCGAACGCGGCCAGTAACGCCCGCGCCGCCGGCAGCACTTTGCCCTGGTGGGCGGCCCTCCCGGCCAACACGTGGCCCATGTGGTCGATCTGTGGCGTGACCTTGTTCAACTCCAATGTCATATCTCACCCTCGGCGCCCCATTATACCGCAGGGGCCGCCGAAAGGCAAAGCCAAGAAACCGGCGGCCATTGCGGCCCGCTGCCGCTGCCGCGGCTGCCACTTTCGGCCTGCCATCTTTGCCAGTCCGGCCCGGATATGGTAGACTATAGGGGGACCGGTGTGCGACAAGTCTGGTGGAGGAGGCAAGGAGTGATGCAAGCGCTGAAGGAGCGCATCCTTAGCGACGGTGAGAACCTGGGGCGTGGCATACTCAAGGTGGACAGCTTTATCAATCACCAGGTGGACCCCACCTTGATGCTGGAGGCCGGCCGGGAACTGGCTGCCCGATTTGCCGAAGCAGGGGCTACCAAGGTCTTGACGGCCGAGATCTCGGGGATCGCACCAGCGTTGACGACTGCCCTGGCCCTGGATATCCCCCTGCTGTACGCTCGCAAGACCAAGCCGGTGACCATGACCGAGCCGGTCTATGTCGAGGCAGCCCCCTCCCATACCAAGGGTGTCTCTGTCTTTCTCATGTGCTCCCCCGAGTTCCTGGGTGCCGGTGACCGCATCCTGATCATCGACGACTTTTTGGCCAGCGGGCAGACCATTGCCGCCCTGGTGCGCATGGTCCGCCACGCAGGGGCAGAACTCGTGGGCATCGGCGCCCTCGTCGAGAAAGCCTTCGAAGGGGGCAGAAGTGACCTTGAGCCGTTGGGCGTGCCGCTCCATGCCCTGGTCGTCATCGAAGGCATGGACGACGGCCAGATCCGGTTCGCCAGGTAGGGGCAGCCATGTCTCAGCCGCGCCCGCATGTAGAGGATCCCTCCGGCGACGGCGCCATCGCCATCCTTGACTTTGGCTCTCAATACAGCCAACTCATCGCCCGGCGCGTCCGGGAGGCGCAGGTCTACTGCGAGCTTTTGGCCCACGACACGCCGGCCGAGGAGGTTCTGGCCCTCAAACCGCGTGGCTTTATCCTGAGTGGCGGGCCCAACAGCGTATACGACAGGGGTGCCCCCGGCCTGCCGGACTATGTGCTCCAGAGCGGGCTGCCGGTTCTCGGCATCTGCTACGGCATGCAACTGCTGGCCCACAACCTGGGAGGGCGCGTGGCTCCCGCCCAGCGCCGTGAATATGGCCCGGCACTGTTGCAGGTAACCGATCTGGAGAGCCCCCTTTTCGCCGGGCTGCCCTTTGCCCTGCCGGTCTGGATGAGCCACGGCGACAGGATCGAGGAGCTGCCCCCGGGCTTTAAGGTGATCGCGCAGACAGACAACTCGCCCATCGCCGCCACGTCCCATCTGGGCCGCCGGCTGTATGGACTGCAGTTCCACCCCGAGGTCATCCACACACCCCATGGCACCGAGATCATCCGCAACTTTCTCTACCGGGTGTGCAACGTGCCTCCGACCTGGACCCCGGCCCGGTTCGTGAGCCAGTCGGTAGACGCCATCCGCGAGCAGGTGGGGGACGGGCAGGTCCTCTGTGCCCTGTCGGGCGGCGTCGACTCGGCGGTGACCGCGACGCTGGTCCACCGCGCCGTCCATGACCAGCTGACCTGCATCTTTGTGGACCATGGCATGCTCCGCCTGGGCGAGCCACAACAGGTGATCCGTACGTTTGAACAGGAGCAGGGCATGCGTCTGGCCGCGGTCCACGCCGTGGAGGAGTACCTGCACGCCCTGGCCGATGTCGGCGATCCGGAGGAGAAGCGGCGCATCATCGGCGAAAAATTCGTGCGCATCTTTGAGCGGGAGGCACAGCGGCTGGGCCAGTTTGATTTCCTGGCCCAGGGCACCATCTACCCAGACGTTATCGAGAGTGCTGGCTCGGGCCGGCCCGGTGCCCAGCGCATCAAGACGCACCACAACGTCGGCGGCTTGCCCGACGACATGACCATGGAACTGGTGGAGCCGCTGCGTTTCCTGTTCAAGGATGAAGTCCGGAAGGTCGGCCACGAATTGGGTCTGCCCGACGAGATCGTCTATCGCCAGCCCTTCCCTGGGCCGGGACTCGCCGTGCGGATCCTGGGCGAGATTACCTGGGAACGGCTCGAGACCCTGCGCGCCGCCGACGCCATCTTTCGCCAGGAACTGATGGCGGCGGGCCTGCTCCGGCAGCGCGGCGGGCAGGGCACCGCCCAGTCCTTTGCCGTGCTCTTGCCGGTCCGCAGCGTGGGCGTCATGGGTGATAGCCGTACCTACGCCAACGTGGTTGCCCTGCGTGCAGTCACCACCGACGATTTCATGACGGCCGACTGGGCCCGCCTGCCCTATGATCTCCTGGCCCGGGCCAGCAACCGCATTGTCAACGAGGTACCCGGCGTGAACCGGGTCGTATACGACGTCTCCAGCAAGCCACCTGCAACCATCGAGTGGGAGTGAGCGAAGCGTCAGAGAGGCGTCAGCAGGCGGTCATGCCTGGCCATGTCGCGCCTGCTACAATGACTGCATCGACGACACGCCACAGCCAATAATCGGGAACCTCAACCACAATTCACAAGGAGGGTAAAAATGGACTATGGCAAGGTTTTGAGCCGCGCCTGGGAGATTACCTGGCGTTGGAAGGTGCTCTGGATCCTGGGCTTTCTGGCCAGCCTGGGAAGAGGGAGTAGTGCACCCAGCAACACCGGCTACAGGATGGACAGCAGCGATTGGCCCTGGGGCCAGGGCTGGCAGATACCCCCAGAACTCACGGGCCTGTTGATCGCTGCCGGTTGCCTGGCGATCCTGATCGCCATCGCCAT
>JAMJFU010000052.1 GCA_023544525.1 Anaerolineae bacterium | reverse complement strand
TCTCTGTTTCGGAGCATGCAGCCCGTACCGGGCGAATACCGTTCCAGCTTCCTGCACCTCTACCTGGACCTGACCTGGTACAACCTGGTCCTAAACGCCGGACTATTATCGGGATCTCTCCTGGGGCCTGTGCTGGCCGGCGCCCTGGGCCTGCCACAGACGCTGGCTGTCTCTGCGGCACTGCGCTTCCTCATGGCCGTTGGCATCTTGCTGTGGGCCTAGGGCTCCTTCACACCACTGATCTGGACTTGTCCAACGCTCGGCTCAAGTCCGTGACTTGCGCCAGAATTGGCCAGAAACGGCCCAGTCACGGACTTTCTCAGCAACAGAGAGACCAAGGTCTGTTTTGTGAAATGACATCAGGTAGGGCCTTCAATCGTATAGCTTCCCATCAATTGGCGGTGGTTGATGAACCACCCACAGACGACGTGACAGAGAGGAAACGCTGATGCGCGCAGATCTGCTTCTTTACAACGGTCGTGTATATACCATGGACCCCGGCCAGCCGTCGGGCCAGGCGGTGGCCATGACAGGCAACCGCATCCTGGCCGTGGGTAGTGACGCTGAACTACGTCCGCTGCTGCGGCCCGGCGCGCCGGCGGTGGACCTTGGCGGGCGGGCGGTGATCCCGGGACTGATCGATGCCCACGTCCATTTTGGCTCGTTCAGCATCGGCACGTACCAGAACCGTGTCGATCTGGACAACGTGCCGACCAAGGCCGAGGCCCTGGCCCGGGTGGCGCAGGCCGCTGCAGCCAAGCAAGCCGGGGCATGGATCCAGGGTGCGGGCTGGAACAAGAACCTCTGGCCCGGTGCCGGGTTCCCCACGGCTTCAGATCTGGATGCCATAGCGCCGGACCACCCGGTTGCCCTCCAGGACAAGAGCCACCACGCGACCTGGGTCAACAGTCGCGCCCTGGAGGTGGCGGGCATCTCTGCCAACACCCCGGATCCCCCCGGCGGACAGATCGTCCGCGACGAGCAGGGAGAGCCCACAGGCATGCTTCTGGAGACAGCTGCAGACCAGGTCTTTGAAGCCATTCCCGAGCCTGACGTCCAGATGGCAGTGGCAGCCCTACGCCAGGGCATAGCTCACGCCCAGCGTCTGGGATTGACAGGGGTCCACGACCCGGGCCACGCGATAGTTCTCAGTGCCCTGCAGATGCTCCGGGCCGAGGGGGAGCTAGGCTTGAGGGCGCTGGTACACATTCCCAGCGGAGACCTGGGCGCAGCCGTGGACTTGGGCCTTTGTTCCGGCTTCGGCGACGATGTGTTGCGCATCGGCGGTGTCAAGCTCTTTGCCGATGGTGCCCTCGGCCCGCAGACAGCCCACATGCTGGCGCCCTACGAGGGCGAGCTCGACAACGTGGGCATCCCCACCCACACTCAGGAGGAGCTCTTCGACCTGGTCCGCCAGGCCCACCAGGTAGGGCTCTCCGTTGCCGTCCACGCCATTGGCGATGCGGCCAACCGGGCCGTCCTGGACGCAATCGAGCGTTCACCCTGTCCTGCGGGCAGTCCCTTGCCGGACCGCATCGAGCATGTGCAGATCCTGCACCCCGACGACGTGCCCCGCCTATCCAAGCTGGGTGTCGTCGCCTCAATGCAGCCCATCCACGCTACCTCCGACATGGACATGGCTGAGCGCTATTGGGGCCGGCGATGCGAGTTGGCCTACGCCTGGCGTAGTGTGTGGGACAGCGGGGCAACCCTGGCCTTTGGCTCGGACTGCCCTGTCGAGACGCTCGACCCGCTGGCAGGCATCCACGCAGCAGTCACCCGGCGGCGCGCCGATGGCAGCCCCGGACCTGAGGGCTGGATCCCATCGCAGCGCCTCACAGTGGAGCAGGCGGTACATGCATACACCCTGGGAGCTGCCGGGGCATCGGCAGAGGCGGATATGAAAGGCTCACTGGTCTCTGGAAAACTGGCTGATCTGGTCGTGCTATCCCGGGACATCTTTCGCATTGAGCCAATGGAGATCCTCGATGCCCGCGTAAAGATGACGGTCTTTGACGGCAGGATCGTCTACGAGGCTTGACTCCCAGGTGGACGGCGATACGTGCCGCTGAGCAGGACAAAAAACAGCCCGGTGTCATGCGCCGGGGGAATAGAGCACAACACCGGGCCGGTTCCGGGATAAGTTGAGCCGGAACCCAAAAGGCGCCGAGGATGACGCCAATGCTAGGGCGATTCTGCCATAGATACGCTTACTCCCAGCTTGGCCAATAGTTGAGGCCTTGTGTCCAACGCATTCTTCGCGGCAAGGGCCGCCTCCTGGTACCAACTCCTGGCAAACACCAGAAGGCCCTCCACAGGCTGGTCGTTGCTCACCAGTTCGGCGAGCACCCCCTGGCCCTCGGCCCACTTGGCTGCGTCAAAGCCATGGGCAGACATCGCAGCTACGACGTCTAGGTCCCGGGGACCACTGGTAACCAGTCTGTCTAGGTGCCGGATGATTGCGCTGGCTTCCTCCTTTTCCCGATAGTGAGCAACTGTCGTTGCCATGCTTCGACCTCTCGATTCATGGCGGGCATAAACGAGCTTTCCAGATATTATTATAGCATAAGGTGTCAAGGAGTATATGCCAAAAGTGTGCTAAATGTGTGATAAAACTGTGCCATTTTGCGAGTTCAAAAAAGATTGCATGGCACACTTTCCAGCGCTCCACAAGGAAGCGGCGCGCCAAGATTGACAAAGCTGCCGGTTGCCCCTATAATAGCTGGGCCGGCAGCGCTAGCCATACAGCACAGCCAGGATGACCATGGAGGGAGGAGACCTTGGAAGCCTTTGCCAAGCAGATCCTGGTCGTGGACGACGATCCAGATACCTGTGCCCTGATCGCCGATATCCTTCAGGATGATGGTTACTATGTCCAGCCCTGCCTGAGCGGTGAACGGGCATTGGAAGCCCTTGAGCGACGCCAGTTTGACCTGGTCCTGACCGACATCAAGATGCCTCGCATCACGGGCATCGACCTGCTGCTCCACATTCGGCGCATGGAACTCGATACAGAGGTGATCCTGATGACCGCCTATGCCTCCCTAAAGACCGCAGTCCAGGCCCTGCGGGGGGAAGCCTTCGATTACCTGGTCAAACCCTTCTCTCTGACCGACCTCAGGCAGCGGGTGCGCGAAGCCCTGGATAGGGAGCCGGGCGCCAAGCGTGCCAGTGGGATCGTTCACGAAAAGGACATGACCGTCGACCTGAACGCCCTTCGCGTCTGGATCGGCGACACAGAGATTGAGCTGACGCGCCAGGAGTTCAAAGTCCTGGGTTACCTCATGATCGAGCGAGGGCGAATCGTCCCCTGGGAGGAGCTGGTAGACAAAATCTGGGGGGACGAACCGGACGAGAGGACGGCGAGCACGCTGCGATCGTGCATCCGCCGGTTGCGGCAGAAACTCAACGATGATGCTCAGAACGCGCGTTACATCAAGAACGTCTGGGGCGTGGGTTATCAGATCGGTGAATGATGCCCTTGGCCTGACCGGCTGAGGTGCGGGTGCCAGGCGGCACCCGCTTTTATTTGCCGTTCAGCATAGCTCCCGCCTGGCGGGGTGATCTCAAACCCACACACAACCTCTTGCCTCTTGGTAAACCTTATGGTATAATCGAATTATTGAACGTTCTTGCCGGTTTTCTAAATAGAAGGAGGCGGCAGGTGCCCGATCCCTATCCCTCGTTTATCTTTGGTATGCACGACCGGGGTGGCGAACACCTCATGCTCGAGAAAGGCAGACCTGGCTGGGTCTTGGTCACGGAGGCTGTCGGCGCCGATCCTGGCAACCATGCTGGCAGTAACTATACGGACCTGACCAACCAGGGCCTGGGTGTCATTGTTCGCCTGAACCATGGGTATGGTAATGCAGGGACGATTCCCAACTCGGCCCAGTACGAGGACTTTGGCCGGCGGTGCGGCAACTTTGTCCAGGCCAGCCCTGGCTGCCGGATCTGGATCATTGGCAATGAGATGAACTCCGCGACAGAGCGGCCGGGCGGTCCCAATGGCCAGGTGATCACGCCCCAGCGATACGCCTCCTGTTTTCTCAAATGTCGCAACGAGATCCGGCGCCGGCCCGGTCACGCTGAGGACCAGGTCCTGGTGGGTGCCGTGGCTCCCTGGAACGTCGAGACCAGGTACCCAGGCAACCTGCAGGGTGACTGGATCAAGTACTTTATGGACACCCTGAGCCTGCTCGGCCAGGAAGTCGACGGCATCGCCCTTCACACCTACACCCACGGCCAGAACCCCACCCTGATCTACAGCAACGTGACCATGGAAGCCCCCTACGAGGATCGATACTATCACTTCCGTGGGTATCGGAACTTTATGGAGGCCATCCCCCCTGCGCTGCGCGACCGGCCAGTGTACATCACCGCAACCGATCAGTATGGTGCCTGGCGAGACGAGAACACAGGCTGGGCGCGTGTTGCCTACCGCGAGATCAACGAGTGGAACCGGGATCCAACGAATCAGCCGATCCAGGCCCTCATCCTCTATCGCTGGATCACCGGCAATGCCCACGACCCCCAGGAGGTCGGTTGGGCCATCCAGGACAAGCCCGGTGTGCAGCATGATTTCCGCGCAGCGATGAACAACGACTACCGGCTCATTCTGCCCAGCAGCAAACCTGCCTATAGGGTGGCCTGGCTCGAAGTTGGGGCGCCGGGACGTTTTGTTCGCGGGGCAACCGCTACCTTCCGCGTGAGGGTCCGCAACGCGGGCCGCATTCCCTGGGCAACCACCGGTACGCAGGCCGTGCGGCTCGGCCATCGCTGGATCGACGCCAGCGGCTCGGCAACCGAGGGGCAGCGCACGGCACTGCCCCAGCCGGTCGAAGCGGGCGAGACTGTGACGCTCCCGGCTGTGACAGTCAAGGCACCGGACAAGCCTGGATTCTATACCCTTGAACTGGACCTGGTGGAAGGCGTGTCGGGTTGGTTCGCGGAGCAAGGAGCGCCAGTATGGCGCGCCGGCAACGTCCTCGTGGGTAACCGCTACCGGGTAGCCTGGTTGGATGTGGACGCCCCGGAGCAGGGCTCCGAGGGCCGGACCACCCGGCTATCGGTGCACCTGCGCAACGAAGGCGCACTGACCTGGGTGCCCGGCGGTGACAACCCCTTTCACCTGAGTTACAGGTGGCTGGATCCAGAGCGGAACGTGGTGCTTGCCGATGGCCTGCGCACTCCGCTGCGACGAGCCATCTCGCCGCTCGAGGATATCAGGCTGGAAGCCTCGATCCGCTTCCCGGCAACGGCTGGTGACTACATCCTGCAACTGGACATGGTCCACGAGTTCAGCACCTGGTTCCAGTGGAAAGGTTCTCCGGTCTATGAGTCAGTGGTCGGCGTCCAGCCGGACACACCGGAGTATGCGGCTGAGTGGCTGGATTATACTGGCCCGGAACGGCTGTTGCTAGGCGACGCCGGCCGTGCCCTGCTTAAGGTCGAGAACACAGGGCTCCAGACGTGGGAGCAGTCGGGTGCAGACGCCATATCCTTGGGCTATCGCTGGTTCGACGAGCGGGATCGCGAGGTCCCGGTCGGCAGGACCGAGACAATACCCTCGCCGGAAGACGTGGAGGCTGGTGCGACAACGACCTTTCGAGACGTGCCACTGCTTATCCCTCGGGCTGCAGGCGCCTATCGCCTGGTCTGGGACCTGATGCAGGGTAAGACCTGGCTCTCGGAGCGTGGCGTTGCAGTCTTGGAGAGGCCGTTCCAGGTCATCGCGCCGGAATATGGCGTGGCTTGGGAAGTACTGCGGCCCTGGCCCGCGTGGATGCCACCGGACGAAGTACTGCAGACCGACCTACACCTGAGGAACACTGGCACAAAGCCCTGGATGGCGCGGGGAGAGCGGCCGGTCCATCTGGCCTACACCTGGTTTATGGAGGACGGCAAGCCCACTGAGCCATGGGATACCTTCCGCATCCAGCTACCGAGGGACGTATTGCCGGGCGATACCCTGGCGATGGCAAACATAGGCTTTAAAACGCCTCCCCTCCTGGGTAACTATATCTTGCGCTGGGACCTGGTGGAGGAAGGCCAAACCTGGCTCTTCCGCCGGGGGGCGGCCCCTTTGGAAGTACCCGTGGAAGTCTCGGACCAGGTGCTTTTTGCGCCGTGGGCAGCCCAGGCCAGCCACAATCCGAGACAGGCCGAGTTGGCCTTTGATGGCCAGGCCGGCTCGGTGTGGGACAGTAAGGCAGACCAAATACCGGGTATGTGGTTCCTGGTCGACCTGGGGCAAGCTCTGGTGCTGGACCGGGTCCGGGTCTCCAGTCCTGGTCGCGGGTTTCCATTGGGCTACAAGATCCACCTCTCGGACAACGGCCGTGACTGGCATCTGGTCGCACAGGGGGCACGCAATTGGGCAAACATCGACGTAGCCTTTGCACCCTGCCAGGCCCGCTATATGCGCCTGGAGCAGACGGGCCAGGCCGATCGGCCGGCATCGTGGATGATCAGCGAAATCAGGGTGAGCGCCACCGCCCCCTGGCGAGGCGCAGAAGCCAGCCATCATCGTGAGGACACGCAGCAAGCCATCGACGGTGACCTGCGGACAGCCTGGAGCACCCAGTCTGCACAGCAGGAGCCGGGCATGTGGTTCGAGGTGGACATGGGCAATCTCCGGCGCATCGAGGGGGTGACGCTCGAGCATCCTTCCAGCCAGATGCCGCGGGGCTTTGTCGTCAAGGTCTCGGCTGACAGGGAAACCTGGCAGGAGGTTGGCCGGCGGGATGAGAACTGGACAAAGCCAGATGTACGGTTCCCGGCGATTGCGGCACGGCACGTCCGCGTAGAGACCACAAACTCCTCGCCGGACTATCCATGGGGGATCGCCTCGCTAACCGTCTGGCGTACCGAACCAGTGTGGTTGGTAGGCCGCCAGGACTCCTGAACCGGTCACGGCACAGGCGCTGCCCTAGCCCCTGAAAGCTCAGGGGTTCTGCAGGCTGGCATCCTCCCAGCTATTCGGGATGAGGCACCGCCGGCTTGGGCATTTGCTTGTGGTAGATCGCCACCTTGTAGCTGAACTCAACCTGCTGATGTTCGACGACGTCTCTTGGCCCCCTTCACTGGCTGGTAGCCACCCTGCTTCAGGGCCATTACCAGTTCCTCATCGGTCTCGATATCGTCGGAAAACCAGGGTGCAGGCCGCCCGACCTGGCTCCTGGCGTGAGCATCAGAGCCGCCGCTGCCAGAAAGATGCAGAAGACGGGCCAGCTCAGCCAGCGCCACCCCGTTCGCTTCAAGGTAACCCCGCAGGGCAGGGCAGTACCGGCGAGAGGGATGGGCGACGATCAGGGCAGCCACGCCAGTAGTTCATCAATGCTGAGCAGGATCCGGCAGTCGGCTTCGGGGAAAAGGCCGTGGGGATCGTACAAGACAGGGGTCATCTCAGCATTCCGCGCACCTACTACGTCAGCCCAGTAGTTATCCCCCACATAGATCGACCGCTCCGCCTCTGCGCCGGCCCGGTCGAGCGCGGCGTGAAAGATGCCGGCTTCGGGCTTGCGGATTCCCACTTCGCCTGAGGCCAGGACCAGGTCAAAGTAGGAGCCAAGCGACAGCCTGTCGAGCAACTCGCGGAAACGCTCGACATTCTCCCGATTGGTGATCAAACCAAGGTTGTAGCCTCGGTTGCGCAGTTCAGAAAGCGTGCGGCAACCTGCTTCGGGACATTCGTAGGTCAATGTGACGTCGCTATAATGGTTGGTGAGATCCAGGGCCAACTGCTCCAGGTCGCCTTCAATGCAGAGCGCCTCGAGCAGATAACGGTTAAAGTGCTGGTAGAACCTGTCGCGGGATAGGCCATCCAACTCTTCCCGGATCACGGGATCCACAAAGTACTGGTGCCGCATCCGCCGCCCCTCACGCGCTGCCTCGGCACTCAGGGGCTGCCCGATCTGGGCGCAGAAGTGGCTGATGATGTCAAAGCTGTCGGGACTGTGAAAGACCAGGGTGCCGTCGAAATCAAAAAAGACCGTGCGCACCGACGCCGTCTCAAGTCCCTCTCCAGCCCCATCCGGGACCCCCGTTCTGCTGTCAGTCATGTTCCTCCCCTGGCAAAAAGCTGCCTCATCCCGGCAGCCGGGCGTTATTGTAGCATCTGGGCACGTGCGTGTCAAAACAGGGCATAGGCCGGGGGCTCGTCTCGGAGACGAGGATTTCGTCTTTTCCGCCAAGCCCTTCCTTGCAGAAACCGCCCATCTCTGGTAAACTAGTTCGCAGACTGGACGAGGAGAAATCATGGCCGCCCAGGCACTCTATCTCAAATACCGTCCTCAGACTTTTGACCAGGTTGTCGGGCAGGAGCCGATCACCCGCACCCTGCGCAATGCGCTGCGCCAGGAGCGGATCCGGCATGCCTACCTGTTTTCAGGACCACGCGGCACAGGCAAGACGACGATGGCCCGGCTCCTGGCCAAAGCCGTCAACTGCCTGGCACCGATAGACGAGCGTCCCTGCAATGCCTGTGCCCTCTGCCGGGCCATCAACGAGGGCCGGCTACTGGACCTCATCGAGATAGACGCAGCCAGCAACCGGGGGATCGACGAGATCCGGGACATCCGCGAAAAGGTGGGCTTCCGGCCTAACGAGGGGCGCCGCAAAATCTATGTCCTGGATGAAGCACATATGCTCACCGATCAGGCATTCAACGCGCTGCTCAAGACACTGGAGGAGCCGCCGCCCCACGTCATCTTTATCCTGGTGACCACCGATCCCCACAAGATTCCGGCAACCATCACCTCGCGCTGCCAACGATTTGACTTCCGCCGCATCCCGCTGCAGGCCATCATAGAGCGGCTGGCCTATCTTGCCGACCAGGAAGGACTCACCGTCGAACCACAGGCGCTGGAGCTGATTGCCCACCACAGTACCGGGGCCCTGCGTGACGCCATCAGCCTGCTGGACCAATTGACCAGCTATGGCGACGAGATCACGCTCGCCCAGGTACAGATGGTGCTGGGCACCGTGGCCAGCGAGGCAGCGGGCAAACTTGTGGCCTGCCTGGTCGAGGGTGACGTGGCCGGCGGGTTGGATTTGATCAACCGGGCCGTGGGCGACGGTGCCGATCCTCGCCAATTCGGCCGGGAGGTCGTGGAATACCTTCGCGGCCTGCTGCTCATCCGCGAGGGGGCAGGCACCCGCCTGTTGCACACGACGGCCGATCAGGCCGAGGAAATGGAATCGCTGGCCAAGCAGATCCCTCTCGAGCGGCTCACAGGGGCTATCCGGTTGTTCAACGCAGGGACCGTCGACCTGCGCCGCGGCTTCCAGAGCATCCCCCAGCTGCCGCTGGAGATGGCCTTGGTAGAGGCCCTGCTCAATTCGGAAGTGCAACCGCCACTCGGACCCGGGGAGGTCAAGGCCCAGCCTGCGCATGGGGCCCAGCCTACGCAGGGGGCCCAAGCTACGCAGGGGGCCCAGGCTACGCAGGGGGCCCGTGCGGAACAGGGTGAACCCACAAAACCGGCTGCCCTGGAAAAGCAGGAGGGTCAAGCAGAGCCAGCGACGGCGGGTGCGCCCCGCCGGGTTGCGGAGCAGCGCGGCCCCGCGCCCGGTCCGAGGTCAACCCCTGCCGGCACAGAACCAGCCGCGACCAGCGGTGCGATCTCGTTAGCACAGGTAAACCGGTCCTGGGAGCAGATCCTGCAGGCAGTCCGCAGGAGAAATCCTATCGCCGAGGGGGCTCTCCGCTCCGGTTGCGAGGCGGTGGAGGTGCGCGGCGAGGAAATCGTCGTCACCTTCCCCTATCCCTTCTTGCGCGACAAGCTGGGCGACCCCCAACGAAGGATGGAGATTCAGGAAGCCCTGAGCGAAGTCATGGGCGGCAGATGCCGCATCAAGCTGGTATTGGCTTCTGAATACACGCCTCAGAAGACGGCCGGCCCACAACCTGCAGCATCCTCTCCTCCAGAGCCCGAGCGGGACGGCCCTGAGATGGACGACCAGGAGATGGCCGAGCTGCAGCGCTGGGTGGACCAAGTCGGCGGACAGGTAGTAGAAGAATAGCACTGTTGACAAGGAAATCCGGCACATCCCCTCTGGTGTGGATGCCTCCCGGATTCTAGAACGAGATCAGGAGGATTGTTGAATGGCGAAAGGCAAAGGAAGGCGCATCCGGGCCAGCCAGCCTGGCGGGCGGCCAGACATGCGACAGCAGATAATGAAAATCCAGGAGCAGATGCTCCAGACACAAGAGGAGCTTGGCGACAAGACCGTGACGGTCACTGCCGGCGGTGGGGTCGTCGAGGTAGTGATGACCGGTCACCAGCGCCTGGAGTCGATCACCATCGATCCGGAAGTGGTGGACCCCGAAGATGTTGAGATGCTCCAGGATCTGATCATCGCTGCCGTGAACGAGGCGATCGAGAAATCGCAGTCTCTGGCGGCAGAACAGATGGGCGCTCTCACCGGTGGGCTGGGCCTCGGCGATCTGGGCGGCCTGCTGGGTTAGGGTCACCTATGGCCGCAGTAACTCCAGAGCCGGTGACCCGGCTTATCGAGGCTTTTGCCCAGTTGCCCGGCATCGGGCCCAAGACAGCTTCGCGGCTGACCTTCTATCTGCTCCGCCGCCCGGCCGAACAGACTGAGGCCCTGGCAGAGGCACTCCGCGATCTGAAGGAGCGCATCATCTTCTGCCAAAAGTGCTTCAATATCACCGAGGAAAGCCCCTGCCGCATTTGCCAGGATGAAGGTCGCGAGCGTGGGATAGTCTGTGTCGTCGAAGAGCCGCTGGACGTCCTGGCCATCGACCGCACGGGTGAATACCGCGGCCTCTACCACGTCCTCCATGGTGCCATCTCACCCGTCGAGGGTATTGGTCCCGACGAGCTCCGGATCAACGAGTTGATGGCCCGCCTCAAGGAGGAACCGGTTCAGGAGGTCTTGCTGGCAACCAACCCTAACCTGGAAGGCGAGGCGACGGCTATGTACCTGGCCCGGCTCATCCAACCGATGGGCATCCGCGTGACGCGACTAGCACGAGGGCTGCCCATCGGTGGCGACCTGGAGTACGCCGACGCCGTAACCCTGAGCCGTGCACTGGAAGGGCGGCAGGAGATGTAGGCCGCCGGGTCAGAAACCCGCTCCATGCCCATGGCCCCAAGCGGGGCTGGCTCGGTCTGTCTATCGAGCCAGCCCCGCTTTCTTCTTCGGCCGGTCGGTTCTGATGGCTCGTCATCAACAAGCCCGCGCGATAGGCCTTGTACCCTACACTAATTTATGGTATACTGCGGGCAAGATGGACGAGATCCGGCACTTTATCCCTGGTCAGGGAGAGGGCACAGAGGATTTTGTCGCCCGGTTGCGGTGGCCGATCCCCGTAGGCGTAGCAGGGGCCTACCTGCAGGCCTATTCCAGGCCCGGTGAGCGGGTGCTAGTACCCTTTTGCCAGGGGCCGGGCGTCGTTCACGAGGTTTTGGCCATGGGTAGACAGCCGATCGCCGTGAACTTTGATCCGCTGTTGACCCTGTTGGCCCAGGTTGCCCTCAATCCCCTGCCGTCACGGGACCTCGATGCTGCCGTGACCCGCCTGGGCGACAGCACCAAGCAGGGCGTGCCCCTGCGCCGCTATCTGCAGGACCTCTATGCCACCAGCTGCCCAGCCTGCCTGCGTCCCGCCGTGGCAGATTACTTTGTCTGGGACCGCGAGATGGGTGAGCCCGTGGCGAAACATGTACGCTGCCCCGTCTGTGCTTGGGATGGACAGAGCGGCATCGATGTCGAGGACCGGGAGCGATTGGTTGCCATAGAGCCTCGAGGGATGCATTACCATTATGTCCTGGACCGCCTCGCACCCGAGTCCGTAGGCCCGACACTCCGCAACCGGCTGCAGACGCTATTGGAGCTTTATTCTCCCCGCAACCAGTACGCCCTGGCCGAGCTTAGCCTCAAAGTCGACGGCCTCTTTCCAGAAGGAGCCCTGCACCAGGCTCTGTTGGTCCTGCTCCTCGACTGCCTGGATCGTTGTTCCTCTCTAGCACCGCTGCCCGGACGCCACCCCCAACGACACGGGCTATCGAGACCAGCCCGTTTTCTGGAGTACAACGTCTGGCTCTGCCTGGAGGAGGCGCTAGGCCGGCTGCGGAGCATCTCTGCCAGGCCAGCGACGGGCCTGGCAGAGTCACTGGCTGCTTTCCAGGCTCGTGGTGAGGGAGTGACGGGCTTTGTGGGCCAGTGGCTTGTCCGTGACCTGGCCCGCACCCTTGCCCCCCGTAGCCTGCGGCTCGTGCTGACCAGTCCCCCACCCTTGAGCCCGGCGGCCTGGGCGCTTTCGTACCTCTGGGGTGGCTGGTTGCTGGGTCCCGAGGCTGTCATCCCGCTGCGCCCCCTGCTGCGGCAGCGAACGGCCGATCCGGCCTGGTATGCCCGGGTCATGGCTGGCTCCTTTTCCTCACTGGCAGATCTGCTGGCCGACGATGGGCGGCTGGTGATGATCCTGACCGGACAGCGGCCGGCTGTGCTGGAAGCCCTGATGTTGGCCGCTGCCCAGGCCCGGTTAGGCGTGGCCTCCCTGGTGCAATGCGACTCCGACTACCGGCTGGTGCTGACGCCCAGCCCCTCAGCGCCCAGACGGCCATCGCCAGACCCCCTGGAGACCCAGATCCGTCAAGCTGCCCTGGAGGCGTCGATTGAGACCATCCAGGCCCGGGGCGAGCCGACGGCTTGGCGCACACTCCACGCGGCGATCCAGCGACGGCTCGGCAGCCGCGGTCTGCTGGCCCGTGCCGTGGCACCGGGGGCCAGTGACGGTTCGCCATTGGATCTGCTTGCGGAGAAGGTCCAGGCTGCCCTCGACGACCCCACCCTGCTACGGCTGCCAGGCCCCGATGGCAACGGAGAAATGTATTGGCTGGCAGACGCTTCGGCGGTCGCCCGTCCGCTTTCCGATCGAGTCGAGATCAAGGCCCACGAACTGCTCGAAGGAACAGCAGGCCTGAGCCAGATAGATTTCGCCCGCGCCCTCTATGCCCAGTTTCCGGACGCCCTCACGCCCGACGCGGCGTTGGTGGCAGCCTGCCTGCAGGCCTACGGGCGAGAGGCAGCGCCTGGCGTATGGATCCTGCGCAGCGAGGACCAGCCCGCTACCCGCGAGGCAGAGCGCAGGGACATCCTTGAGGAACTGCAGGCCCTGGGCCAGCGCCTGGGTTTCCGCGCCGGATCCAAGGAACCGTTCGACGTCGCCTGGTTCGAGGGCAAGAAGGTGCGATCTGTCTTTTGTGTGCGCTGGCAGGCGACGTTGAGTGAAGTCCTGGACCTGGGCGAGCAGGCTGGCGACGCCTGGCCCTATCTGGTCATTCCCGGCGGCCGGGCACCCTTGGCCAATCACAAGTTGACCCATAATCCCCTATGGCAGCAGGCAGTGGACGAGGCAGGGTGGAGTTTCATCAAGTACCGGCACGTCCGGCAACTCGCAGCCCAGACAGAGGTTGACGAATACGCACTGAGGACCATTGTCGGCCTGGATCCCATCGTCGAAAAGGAGGGGGCACAGATCCCTCTCTTCTGAGCGCGGCCCGGCGCATCCGGCTTCCACGGGCGACGCTAGCAACAAAGACTCTGCCTCGTGCGGCCAAGGCATAGCCAGGATCTGCGAACACCAGGAGCGACACGGAAAACAATGACCGATTCAGAGTTCTACACAGGGCGGGGAGATGACGGCTATACGGGCCTGCTCGGCCCCGAGCGGGTGCCCAAGTATGACCCGCGCCCCGAGGCGTATGGTACGGTAGACGAAGCTCAGGCGGCAATGGGCCTGGCACGCGCTGCCGGCTGCGCCGAGACCACAGACAAAGTGCTGCTGGCCATCCAGCGCGACCTCTATCAGCTCATGGCCGAGCTGGCTTCGGCCGGGTTTGCTGGCAGCCCCTTCCGGGGCGCGATCTCTGCCGAGCACGTGGGTCAGCTCGAGGCGTGGATCGCCCGATTTGAGGAGGGCCTGGAGATGCCGCGGGAGTTTGTCGTGCCCGGCGATAGCCAGCCGGGCGCTGCTCTGCACCTGGCCCGAACCGTGGTCCGCCGGGCTGAGCGACTGGCTGTGCGCCTGCTGGAAGACGGGCTATTGGCCAATAGGCAAGTGCTGCGCTACCTGAACCGGCTCTCATCGTTGTTGTTTGTCCTCGCAGTGGTCGAGGATCAGGCGACCAGGAGGGCCGGGCTAACCCTAGCCCGAGAGGAGGAGCAGGGATGACGCTGCCAACCAGGGTATTGCTGGGCGCCCACCAGTCGATCGCCGGTGGGGTGGAGAAAGCCTTGGCGCGGGGGCAAGAGGCCGGTTGCGATACCATCCAGATCTTTGTCAAGAGCCCCAACCGCTGGCAGTCCAAGCCGCTTGCCGAAGAGAACATCACCGCCTTCAAGCAGGCCATGCTCGATACGGGCATCGCCCCTGTCTTTGCCCACGCCCCATACCTGCTCAACCTGGCCACGCCGGACGAACAGCTCTGGCTCAAGTCGCTGGAGGCCCTGACCGATGACTTGGAGCGGTGCGAACAACTGGAGCTGCCTGGCCTGGTCGTGCATCCGGGTTCGCACATGGGTTCGGGGGAGGAGATGGGTCTCGCGCGCATCGCCGCTGCCCTGGACGAAGTCCACAGGCGCCTGCCAGGCTACGAGGTACAAGTCTGGCTGGAGACAACCGCCGGCCAGGGCGACCACCTGGGCTACACCTTTGACCAACTGCAGGCCATGATCGCGGCCGTGCGCGACCCCGAGCGACTGGGCATCTGTTTTGACACAGCCCACGCATTTGCCGCCGGGTACGAGCTCCGCACCCAGGAAGGCTACGCTGCCACCTGGCGCGAGTTCGACCGCGTGCTGGGCCTGCAGCGGCTGAAGGCCATCCACCTGAACGACTCCAAGAAGGAGCTGGGAAGCCGGGTGGACCGCCACGAACAGATCGGCCAGGGATTGCTCGGCCTGGAGGCTTTCCGCCTGCTGCTCAACGACCGCCGATTTCTTGGGCTGCCGATGACCCTCGAGACGGAGAAGGGACCGGATCTGGCGGAGGATAAGGAGAACCTGGCCATCCTGCGTTCCCTCATCTCGAGCCCGGCGTAGCCCACAACCTGCCCTATCGAACTAGACCCCGCAGCGGGGCAACCTCTTGCCCCGGATCCGGGGGTGCACTCCCGGCTGGAGCACGAAGCAGGACGCGTAGTCAGGCACGTAACCACGCGGCCAATAGGTACCCGTGGCTGCGTCCTGTTCATAGTCCCCCTGTATGTCCCCAGCAGCGATCCGGGCCAGGAGGTCCGCGGCCTTGTCGATCTCGTCGACCGTATTGTAGCAGCCAAAGCTGATCCGCACCAGGCCCGGCAAGCCCACCCGGGTCCCGTCCAGGATTTCCTGTTTGTGCTGGAAAGCCTCTTCGGAGGAGACCTGTAACAGTCGCAGGATGTAGGGATGGGCGCAGAAGCAGCCATTGCGCACCCCGATGCCCCCTTCGAAGCTGAGGACCGCTGCCACTTTGTAGTGGTCCACGCCCCGCACGGTAAAGGGAATCACCCCAACCCGATCCCCGGCCCGCTCGGGCTCGGTCAGCCCGTACAGCTCCACGCCGTCGATTTCCGCCAGCCGGCGCAGGGCGTGCTCTGTCAGGTCCATCTCGTGGCGGGCCAGGGTTTCCATGCCGATCTCCTGCAGGCTGAGAACGGCCTGGGCCAGGGCCACGGCACCAACCACATTGGGGCTACCGGCCTCGTCCCGGTCGGGCGGTGACGTCCAGCGCACGTCATCCACCGTGACGATATCCACCGTCCCGCCGCCCACCAGGTCTGGTACACCTCCGGCAAAGACAGAGGTCGGCCCAATGAGGGCACCGGTGCCATAGGGTGCGTACATCTTGTGGCCCGAGAGAGCCAGGAAATCGAGGTGCCCGGGGTCATTGTCGGCGTGCATATTGATGGCCCTGTGCGGGGCCAGTTGGGCCGCGTCCACCAGGATGCGCGCCCCGACAGCGTGGGCCTTTTCCGCCAGCCGGTGGATGGGGTTGAGGCAGCCGGTGACGTTGGAGGCCCCACTGATCGCCAGGAGCTTGACCCGCCCAGCGTGCTGGTCCAAGAGGCGGTCCAGGTCATCTTCGTCCAGCGTCCCATCATCTTTCACAGCAATGTGATATAACTGGGCCTGCTGTCGCCAGGGAAGGTCGTTGGAGTGGTGCTCCATGAGCGAGCAGAGGACGACATCGCCTGGCTCCATTGGGAAGCGCCGCGCCAGCTTGTTGATCGCCTCGGTAGTGTTTTTGCCAAAAATCACCGTATTCGTCTCGAGGTTGGCGCCAACAAAGCAGCCCACGATGTCATGGGCCAACTCATAGGCTTCGGTGGCAATCTGGCTCTTGAATCCGGTGCCTCGGTGGACGCTGGAGTACCACTCCATAAACTCGCCCACCTTTTCGTGCACGGGGCGCAGGGCCGGTGTACTGGCCGCGTTGTCGAAATTGATGTACTGGCAGTTGGAGCCGTCCAGCAACGGCACCTGGGTCTTGATACCCAGGACATGCTCGCGCACGTTATCTATGGTCAACCGGTCAGTCTTGGCCATACTCCCCTCCTTGTTGGTGCCTTGAACTCAGAACCGCAGAGCAGACGTTCGCTGCCGCAGGTACGGGCAGCGCTGGTTTGGGCCAAAGGCCGGGAATTCAGTCACGGAGCGTCCTGCACACGCACGGGCACGTCCAGCATTACCCGCTCACCGGGACGGAGCTCGGAGACCGGATCGTAGAGCCCCACGGCCAGCCGGTATTCACCAGGAGGTAATCCAGCGGGCACGTACAGCCGGTGTGTGTCGACCACGTACTCTCCAGGCAGCCAGCCCAGGGTGGGCAGTTGCCCGTTCCCCGGTGCCCCGTCATCCTGCGCCAGGATTTTGCCTCCAGCGTCCAGCAAGTGGACAAAGCTGTGATAGTTCGCCTCCGGCGTGTCGACAGCATGCCAGTGTAGGTTGATTTCGAGGTACGAGCTGGGCGCGGCTGTCGTGCTGGAAAGGTCATAGCCGCTCAACTCAATAGCTGGGCCGAAGGACTCTACCTGTCGCTGTTCCGGAATCGCCGGCTCAAAACGGTGCTCGCGGCCCAGGACTTTGACCTCGCCCAGCTCGACGTAGGTGCGGCCGCCTCGTATTGGCACCGCCTGGCCGTCGGCCGCGCGGACCAGGCTCAGCACCAGCCGGTTACGCCCCGGTTCGGCAATGGCCGGGATAGGCAGGCTGTGGGGATCGCGCACCAACTCGCCCGCCTGCCACCAGGCCGTCGGATAGGTGCCTGCCACCGGTTTTTCGACCAGCTCGGCCACGACCTGGTCATTCGCTGCCAGGAGTTGCAGGCGAGGCAGGTAGTCCTCCCCCGGATCGCTGCGCGCTTGCCAGAACAGATCAACCTCTACGGCCTCGCCAGGCAAGAGCCCGCCGGCCCCATGGAGGTTGTAGCCCAGGAGCTGGAGAGGACCAAACCCGGCCTCCAGTTCCTGCTCGAAGGCCAGGGCTCCGGCGGGTGGGGGACTCGCCGGGCGGGTCACCCGGACCGTTCCAAGGTCCAATTCACCCCCGCTGCCGCCCTCAAAGACCACCGGCAACACCTCCACGCCCTCTGCGCGATACACGCGCAGGGTGAGGCGGTATTCGCCGGGGGGCGTACCCGCCGCCACCAGAAGCCCGTGGCGGTCGAGCTGAGGCTCGCCCACGGCCCAAACCGGCGACGGCGCCAGCCCACCGAAGGGCGGCGCGTCCCGCTGGGCCCAGACGTGGCCCGTGGCCCCCACCAGCCGCAGACCCACGTGGTACGTCCCCGGCGCTGGCTCCAGTGCCCGCCACACCAGATCTACAGGTACGACGCCCCGGCCAGCCTCGTAGGGTCCTGGTCCAAAGGTCGCCCCCTGCAGCTCCAGCCAACTGCTGAACCGGGCACCCGGGCAGCGGTCAGCACAGGCGTCCAGTGGCCCCGTGCTGGCGTCCCACCCGGTGTAGAAGGACAGCACCGTGTTCTCGGCGTACCACTCGCTGAGCACCGGATAGGCCTGCTCTGCCATATAGACTGCAATCTTGTCCTCGAGGATGCGCCCCATCGCCTGGTGGGCCGGGAACCACAGGCGCCCATGTTCCTCCAAGAGGGCATCCAGGTCGGCAGCCATCAGCGTTGGATCGTCCGCCCATAGTTGATTCTCGCTGGGCAGCACGCGCCGGGGCGTCAGGACCAGATCCGGCCGGGCCCCGTCATCAGGGATATAGGCCTGGAAATAGCCCACCTGCCAGGGATGGACGCATACGATGGCATCTGTGACCAAACCGAGACCACGGATGCGCTCTGCGACGGGACGGTAATCGTCGAGAGGATAACGGGCAATGCTGTAAAAAGCTGCAAGCGAGAGCACAGCCACCAGCAGGCACGACAGCGCGGGTGCCAGGACCAGTATCCGGCGACGCCGCCAGACGGCCAGCAGCGCGCCAGCCAGCAGCAGCAGATAGGCCGGCAGCGCCAGAAGCAACAGGCGCTCGCTCTGCGGGGGATTGAATGGGAAGGCCAGGTTGACGGCAAAGCCGCACAGGGTCGTGACCACCAGCACAGCCAGGGCCCACAGCCAACCGGCCGGGCGCCGGGGTCGCCCGGTGCCCCCAGGCCGCCCCAGAAAAAGGCCGAAGGCCAGCAGGAGAACCGCCAGCGGAACCAGCCCGATCCACCACAGCTCAGCCAAGACACCCTCAGCGTGGCCCCAGTTGAAAGCAGCCAGGTGCCGGCCTACGTAGGTCAGAAAAC
>JAMJFU010000051.1 GCA_023544525.1 Anaerolineae bacterium | reverse complement strand
CTCCCGCTCCAGGAAGGTCGTCGCCGGCAGGACGACGTCGCACTGCTGGGCAGTGGGGGTGAGCGTATAATCGTGGCAGACGGAGAACTCGACCTGCTTGAAGGCGCGCACGCTCTTGTGCAGGTCGCTGCCCTGGACCACATAGTTGGAGCCGACATTGTAGATGGCCTTGATGCCGGCCGGGAAACCGCCGGAGCGGCCCTCGAGCACCGCGTCGGGCCAGCGCACGACGGGGATCGTTGCCCGGGCTGGATTGTCAGGGACGGGCAGGCGGCCCATGCGCGGGTGGGGCAGTTTGCCCCAGGTCAGGCCGCCGGAAGAGCCGCCGAGGCGCCCCAGGTTGCCGGTGGTGACCTGGAGGGCGATGGCCAGCCGGATGGCCTCTTCGCCGCCGACGGTGCGCTGGATGGACAGGCCGGGGATGAGGGCGGTGGGCTGCGTGGTGCCAACCTGCCGGGCCAGCTCGACGATCGACTCTGCCGGGGTGCCACACAACCCCTCGGCCCAGGCCGGCGTCTTTGGTGTGCCGTCGTCCTGGCCCAGCACGTGGGTCTGCAGTGCGGGGAAGCCCTCGCTGTAGCGCTCGACAAAGGCCTGATCGACGAGGCCCTCCTGGAGCAGGACGTAGAGGACGGCCAGCATCAACGCCGCGTCGGTCCCGGGCCGCACGGGAATCCAGCGTGTGCCGAGCTTGCGGACGGTGGGTGAGCGGCGCGGATCGACGACGATGACCTCCACGCCGCGGCGCTTGGCCTCCAAGATCCGGGCCTCGGTCTCGCAACCCAGCCGTGTGTCCGACACGTTGGCGCCCCAGAGCAGGATCAGCTCCGTGTGTTGCAGCGTGGCCGCGTCAATGCCGGCCAGGTCCGTGCCCAGGACGTAGGGCGTCACAAAGTCGGCAGCCGCCGAGCTATAACCGCCGGTGATCTCGGTATAGCCGCCTAGCAGGCCCAGGAAGCGCTTGGTCAGGCGTTGGGTGCTGTGCAGCGCACCCCGCCCCGAGGCAAAGCCGGCCAGGGCCAGGATCGAGCCGGGGCCGTGGCTGGCCTGGACCTCGGCCAGCTTGTGGGCGACCAGGTCGAGGGCCGCGGGCCACTCGACCTGGCGGAACTGCCCCGAGCCGCGCGGGCCGGTGCGCAACAGGGGCTTGAGGAGGCGGTCCGGGGCGTATACGACGCGCTGCATCTGGTAGCCTCGCACGCAGCCACTCAGGAACTCGCCGCCCTCTGGGTTGTCATAGATGCGGGTGATCTGCCCATCCTCGATCCGGGCCAGGAGGGGGCAGCCCCCACCGCAGTCTTTGTTACAGCTAACCGGGATCGTCAGTTCGGCCATGTGAGTTCCACCATCCCATCTGCCAGTCCCTCCTGCCACGACAGGCAGGTACGGGTGCTGGAAATATGATCCGCCACGATTCCTCCCCCCAGGTTGCGCAGCCGGACTATAGCGTAGGAGGGCAGAAAAGTCAATCTCGTGCGGATTGCGGCCCCGAGTGCAGCCCTTTTCCGCTTGCGCTACGCGGCGCGGCGGCGGGCCAGACCGTGGCCCATCGGGTTGCTGATTCGCAAACTTCTTCTTGACAATGATCGGTGCGCATGGTATAATATGGGAGCGCTCCCGTACACACGGTGGATGCACGGCACTGGCGAGCCCCAGAGGAGGGGCTTTTTCTGAAAGATGTCTGGGAGCGCTCCCAAAGGGGAAAGCAGGCTACGGCAATGCCGCTCACGCTCGAAGAGGTCGGGAAGCTGGCGGGAGTCTCGCGGTCCACGGTTTCGCGGGTGGTCAACGGCCATCCCAGTGTCCGCGATGAGGTCCGCGAGCGGGTCTGGCAGGTCATCCGCGAGACCGGTTACCAACCACACGCTGCCGCCCGCAGCCTGGCCAGCCGGCGCAGCCAGGTCATCGGCGTGATTATCCCCGAGGCAGTTTCCACGCTTTTTGTCGACCCTTTCTTTGCCCTGCTTTTGCGGGGCATCACGGGCGCGTGCAATACCCACGGCTACCAACTTATGCTCTCACTCTTTGACGAGCCCGCGGACCAGGGGGAGACGTACCGGCGCATCCTGCGCAGTGGCCGCATGGACGGAGTCCTCGTCGCCTCGACCCACATGAACGACCCGATCTTCCCCAAGCTGCTGCAGGACAGCATCCCCTTCGTCTTGGTCGGACGGCACCCCGATCCTCGCGTGAACTATGTGGACGTCGACAACGTGGGCGGCGCGCGGATGGCCGTCGAGCACCTCATCCGGCTGGGTCACAGGCGCATCGCTACCATCACAGGCACGCTGAACATGGCCAGTGGCGAGGACCGCCTGGCGGGCTACTGCCAGGCCCTGGAGGCACACCGCATTCCCGTTCAAGCGGCATTGATCGGAGAGGGGGATTTCACCAAGAGCAGCGGGACGATGGGCATGCAGCGCTTGCTCTCTGCTTCGCCCACGGCCGTCTTTGCTGCCAGCGATGTGATGGCCATGGGTGCTCTCAAGGCGCTTCGAGAGGCCAGCCTCCGGGTCCCCGAAGACGTTGCCCTGGTCGGCTTCGACGACATTCCGGTCGCTGCGGCCCTGGAACCGGCGCTGACTACGGTGCGCCAGCCTATCGACCGCCTGGGCTCGATGGCAGCGGATCTGCTGCTGAATCTGCTGGAGAATGCTCCTGATGCACGGGCTCCTGCGGCCAGGATCATTCTGTCCGCCAGGTTGATCGTCCGGGATTCCTGCGGTGCCCTACATTGAGTTGGACCTTCGCAAGAACTGAGGGGGAGAAAGGCTAATATGGCGTGGCCCATGTGGCCGCCAAACTCGGAGGATCGGGAGAAGGGAGATGCCGGTCAGCTCGCTAAGCGACATCTTCCCCTGGAAGACGCAGTGTCTGGAGAATCCTTTGGGCGGACACTGTCTGTTTCCAACAAAGGAGGAGGTGAGGGCAAAAGAAAAGGTGGTCTGGGCCGAACCGTCCGTATCTTTCATGATCTGTGCATTCACAAGAAGAAAAAGGAGGCAGAAATGTTTCGCAACAAAAAGCTGGGGTTGTTCGTCGTCCTCGTCATGATCGCCCCTCTGGTGCTGGCGGCCTGCGGACCCACGCCTGAGCCGCAAACGGTCGTCCAGACGGTCGAGGTCGAGAAGACGATCGTCGAGACCGTCGTCGAGACCGTCGAGGTCGAGAAGGAAGTCACCGTAGTCGAAACCGTTGAGGTCGAGGTTGAGGTCACGCCCGTCGTCGAGGAAGACCCCTATGCTCTGCCCCGCAACGAGACCCTGTACTTCAATGGTCAGCAGTGGAGCGCGGTTGTAGGTTGGAACCCCTACTCCAACAGCAACAACAACGCCATGGCCATCGCCCAGCAGGACAACGCCCGCGTCATCATGTTTGAGACCCCGTACCTGTACAACATGCTCGACGGCAATGTCTATCCTTTGCTGGCCGATGGTGATTACCAGTGGAACGACGATCGGACCGAGATTACCTTCAAGATCAAGGAAGCCGCACACTGGAACGATGGCACCCCCGTGACCGCGGAGGATGTCGCCTATACCTGGGCCACCCACGTCAAGTACAATACGCCCACGGGTGCGGCCAACGTGGACTATGTCGAGGACATCCAGGCCGTCGATGACTATACGGTCGTGATCAAGGCCAAGCTGAACGACGAGGGCCAAGCCATCAACCCGCTGCTCGTCGAGGCGTACTTGAGCACCAACTATGTCAACCAGAAAGCCTGGACCCAGACCCTGGAAGAGCGTGTCGGCGGCGATCCCACCGAGCTGTTGGCTGACCCCGCCGAGGACGTGGCGTTCTCGGGGCCCTATTACAAGTATTTTGCCGACGACTCGAAGGTCGTCTACGTCCGCGACGACAACTACTGGGGCCAGGATGCCAGCATGTGGGGCAAGCTGCCCGCGCCCAAGTACCTGGCGCATACGATCTTTAAGGACAATGCCGCCGGTTCTGTGGCTCTGGCCAAGGGCGAGGTGGACGTCAGCCAGCAGTTCAACTCCAACATTCAGCTTTTGTGGGAGAGCTACGGCCTGCCCATCTCCACCTATCTGCCTGAGCCCCCGTATGGCATCGGCGCCAGCCTGCCCACCGCCTTCTACAACATGGATGCCTATGGTCTGGACCAGGTCGCCGTGCGCAAGGCCATCGCCATCGCCGTCGACTATCCGACCATCATCGCCAACGCCATGACCAACCAGTCGGCGACGTTCGACCAGGTCCCGCGCTCCCTCATGAACCCCACGCCGGGTGAGCAGGCGCTCTACGACCACGAGGCCGTGGCGGACCTGCAGTGGGCCGGCAACGACATCGAAGGCGCCAATGCCCTGCTGGACGAGGCCGGCATCGTCGACACCGACGGCGACGGCTGGCGCGAATACAACGGCCAGAAGCTTAGCTACGTTGCCACCTGCCCTAACGGTTGGTCGGACTGGCAGGCGGCCATCGAGGTCGTCGCCGCCGCCGGCAAGGAAATCGGCATCGACATCACCACCAACTACCCCGAGTGGGGCGTGTACCAGACCGTCGTCACCAAGTCGGATGCCCCTCTGCCTGAGGGCTATGAGATCTTTATGATGTGGAGCGACGGCGCTGGTCCCACGCAGCCCTGGGGCCGCATCCGCAAGCTGCTGAGCTCCGAGTTCATCGGCATGGCCAGCAACTGGAACGGCAACTGGGGCCAGTACAGCAATCCCGAGGCCGACGCCCTGATCCAGGCCATCCCCGGGGAGACCGACCCCGACGCCCTGAAGGAGATCTACACGGAATTGGTCAGGATCTACCTGACCGAAGTCCCCTCCTTCACGTTGATGTACCGTCCACAGTCATTCCATGCTGTGAACGAGACGGTCTGGACCAACTTCCCGCACGAGGACGATGGCACCGACCCGCCCGTCCCGCCGCTTGACTGCACGGACGGTTGGAGCATCGCGTGTCTCTACAACGTGACGCTGGTTAACCCGTAGACGGTCCTTTGATAGAAGACAGCCATGTTCCGGTAACCCCGGAACATGGCTGTTTATCAAGGTGGCCTTGAGGAGGTATTGCGTTGAAAGGATACCGAAAGTACTTCCTTAACAAGCTGGGCTGGTTCGCGGTCACTTTTGTCTGCGCCTTCATCCTGAATTTCATCCTGCCTCGCCTGATGCCGGGAGACCCTGTGGCCGCCATCGTAGCCAGGATGGCCCAAGGCATGAGCAACGCCCGGGGGGTTCAAGCTATTTACGAGCAATACACCGAGCTGTTTGGCACAAACAAACCCATGCTCCAGCAGTTCTTTATCTATGTCAACAACGTGTTTCACGGCGATTTTGGGTTTTCATTCAGCCAGTATCCCAGAACAGTGGCGGACGTCCTTGCATCTTCCATCTGGTGGACGGTTGGCCTACAGCTGCCGGCGATCCTTGTCGGCTGGCTGATCGGCAACTTTTTGGGTGCCCTGGCAGCATATCTCAAGAAGGGCTTTGATAAGGTCCTGATGCCCGCCAGCATCTTTGCCAGCAGCTTGCCGGCCTTTGGCATGGCCGTGATTCTCCTGGTCGTGTTTGGCGTAACCCTGGAATGGCTGCCAACCTCGGGTGGCTATGGATACGACCTGATCCCCAACTTTAGCTGGGAGTTCGTCTGGTCCGTAATCGTCCACTACCAGATGCCGTTCTGGTCTATCGTGTTGATCACCATCGGCGGCCAGGCCATCGGCATGCGCTCTATGGCCATCTATGAGCTGAATGCGGACTATGTCAAGTACAGCCGTTTCATGGGCATCAAGGACCGCAAGATCGTGCGCTACGTATTCCGCAATGCCATGCTGCCGCAGATAACGGGCCTGGCGCTGTCCATTGGTACCATGGTCTTTGGCGCGATCGTGGCCGAGATCATCTTTAGTTACCCGGGGCTGGGATCTACCATCCTGACCGCCGTATTGGGCCAAGACTATCCCTTGATCTCGGCAACCATGTTGATCATCACCTTGATGGTCCTGATCACGACGTTCATCATCGAAATCCTCTACGGCTTTATCGATCCCCGCATCAAAGCGGCGCAGGCCGAGGACTAGAGAGAGACTGTTATGGAACACACTCTTCGACAGGTCTTTCGCTCCGGCAAATTCGTCGCTGGTTTTTCCATTTTCGTGGCGGTATTGCTGATCGTATTCCTTTATCCGCTGATCGTACCACATCCGCCACTGGAGATCATCAGCCAGGGCACGTTCTTTCCTCCCGGGATCTATGTGGATGTATATGATAGCATCGGTTCCACCACCCACTATACCCTCAACCTGGATGATGCCGTTGCCAAGCGGATCGCCAGCAAGCTCAAAGAGGAGGACCGCCTGGCCATGAAGGAATGGCTCGTGGCAGCCGGGCTTTCTGAAAGCGAGATCGATGCCGCCGATACCCAAAGCCTCATGGATCAGTGGGTGAACAACTATGATCCCAAGACAAATATTCCCGGAATGACGAATGCCAGGAGGAATTACTA
This sequence comes from Anaerolineae bacterium, assembly GCA_023544525.1. Classification (GTDB taxonomy): domain Bacteria; phylum Chloroflexota; class Anaerolineae; order JAAYZQ01; family JAAYZQ01; genus JAMJFU01. The sequence continues at coordinate 12,470 of JAMJFU010000051.1, read as the reverse complement.
TATCAGGCTCAACACCTCACTGGATGGAATCCTGTCGACCGAGGGAGCGATCATTGCAGCCAGAAACCCGGATACGGGCGTGCTGGAGGAGAAGCGCATCATCCCGCAGTCTGAGTATGTGAATGTCAGCGAGGTTGCGAACGTACGAGTGTTGCCGCTTGGAACCGACAACTTTGGCCGGGATGTACTGACGGAGCTGGTGAAGGCCACTACCGTATCGCTGCAGATCGGTTTTGTCGCCGGCAGCATTGCCACACTGATCGGCTTGGCACTGGGCCTGCTGGCCGGGTACGTTGGCGGCCTGATCGATGACGCCATCATGTTCTTCACCAACCTCTTTACCGTTATCCCGTCGTTTGTGTTGTTGATCCTGATCTCCTTCAGCATCGGGCAGGAACGACGCGGCGCGGTCACGATCGCGGTGGTGATTGGGTTCACCTCCTGGGTATGGACCGCCAGAGCTGTGCGGTCGCAAGTTATCTCACTGCGTAATCGCGACCATGTCAACCTGTCCAAACTTTCAGGGCACTCGATCTTTCACATCATCCTGGCCGATATTCTGCCATACATCGCTTCCTATGTCGTCATGGCGCTGATCCTGCAAATCTCCGCGGGCATCCTGACCGAGGCCGGGCTGGCGATCCTTGGGCTGGGACCAAAGACAACGTTAGTGCCGACCCTGGGGCTGATGATGAACTGGGCCATGATCTACCAGGCGCAGATTTTGGGAAAGTGGTGGGCCTACTTTCCCGTGATCATCACCATTGCCCTGATAGCATTCTCGCTGAACCTGATGAACACAGGTCTCGACCAGGTATTCAATCCCACGTTGAGGGACTAGGTGAGTGTCATGTCAAATGTAGTCCTGGAGGTCAGAGACCTAACGACGAAATATGTCACCCGGTTTCGGGAAGAGGTTTACGCGGTGGACCATGTTTCCCTGCAGGTCGAGGAAGGGAAATCGCTGGGTATTGCCGGAGAATCTGGCTGCGGGAAATCGACGCTGGCGCTCAGCCTGATGGGCTATTACTTCCCTCCTCTGCATTATACGTGTGGCGAGATCATCATCGATGGACGTGATATCTCTGCCATGCGCCCTGATGACGTTCGCAAATCGATACTGGGCACAGAGATTGCCTATATCCCTCAATCGGCGATGAACGCGCTCAACCCCACCCAGAAAGTCATTCACTTTGTCGAGGATGTCTTTCAGGCGCACGACCCGTTCAAGTCCAAAAAAGAGATCCATGAATTTGCCAAAGAAGCCTTTGAGACCCTGGGGCTGCCGGAAGAGGTGTTGCAGAAATACCCCGTTGAGCTCTCCGGTGGCATGAAACAGCGCACGGTGATCGCCGTGTCTGTGCTTCTCTGCCCGAAAGTGCTGATTGCCGATGAGCCTTCTTCCGCCCTCGATGTCACCACACAGAAGATGGTTATCAAGATGCTCAAAGGCCTGATGGAAAATGGCTTTATCAAGTCGATGATCTTTATCACGCACGAGCTCCCCCTCCTGTACAACGTCACCGACGACATCATGGTCATGTACGCCGGGCAGATCGTGGAGAAGGCAACCGCCAGAGAAGCCGTGTTTGATCCACTCCATCCGTATGCGAAAGGCCTGATGGGCTCGATCATTGTGCCCGAAAGCGGCCTGCGGGATGTCAAGTTGGCGGCCATTCCTGGGGTGCCGCCGAACCTGAAAGACCCGCCGGTGGGTTGCCGGTTTGCCGAACGCTGCAAGTACGTTCGGGCGGAGTGCAAGGTGGCTGCTGTCCCGCTCTACGATGCCGGTGGGGGTCGCGCCTATCGCTGCATCTTGTCGGAAGAGGTACTGAGGGAGGCTTATCAGCATGCCGGCTGAAAAGGACCCATGCTTGAGCGGGAGAGGGGTTACCAAGGTCTTTGGGTTTGGCCGCACGAGGACCGTTGCCGTCGACCACGTCGATTTCGATTTTCACGAGGGCGAGGTCATCTCGATCGTGGGTGAATCGGGCAGCGGCAAGACCACCCTGGCAAAGGTGCTCTTGGGATTGATCAACCCTACCGAGGGTGAGGTTTACTTTCAGGGGAAAGAGCGCGATATCGGCAGTTACAGGAAGAAGAAGGAGTACTGGAAGCAAATTCAGGCCATCTTTCAGGATCCATACTGCTCGTACAACATATTTAGAAAGATCGATACGGTGCTATTGGATTGCATCCACATGCGTGGCGGTCGAGGGCTTCCGCGGGCGAAAAAAGTAGAGTTGATGGCAGAGGCGTGCAGCTTTGTCAACCTGAAATTCGACGAATTGACCAACAAGTATCCTTTTGAGCTTTCCGGCGGACAGATGCAGCGTCTGATGATTGCCCGCATCTTCCTGTTAAAGCCCAAGATCCTGCTGGCCGATGAGCCCACCTCGATGATCGATGCCTGTTCACGCGCGACCATCCTGGATATGCTGATGCAGTTGCGTGACGAAATCGGGATGACGGTTGTCTTTATCACGCATGATATTGGCCTGGCCTACTATGTTTCTGACGTTGTGTATATCATGGAGAATGGGAGGTTTGTCGAAAGCGGATCTGCGGACAACGTGATCCTGCACCCGAAAGAGACATACACCCAACGCCTGATCAATGATGTACCCAAGATCTACGAAGAGTGGGATCTCTCAACGGTGTAGCCCGTTCCACATGGGTCTGGATGCGAACGAGATCTGGGGAGGGTCCGGCAGCAGGATGAGCATGGTACGGGGCAGCCTAACGAACCAGTCAATGGGCTATCCGGCCGATGCTCGTCTTCTGATCGTCAATGCCGACGATTTTGGCATGTGCCACGCGGTGAATGAGGCCATCGTCGGTGCTTTGAAAGCTGGCATCGTCCGCTCTACCAGCTTGATGGTCCCCTGTCCCTCGGCATCCCAGGCCATCCGTTTCCTCTCGGACCATCCCGAAGTACCCTTTGGCGTTCATCTCACGGCCATCTCTGATTCAGTCACCAACCGCTGGCGACCGATGTCTGCCGCCGAAGAGGTTCCCTCCCTGCTCGACAAGGCGGGCTATTTCTACGACTTTGACCATATGCCAGAATTCATGGCTCGGGTCAGGCTGGATGAACTGGAGATGGAGTTCAGGGCGCAGATCGAGGTCCTGCTGGCCGCGGGTCTCCAGCCTACACACCTGGACTGGCATTCTCTGCGTATTCGCGATCGAGCAGATATCTTTGAGGTCATGTTCAGGCTGGCCAGGGAGTATGGGCTGGCACTCCGGATTGCCGGCCGGTCCTCGAGTGAAATGTTGCGGAGCCAGGGGTTGCCCAGCCACGATCACGACGTCTTGGACAGCTACCTACTTGACCCAGCCACGAAGGCCGCCCGGTTTGCTGAACTCCTGCGCGCGCTGCCCATTGGTTTGAGCGAGTGGGCGGTGCATCCGGGCTTCGATAGCCCCGAATTACTGGCGCTAGAGCCTGGCGGGAACCATATCCGCCAGGCCGATCTCGACTTCCTGACATCCCAAGAGGCCCAGGATATCGTCCGGGAAGAAGGGATCGTCCTCCTGGATTATCGAGCCTTGCAGGCTGCCTGGAAAGCAGAGTGAGCTCATGGGAAAAGAGATGATGCGAAGGCAATCGTTGGCTGGCGACTGGCATTTTCGCCGGGCAGGTGCCCCGCAGCAGGGGGTGGAAGAGTGGCTGCCGGCCACGGTCCCCGGCGGCGTGCATACCGATCTGCTGGCCCTGGGCCGCATCCCCGACCCATTCGTGGGCGACAATGAGCGTCGCGTGCAGTGGGTGGCCGAAGCGGATTGGGAGTATCGCTACCAGTTTGCCGTCACGCCCGAGCTTCTACAGCAGGCGCACATCTGGCTGGTTTGTGACGGGCTGGATACGCTGGCCACCGTCAGCCTGAATGACCGCGAACTGGGCCAGGCGGCGAACATGTTCCGCCAATATCGCTGGGACGTGAAGCCGCTGCTGAACGCGGACGAAAATGACCTGCGTATCGTGTTTGATTCCCCCGTGCGCTTTGCCGCAGCACAACAGGCCATCCGCCCCCTGCCGGGTGTATCGCAGGCCATCCCGGGTGGGCCGTATGTGCGCAAGGCGCCCTGCCAGTTTGGCTGGGATTGGGGCCCGCAGCTCCCGCCCGTCGGTATCTGGAAGGATATCCGGCTGGAGGGCTATCACGGTGCGCGCATTGAGGATATCCACCTGCGCCAGTTTCACGCAAAGGGCGAGGTTGAGGTTGAGATTGAGGCCAAGATCGAGACCTTTGAGCCGGCCGCAGAACCACTGGCATTGGCTGCAAGCATCACGGCTCCGGATGGCTCGGTGATCCAGGAGACCGTCCCGAGGGCCTTCGAGGGCTCGAACACCTCCAAGGTCTCCCTCCGCATCACCGATCCGCAGCTCTGGTGGCCGAACGGTTACGGTGCACAGCCGCTGTATGAGGTTAAGGTCGAGGTTAAGGCGGAGCCCTCAACCTTAACCTCAACCTCAACCTTAACCTCAGCCTCCTATCGGATGGGCCTGCGCACGCTTGAGCTGCGCCAGCAGCCAGACGAATGGGGGCGTTCCTTTACATTTGTGGTCAACGGGGTGCCCATTTTCGCCAAGGGCTCCAACTGGATCCCGGCGGATTCCTTCCCTACCCGCATCTCGGACGAGTACCTGGAAGGCCTGATCCGTTCGGCGGCAGAGACGCATCAGAACATGCTGCGCGTTTGGGGTGGTGGCTTTTTCGAGGAGGAGCGTTTCTACGACCTGTGCGACCGGTACGGCATCCTGGTCTGGCAGGATTTCATCTTCTCCTGCAGTATTTACCCGTTGAACGATCCTGATTTCCTCGAAAACGTCCGGGCGGAAGTCATAGAGAACATCCGCCGCCTGCGCCATCGTGCCAGCCTGGCTCTGTGGTGCGGCAACAACGAGATGGAATGGGGTTGGGTGGACTGGGGCTGGAACCGGCCCGAGTACGAGGACATGAAAGCCGCCTACGATCTGTTCTTCCACCGCACATTGCCCGCCTGGTGCGCCGCTGAGGATCCCGACCATGCCTATTGGCCCAGCTCACCGTCGTCGGGCGTTCCCTTTGAGGATCCGAACGGCCAGCACCAGGGGGACGCGCACTACTGGGACGTGTGGCATGGGCGCAAGCCGTTCACGGCGTACCGCAGCCAGTACCCGCGCTTCATGAGCGAGTTTGGCTTCCAGGCCCTGCCGCCTCTGGAGACCATCCGCACGTATGCGGCAGAGCCCGACTGGAACATGACCTCCTACATCATGGAGCAGCACCAGAAGAACGCCAGCGGCAACGCGCTGATGGTGGGCCAGATGCTCGACTCTTTCCGGCTGCCCAAGGATTTCGAATCGCTGGTATACCTGAGCATGGTCTTGCAGGCCGAAGGGATTCGCTACGGGGTTGAGCACTGGCGCCGGCACGCGCGGCGCGTAGCCGGCACGCGGCGCGTAGCGGGCACACTGTATTGGCAGTTGAACGACTGCTGGCCGGTCGCGTCGTGGTCGAGCCTGGACTATTATGGCCGCTGGAAAGCCCTGCATTACGCGGCCCGACGCTTCTATGCGCCCTTGCTGCTTTCGATCGAAGACGCCCCTCCGCGCCAGTCGATCTTTCTGAGCAGCGATCTGCTCGAAGAATGGCAGGGTTCAGTGCATTGGGCCCTGACCACGCTGGACGGCAGCGTCCTGGCCTCTGGTCAAAAGGCCGTGCAGGTCGAACCCCTGGGCGTGACAGCCATCGAAACGCTCGATTTTTCCGGCTTTCTGGACGCGGATAGCCGCCGGGAACTGGTTTTCCTGGCCGAGTTGTGGCAGGGGAACCCCCGCGCGGCTAACGGCCCCCTGGCCGCGCAGGTTGCCTTCTTTGTCCCCACCAAGCACCTGTCACTGGTCGATCCGCAGATCCATGCCGCTGTGACGCTGAAGGAGGGCCTGCTTGCTATCGAGCTATCGGCGCGTTCGCTGGCCCGCCTCGTGGAATGCAGCCTGACCGGTGCCGGCGCGGTCTTTAGTGACAACTATTTCGACCTGCCGGCCCAGAAAGTGGTCAGCGTCACGGCTCCCCTGCCCGAGGGATGGGACCTGGACACAGCCCGGGCAGCGCTCAAGGTACGCTCTGTATACGACACATATTCCAGGTGAACCAACTCAACAGGAGTGACGACATGGACACCGATATCCAGTCCATCCTTGCCAAAATGACGATTGAAGAAAAGGCCGCCCTGTGCATCGGCGCGAGCGAGTGGTCGACCACCCCCGTGGAACGCCTGGGCGTGCCCGAGATGATCGTTGCAGATGGTCCGCACGGCATCCGGCGCGTACCCGATGTTCACTCGATGGCCCACGATAGCCTGCCGGCCACCTGTTTCCCAACCGCCTCCTGCAGCGCGTCCACCTGGGACGTGGAGCTGATGGGCCAACTGGGCGCGGCGCTGGCGGAGGAGGCCATCGCCCTGCACGTGGATGTCGTGCTTGGACCCGGCGTCAACATGAAGCGCTCGCCGCTATGCGGCCGCAACTTTGAGTATTTCTCCGAGGATCCCTACCTGGCCGGAGAGTTGGCGGTTAGCTACATCACGGGCGTTCAAGCGAAAGGGGTGGGCACCTCACTCAAGCACTTTGCTGCCAACAACCAGGAGTTTCAGCGCTTCAGTATCAGCTCCGAGATGGACAAACGGACCCTGCGCGAGATCTACCTGCCCGCTTTCGAGAAGGCGGTCAAGGAGGCCCAGCCGTGGATGGTGATGTGCTCCTACAACAAGCTGGGCGGCGTCTATGCATCGGAGCATTACCCCCTGCTGACCAGGATCCTCAAGGAGGAGTGGGGTTTCGAGGGGTTGGTGGTCTCTGACTGGGGCGCCGTGCGCGACCGCGTGCCGACGCTCCGAGCCGGGCTGGATTGGGAGATGCCCGGCCCGCAGGACCGGCGCGTCCAGGTCGTCGCCGAATCGGTGCGCTCGGGCAAATTGGCCGAGTCGACCCTGGATGACGCGGTCCGCCGTATACTGCGGGTTGTGTCCAAGGCCCAGGAGACACCCAAGGGGGCTGCCTGCGATATGGATGCGCATCACAGACTCGCGCACAAGATCGCTGCGGAAGGCATGGTCCTGCTCAAGAACGCTGCCCTGCCATTGCAGGGCGGCAGGGGAGAGCAGGCGCCCCTGCTGCCGCTGAAAGGCCAGCGGAGGATCGCCGTCATTGGTCGTTCGGCCCAAGTCCCGTATTTCCAGGGCGGCGGCAGTTCGCATGTCAACCCCGCCCGGCTGGACGTGCCGTTCCAGGAGCTCCAGTCTCGCGCCGGTGACGCCGAACTGACCTACGCCGAAGGCTATCCCGCAGACGATTCGTTCCGGCAGGACCTGATCGACACAGCCGTGGGACTGGCACGCTCCGCGGATGTTGCGCTGCTCTTCATCGCCCTGCCCGCTCACAAAGAATCGGAGGGCTACGATCGTACCGACCTGGATCTGACCGCACAACAGGTGGCGTTGATCGAGGCTGTGGCCAAAGCCCAGCCCAAAACAGCGGTCGTGCTCAACAACGGCGCGCCGGTGGCAATGAGTGCCTGGATCGATGCGGTACCGGCCGTCCTCGAAGGCTGGATGATGGGCCAGGCGGGCGGCGGTGCGCTGGCCGACATCCTCTTTGGCCGGGCCAACCCCTGCGGCAAGCTGGCCGAGACGTTCCCGCGCAAGCTGTCCGACACCCCGGCGTATCTCAACTGGCCGGGCGGTGCCGGCAAGGTGCGGTACGGCGAAGGGCTGTTCATCGGCTACAGGTATTACGACGCCAAGGAGCTGCCGGTGCTCTTTCCCTTTGGCCATGGCTTGAGCTACACCAGCTTTGCCTACACCAATCCCCAGGTGTCGGCCAGGACCTTCCGGGACGTCGACGGGCTGACCGTGACGCTGGATGTTACCAACACGGGCCAGATGGCGGGTAAGGAGATCATCCAGGTCTATGTCCACGACTGCGTATCGGGCCTGGTGCGACCCGAAAAGGAGCTGAAAGGTTTCGCCAAGGTGGCTCTGCAGCCGGGTGAGACCAAATCGGTCGCCATCAAGCTGGACTTCCGAGCCTTTGCCTACTACCATCCCGAATACGAGCAATGGATCACCGAGGATGGAGATTTCGACATCCTGATCGCGTCCTCCGCCGCCGATATCCGCCACACGCTGACAGTGACGCTCCAATCGACCCTGACCCTGCCCTGCCTTCTCGACAGGGACTCCACCCTGCGGGAGTGGCTGGCTGATCCGAGGGGGAAGGACGCCTTCGGGCCCTTCTACGCCCAGGTAGAAGAGCAAGGCCGCAAGATGTTCGGCGGAGGCGAAGGCGACAAAGACAGGCTGGGCGTGGACTTTATGGACATGCTGGGTGACATGCCGCTGGTGAGCGTGCTGATGTGGCAGAAGATCGCGCTGCCCATGCACCCCGAGGATCTTGTAAGCACGCTGCTGGACCAGGTTCACGACCTGGCCGACTGATGGCCGCCAGGATGAGCTCATCGAGTTTGTGGTCGACCACTTGCTCCAGAAAGGCACTATGCGCTACGGACACTTTGACGACGCACGCCGCGAGTATGTGATCTCGCGGCCCGACACGCCGCTGCCCTGGATCAACTACCTGGGCAGCGAGCCCCGCCCCTCTTGTCATTGCGAGCCCCGGAGGGGCGAAGCAATCCCCAACTGCCTCAACGGCTGGACCTAACCATGCGCTACGGACACTTTGACGACGCACGCCGCGAGTATGTCATCACGCGGCCCGACACGCCGCTGCCCTGGATCAACTACCTGGGCAGCGAGGCCTACTTCGGCCTCATCTCCAACACCGCGGGCGGCTACTCCTTCTACCGCGATGCCCGGCTGCGACGCCTGACACGCCATCGTTACAACAACGTGCCCAGCGATAGCGGCGGGCGCTACCTCTACGTGCGCGACGATGGTGACCCGCAGGCCGGGGCGCCGGGCACCTTCTGGTCACCCTCCTGGCAGCCGACGCGCCACGCCCTGGAGGCCTATGCCTGCCGCCACGGACTGGGCTACACGGTCATCGGCTCGACGTTCCGGGGCATTTCGGTCCAGACCCGCTACTTTGTCCCTTTGGGCGAGACTCTGGAGATCTGGCAGTGCTGGCTGACCAACCAGCGGGATGTGCCCGCTCAGCTATCCCTCTTTTCCGCCATCGAGTTCTGCCTGTGGGACGCCCACGACGACATGACGAACTTTCAGCGCAACCTGAGCATCGGCGAGGTAGAGGTGGACGCTGGGGCCGGCGTCATCTATCACAAGAGCGAATATCGCGAGCGGCGCGACCATTTCGCCTTTTTCGCCTGCTCGGAGGAGCTGGCTGGCTTTGAGACCCAACGGGCTGCCTTCCTGGGACCCTATCGTGGCTGGGAGGAGCCAATCGCCGTCGAGCGCGGCTGCACCTCGGACTCGATCGCCCACGGCTGGGCGCCCATGGGCTGCCACCACGTGCGGCTCAGCCTCCAGCCGGGCGAGCGCCGCCAGGTGCTCTTCCTGCTGGGCTACCACGAGAACCCGCATGACCGGAAATTCGACCCGCCCGGCTCGCAGACGATCGACAAGCGGGGCGTGGCGCCGGTTGTGGCCAGGTACCTGGAGCCGGCCGTGGCCGAGGCGGCTTTTGAGGCGCTGCGTGTCGACTGGGCGGACCGCCTGGACACGCTCCAGGTGGCTACCCCCGACCAGCACACCGACCGCATGGTCAATACCTGGAACGCCTACCAGTGCATGGTCACGTTCAACCTGGCCAGATCGGCCTCGTACTTTGAGTCGGGCGTTGGCCGTGGCATGGGTTTCCGCGATGCCAGCCAGGACCTGTTGGGCGCGGTGCACATCGTCCCGCGCCGGGCTCGACAGCGCCTCCTCGACCTGGCTGCCACCCAGCTCGAGAGCGGTGGCGCGTACCACCAGTACCAGCCGCTCACCAAGCGGGGCAACCATGCCATCGGCAGCGGCTTTAACGACGACCCCCTGTGGTTGGTGCTGGGCGTGGCGGCCTATATCAAGGAAACGGGCGACTGGAGCATTTTGGACGAGCCAGCGCCGTACGACAACCGGCCCAGCACCGAGAGGCCGCTTTACGAGCACCTGCGGCGCTGCCTGGCCTATACCCTGGAGCGGCTGGGCCCCCACGGCCTGCCCCTCATCGGCCGTGCCGATTGGAACGACTGCCTCAATCTCAACTGTTTCTCGGCTGAGCCGGGCGAGCCGTTCCAGACGGCGGGTCCTGGCGAGGGGCCGCTGGCCGAGTCGGCCTTCATCGCTGCGGCCTTTGTGTTGGCCGCGGAGGAGATGGCGGCCCTGGCCCAGGGACGTGGCCTGGTGGCCGAAGCGGAGGCTTATCGCTACTATGCGGAGCGCATGGCAGCCACCGTGGCAGAGCATGCCTGGGACGGGGCCTGGTTCTTGCGCGCCTACGACAGCCGCGGGCAGAAGGTGGGGTCTCACGAGTGTGAGGAGGGCCAGATCTACATCGAGCCCCAGGGCATGTGCCTGCTGGCTGGCCTCGGCCTGGACGATGGCCGCGGGGCGCAGGCGCTGGCCTCGGTCCAGGAGCGCCTGGCCACGTCACACGGCATTGTCTTGCTCCAGCCCGCCTATTCGCGCTATTACCTGCACCTGGGCGAGATCTCGTCCTATCCGCCGGGCTACAAGGAGAACGGCGGGGTCTTTTGCCACACCAACCCCTGGATCATGATCGCCGAGGCCCGGCTCGGGCACGGCGACCAGGCGCACGACTATTACCTGCGCATCAACCCGTCGGCGCGGGAGGCGATCAGCGACATACACCGCTGCGAACCGTACGTGTATGCCCAGATGATCGCCGGGCAGGATGCGCCCACCTTTGGCGAGGCCAAGAACTCGTGGCTGACGGGCACGGCGGCCTGGAACTATGTGGCCATCACCCAGTGGATCCTGGGTATCCGGCCCACGCTGAATGGGCTGCAGGTGGCCCCGGTCCTGCCGGAGGATTGGCCGGGCTATACGGCCCGGCGGGTCTATCGCGGTGTGGCCTACCACATCACCGTGACGCGGGCCGGGCCGGGCAACGCGGTCACGCTCGCCGTGGACGGCCGTCCGGTAACGGGAGACGTCGTGCCCCTGCCGCCAGCGGGGACGGTGGCGGTCAGGGTCGAGGTCACGCTGGGCGGGTCGCAGGAAGGGTCCAGGCCCGGGCCATCATGAGCAGCGGAGTGTAGGATGCGCGCTTACCTGGGCATCGATATCGGTGCCAGCAAGAGCCACGCCCTGGTCGCCGACGGGGCGGGCCGGGTGCTGGGCCTTGGCCGGGGTGGCTCGGGGAACTATGAGGACGTGGGCTGGGCTGGCTTCCGGGAGACGCTGGCCCAGATCACGGACGAAGCGCTGGCTGCAGCTGGCTTGCAACCCGAGGACATTGCGGCAGCGGGGCTGGGCGTGGCGGGCTACGACTGGCCGTCGGAGGCGCCGCCCATGCTGGAAGCGATCGGCCAGCTGGGGCTGGCTGGCCCGGTGGTGCTGGTTAACGACGCGCTGATCGCGCTGCTGGCGGGAGCCAGCGAGGGCTGGGGCGTGGCCGTGGTGGCGGGCACGAGCGCGAACTGCTGGGGCCGCGACCGCGACGGCCGCCTGGGACGCATGATCGGCTACGGCTCCAGGGTGGCCGAGTACGCCGGGGCCGTGGAGCTCGTGGAGCGGGCCGTGCAGGAGGTGGCCCGGGCCTGGACACGCCGCGGGCCGCCTACGCGCCTGGCGGAGGCGTTTCTGGCGCTGACCGGCGCCGAGGACGAGGCGGCCCTCTTTGAGGGCCTGACCTTGGGTCGCCTGTCCATCCCGCCCGCCGCCGCGCCACGGGTGTTCGAGGTCGCAGCCGGGGGTGACGCCGTGGCCCGACGTGTCGTCCACTGGGCCGGGCAGGAGTTGGGGGGCCTGGCCCTGGGCGTCATCCGCCAGCTGGATCTGGCGGCGCTGCCGGTCGAGGTGGTGCTGGCCGGCAGCCTGTTTGGCGCCGGCCGGCCGTTGATCGCGCCCCTGGAGGAGGTGGTCCGCAGCGAGGCGCCCCGGGCGCATTTCACGCGGCTGGCCGCACCGCCCGTGGTGGGCGGCGTGCTGCTGGGCATGGAGCGGGCAGGCTTGGACTACAAAGGGGTTCGGGACCGGCTGCTGGCGTCGAAGTGGGTTCCATGAAGATCACCGTCATCGGCGGGGGCTCCACCTACACCCCGGAGCTGGTCAGTGGCTTCCTCGATCGGGCGGCGAGCCTGGGGATCCGCGAGCTGTGGCTCGTCGACCCGGACGCAGACCGGCTGGCGGTGGTGGGCGGCTTTGTCCAGCGCATGGCCGCCGCCCATGGCGGCCCCTTCCAGATCGTACCCACCACCGACCGCCAGCAGGGCCTCGAAGGGGCCGGCTATGTCATCGTGCAACTGCGCGTGGGCGGCATGAAGACCCGCCGCGAGGAC
>JAMJFU010000515.1 GCA_023544525.1 Anaerolineae bacterium | reverse complement strand
CCTGATTATCCCCCAATGATATTTAACTTTTTGAACAAGCCTCAACGTACCGGCAGTGACAGAGACGTTTTGGCATGTATATTCCACGAGCATCCACTGGTCCATACCGGTACGACCGGTATTTTTGGTACGATAATGGAGGCATTTCCATTAAAAAAGAATGTAACACAAATCGTAAAAAATATACATGAGAGCTGCCACATGGCAGTTCCCATATATTCATGCATATTGCTTTTTAAACGATATCGTACGGCCGCATCATCTCGTTGTCCTCATGTTCGACAATGTGACAGTGCCATACGAATCTGCCAGGGATGTCAAACCTTGCAATTACCTTGGTAACCTCATCAGGGTAAGCGATGACAGTATCCTTAAATCCTGTTTCTCCAGGTTCAGGACCGCCTATCAGCGTTACCCCGTCTGCTGCGAAACGGCCAACTACCTGGAACTGCACCAGATGGATATGGATAGGATGGGCGTCCATGGTAAAGTTGTGGATCTCCCACTCTTCTATGGTACCGGTG
>JAMJFU010000514.1 GCA_023544525.1 Anaerolineae bacterium | reverse complement strand
CCTCGCGGGCCGGCGGGGGCGGCGGCCGGTGGGACGAGGGTCCGGGGCTGCCGACGCGGTCTCCTGGGGGCAGGTGGGGATTGCTTCGGTCGGTGCCCAGCCTGGCAATGCCAGGGACGGCAATGACAGGGATGGCAAGAGGGCGGCCGTTGGGGCCGATGTGGTCTCCTGGGGGCAGGTGGGGATTGCTTCGGCCGGTGCCCTGCCTGGCAATGACAGGGATGGCAAGAAGGCGGCCGTTGGGGCCGATGCGGTCTCCTGGGGGCAGGTGGGGATTGCTTCGCCGCCAAACGACGGCGGCTCGCAATGACAGGTTCGTACGCACTATGGATGGACTTCGCCGCCAAACGACGGCGGCTCGCAATGACAGGTTGGTACGCACTGTGGATGGACTCATGGTTCTATTATAGAACGAATGTTCGGTTTCGTCAACTAAGGGGGGCAAGATTCGGAAAAATATGGGGGAATTCGGGATTGGAGATTAGGGATTGGGGATTGGAGATTGGGGATTGGGCAGCATGCGGATAG
>JAMJFU010000513.1 GCA_023544525.1 Anaerolineae bacterium | reverse complement strand
ACAGGTCATACCCCTGCAGAAAGTCAACGGCCCAGATGTCTTTGGCATGGTTGCGAAGGAAAGTGGCCCACGTCTGCTTCGTAGCAAGTGGTGAGCGCACCTGCCTAATGTACTTCTGAATGGTGCTCTTGGCCACCTTGACGCCCAGCTTCAGCAGTTCTCCCCGTATCCGTTCAGCGCCCCAGGTGCGATTGTCCTTCGCCATGTTCTTGATGAGATTCACAATATCCTCGGCCAAGGGCTCTCGGCCTTTCTTCCCCTTGCGTCTCGACTTGTGTCTCCAAACACACCGAAACAGGTCACGATGCCATCGTAACAGAGTCTCGGGCTGAACGATCATCAGAGCCGTCTTCCAGGTCGCGAGCTTGCTGGCCATGAGGACAAACAGAGCACGGTCATGCCAGGTGAGTGCAGGGCGTTTCACCTGCCGGCGCAAGAGTGCGTTTTCGAGTACCAGTTCCGACTTGCTGCGGCTAAGGTCCAACACGGCATTGAGGGCAAGCGATTGGCTGTCCGGCTTTGTCCAACGACGGAGACGTTCCTTGACTGCGTGGCACAGG
>JAMJFU010000512.1 GCA_023544525.1 Anaerolineae bacterium | reverse complement strand
CGCAACGCCTGGCCCGCCGGCAGCTCGCTTTGGCTCCACGTGCCCACTGCCCCGCTGTGATCGTACGTCAGCGCGTTGTGGCTGCGCGTCTCTTCCTGGTACTTGACCACGTGCTGCGTGCCGAAGAGCTGGCCCTCGTAGCCCACCCCCTTGCGGGGATGCGTAGCTAGGTACTCGTGGAGTTGCTGGGCGGTGTGGGGCACGCAGAGCGTCGGCGCCAGGATGGTCTTCAGGTTGTCCACAACGCGCAGGATCACGTACACCGTCGTCGCCGCCGCGGCTGGATCTTCCTTGATCTGGAACCAGGGCGCTTTGCGGTCGAGGTAGCCGTTGGCCTCGCGGGCCTGCGCTAACGCCTCGCCGAGGCCTGTCCTGAGGGAACCGAAGGAGCGGCGCGGAACTTGCAGGCGTTCCCTGCGGCAGCGCGCCCACCGTCTCAAAGCCAGCCTCGACCTTTTCCAGGAGCGCCCGATCCTCGTCATCGAGGGTGCCCGGTTCGGGCACCACCCCGTCGAAGCGCTTGTAGGCGAAGCTCAGCATGCGGTTGGCCATCCCCGTCAG
>JAMJFU010000511.1 GCA_023544525.1 Anaerolineae bacterium | reverse complement strand
CAACCAACCCCAGCAAGCTGGGGATTCCTCGACAACGCTGCCCGGCAGGCTGGCTTGCCACCGGTCACCGGCTGCTCTGGAATCCCGAGCTCGCTCGGGTGGCTGGCTCGGGCGCAGCAACGGGCAATTGTGGCAGCCTGTCCCCCTGACGCAACCAACCCCAGCAAGCTGGGGATTCCCCGACAACGCTGCCCAGCAGGACAACGGGCCACCAGGCACCGGCTGTTCTGGAGTCCCGAGCTCGCTCGGGTGGCTGGCTTGGGCGCAGCAACGGGCAATCGTGGCAGTCAGTCCCCCAGACACCACCAACCCCAGCAAGCTGGGGATTCCCCGACAACGCTGCCCAGCAGGACCACGGGCCCCCGGGCGGCGCACCTGCTCTGGAATCCCGAGCTCGCTCGGGTAGCTGGCCTGGGCGCAGCAACGGGCAATAGTGGCAGCCTGTCCCCCCGACACAACCAGCCCCAGCAAGCTGGGGATTCCTCGACAGCGCTGCCGGGCAGGCCGGCTTGTGCCCTGGGCACGTCAGCTCTCAATGCTGGGCTGCGCTAGGCTGATCCAC
>JAMJFU010000510.1 GCA_023544525.1 Anaerolineae bacterium | reverse complement strand
GAGCTGCAATTCATCCTCGAGCTGCTGCAGTGTTTCGTAGACCTGTACCCAAAAAGTTGAACCAAGTGCTTGTGTGAGAAAGTTGACCTCCTCCAGGAATTGTGCGATGATAGATACGACAGACAGGAGGAGGACAGCATGGCAAGGCAGTATTCGCCCAGGCTCAAGTTCCAGATCGCCATGGAGGTGCTGAAGGATAACAAGAAGCCGAGCCAGGTGGCCAAGGCGTATGGGGTCCATCCCAACTCGGTCAACAAGTGGACGAAGACCATCTTGGAAGAGGGACCGGAGCTGTTTGCCAAAGATGGGGCCGTAGCCGAGTACGAGCGCCGCATTGCGCAGTTGGAACGTTTGCTGGGCCAGAAGGAGGTGGAGATCTAGCCACCTATCACTTTGGTCCATAAGGTACAAAACGTAGTCTGAGAGATTGCCCTTGAGCAAAAGAGCGTTCGAGCCAGTCCCAACCAAGACGGAAGTAGCTCTTGTCGCGGCGATCTTTGCGATCCACCAAATGCCGCCGTCCATTCTTGACGACCCAACTTCCCAAGGAAATCAGCCAGACATAGAGCAGACACACACCCAAGACCAATCGCGACAACCGGTCGAGGTCTTGCAGGTGCGTCGCTTCGAGATCGAATCCGTGTCCCTTCATGTCGCCATACATTTCTTCCGTCCACATCCGG
>JAMJFU010000050.1 GCA_023544525.1 Anaerolineae bacterium | reverse complement strand
CCCAACGAGTGGCGCAAGAGCATAGCCGCGCTCAAGATCGCCGCCAGGGGATTGGCCACCCCCCGCCCGGCAATGTCCGGCGCCGAGCCATGCACCGGCTCGTACAGGCCAAAGTGCCCCACGCCCAAGGACGCGGAGGGCAACATGCCCATCGAGCCGGCCAGGACCGACGTCTCGTCGCTGAGGATGTCGCCAAACTGGTTGGCCGTCAGAACCACGTCAAAATCCCGGGGTCGCTTCAGCAGATGCATCGTGGCCGCATCGACGAGCAGGTGCTCCAGCATCACGTCCCCATAGTCCTGGGCCACGCGCTCCACCGTGCGCCGCCACAGCCGCGAGCAGGCCAGCACATTGGCCTTGTCCACCGACGTGACCTTCAGCCGGCGCTCCCGGGCAATGCGAAAGGCCACGTGGGCGATGGCCTCCACTTCGGCCCTCGTGTAGACCATCGTGTCCACCGCCCGCTCGTCACCCTCAACCCGGGGCTGGCCATAATAGATACCGCCGGTGAGTTCCCGGACCACGATCAGATCGACGTCGCGCACCAGCTCCGCCTTCAGCGGCGAGGCGT
This sequence comes from Anaerolineae bacterium, assembly GCA_023544525.1. Classification (GTDB taxonomy): domain Bacteria; phylum Chloroflexota; class Anaerolineae; order JAAYZQ01; family JAAYZQ01; genus JAMJFU01. Next base: position 18,767 of record JAMJFU010000050.1, on the reverse strand, counting down.
TGACCAACGCCGGGTGCACGGTCACCGGTCGCAGGTTGGCGAACAGGCGGAACCCCAAACGCAGCCCGAACAATGCCTGCTCCGGCCGGACCGAGAGCCCGGGGTCGCTGTAGCGCGGATCGCCCACGGCACCAAAGAGCACCGCATCCGCTGATCTGCAGGCCGCCATCGTCTCCTCTGGCAGCGGCTCGCCGTAGGCCTCGATGGCGGCCCCACCTACGGCATATTGCCCCATGTCAAACTGCCGGCCAAAACGCTCGGCCACTGCCATCAGGACCTTCTGTGCTTCGGCGATCACTTCCGGCCCGATCCCGTCCCCGGGCAAGATCGCGATTTGAGCCGTATGGCCTTCCCTGCCGCTCATACGTTGCCCCTTCCTTCTACGACTGCAGTCCCCTGGCCCGCGACCAGGTTGCGCCGGGTATAGGGCACCAGCCCACCGGCGCGAATGATGCCCATCATGAACGGCGGGTAGGGCTCTGCCCGCCACGTCTCGCCGGTGACCAGATTCTGTATCTCGCCCGCTTCCAGGTCGACCTCCAGCTCCTGCCCGCTTTCCACCCCAGCGGCGGCTTCCGCGCTCTCCAAGATCGGCAGCCCGACGTTGATCGCATTCCGGTAAAAGATGCGGGCAAAGCTGCACGCCACCACGCCGCTCACGCCCGCCCCCTTGATCGCCAGCGGCGCGTGCTCCCGGGACGAGCCGCAGCCGAAGTTCTCGCCGGCGACGATCATGTCCCCCTCCTTTACTTGCGCAGCGAACGTCGGGTCAATGTCCTCCATGCAGTGCGGCGCCAGTGCCTCTGCGGTGGATACGTTCAGATAGCGCGCCGGGATGATGGCATCCGTATCGACGTGATCGCCATACTTCCACACCCGTCCTCGTAGTCTCACAGTGCCTTCTCCTCGTCCCTCTGGCCATCAAACGAGGCCGGGTGTGCGATCTTGCCCGCAACGGCCGAGGCCGCCGCCACAGCCGGGCTGGCCAGGTAGACCTGGCTATCAGGATGCCCCATGCGCCCTCGAAAGTTACGGTTGGTGGTGCTCACGGCTCGCTCGCCCGCTGCCAGGACGCCCATGTAGCCGCCCAGGCAGGGCCCGCACGTCGGGGTGCTGACTGCAGCCCCTGCCGTGACGAACGCTTCCAGCAGGCCCTCCCGGGCCGCGTCCAGGTAGACCTGTTGGCTGCCGGGGATGACGATGCAGCGGACGTTGGCATGCACCTGCCTGCCCCGCAGGATCGCCGCCGCGACGCGCAGATCCTCCAGCCGGCCGTTGGTGCACGAACCAATGACAACCTGGTCGATCACGATCTCGCCCGCCTCGCTCACCGCTCGCGCATTTTCGGGGAGGTGAGGGAAGGCCACCTGGGGCTCGATCTGTGCCACGTCGATCTCTAGCCTCCGCACATAGACGGCATCGTCGTCGGCCTGGTACGCCTGCCACGGCCGCGCCGCCCTGCCATCCAGGTAGGCCCTGGTCCTTTCGTCCACGGCAAACAGGCCGGCCTTGGCCCCACCCTCGATGGCCATGTTGGCCATGGTCAGCCGGCCGTCCATCGACAGTGCCTCCAGGACCGGTCCGGCAAACTCGATGGTCTGATAGCGCGCGCCATCGACGCCGATCTGCCCCAGGGTATAGAGGATCAGGTCCTTGCCGCCAACATAGGGCTGGAGCGAGCCGTGGTAGGAGATATGGATCGTCTCCGGCACCCGCATCCAGGTCCTGCCCGTGGCCATGGCCACCGCGATATCGGTGCTGCCCATGCCTGTGGCAAAAGCGCCCAGGGCCCCGTAGGTGCAGGTGTGCGAATCTGCGCCCACGATGACGTCGCCAGGCACGACCAGGCCCTGTTCCGGCAGCAGGACGTGTTCGATGCCCATGCGTCCCACCTCAAAATAGTGGCGCAGCCCCTGCGCCCGGGCAAACTCCCGGACCCTGCGGCACTGCTCGGCAGAGGCAATGTCCTTGTTCGGTGCAAAGTGATCCGGCACCATCACCACCCGCTCCGGGTCAAAGACCCGCTCCACGCCCAGTTCCTCGAACTCGCGGATGGCGATCGGTGCAGTGATGTCGTTGCTCAAGACGATGTCGACTGCTACATCTACAAACTGGCCGGCGCGGGCTGCCGCCAACCCGGCGTGTGCCGCCAGGATCTTTTCGGACAGGGTGTATCCCATCAGGTGGCTCCTCCTGCACTGGCCTGCTGGTCTGCCTCGCGGCGGGCGGCGATGAGGCGGTTCAGGGCAAACATGTACGCCTTGGCGCTGGCCACAACAATGTCTGTGTCGGAGCCGCGCCCGCTAAACACCCTGCGCTCAAAGCCATTCTCCTTGACCGGATCCTCCGCCTGGATGCGGATGGTCACCCGGCCCACGGCGTCGATGCCTTCGGTGACCGCCTGGATGGAGAACTCGATCAGCTCATTGGGCTCGCCAATGACCCGGTTGATAGCCCGGTAGACAGCATCGACCGGGCCGGCGCCGTGGTCGGCGTCGCAGGTTACCTGCCCATCTGGCCCGCGGATGCTGACCGTGGCCGTGGGGATGGCGCGATCTCCGCACGCGACCTGCACCTGCTCCAGGTGGTAGGTCTCTTCGAAAAAGACCTGCACTTCGTCGGCGATGATCGCTTCCAGGTCCCGCGTATCCACCGTCTTTTTCTTGTCTGCCACCCTCAGGAACCGCTCGTACAGCTTCTCGAACTGGTCTTCCTGGAAGGTATAGCCCAGCTCGGCGAGGCGGTGCCGCAGGCCGGCCCGCCCGGAGCGGGCCGACAGCACGATCTCAGAGTCGGGCACGCCCACGTCACGGGGATTCATGATCTCGTACGTCGTCCGCTCCTTCAGGACGCCGTCCTGGTGAATGCCGGAGGAGTGGGCAAAGGCGTTGGTACCGACGACAGCCTTATTGGGCTGGACCGGGATCCCCGTCAACTGGCTCACGAGCCGGCTGATGGGATAGATCCGCCGCGCGTCGACGCCGGTCTCCAGGCGGTAGTGGTCGCGCCTTGTGCGCAGGGCCATGACCACCTCCTCCAGGGAGCAATTGCCAGCCCGCTCGCCGATGCCGTTCATCGTCACCTCGATCTGGCGAGCGCCATTGACCAGGGCAGCCAGGGTATTGGCCGTGGCCATACCCAGGTCGTTGTGGCAGTGCACGGAGATGACGGCCTTGTCGATGTTGGGCACGTGGTCGACGATGCCGGCGATGAGCGCCCCGAATTCCTCGGGCGTCGAGTAGCCCGTCGTATCGGGGATATTGACCACCGTCGCCCCCGCGGCGATGACTGCCTCGAGCACGCGGTAGAGGTAGGCCGGCTCCGCCCGGCCCGCGTCCTCGGCATAGTACTGCACATCCTCCACAAAGCGTTTGGCATGCCGGACGGCGTCCACACCCATAGCCAGGGCGTCTTCGCGCGTGGTCCGCAGTTTGTACTGGACGTGGACATCAGAGACACCCAACCCGGTGTGGATGCGTGGGTGCACGGCGGCCCGCAATGCCTCTGCGGCCACCTCGATGTCCTTGCGGTGGGCGCGCGTCAGCCCACACACGACACAGTTGCGCATCTCCTCCGAGATCCGCTCGACGGCCCGGAAATCGCCGGGCGATGAGATGGGAAAGCCGGCTTCCAGGATGTCGACGCCCATCTCTTCCAGGGCATGGGCGATCTCGACCTTCTCGTTGACGTTGAGGGCCGCCCCGGGCGACTGCTCCCCGTCGCGCAACGTCGTGTCAAAAACCATCACTCGCTGTCCAGTGCCAACCCCGCTTCCGTCCATCATACTCTCCTCGCTACCAGCCTTCGTTTCAGCGGGCGCAGCCATCGTCCCTTGCAGGGGCTGCCCGCTGCGCTGGCTCCGCCCATTCCCACAGGCCCCGGCCGTTCACCGGTCCGCGCGCTGTGACCTGTCCCCGGTCCAGCCTTAGCGCGTGGGTGATGATCCCGGGCAGCGCCCGCGGATCGTGGGTGACATAGATGATGCTGCTATCCAGGCTCCGCCCGATCCCGTCCACCGCGTCCAACACCAGGTCCCGGCGCTCTGCATCCAGGCCCTGGCAGGGCTCGTCCAAAACCAGCAGCGCTGGGCGCTTGACCGCCGCCCGGGCCACCAGTACCAGCCGCTGCAGGCCCTCCGACAGCGCGCCGAACGGTGCCTGGGCAAGGCCCGACAGGCCCAGGCGCTCAAGCCAATGACTGGCCTCCTCCTGCTGCCAGGGCGAGCAGCGCCGGAAGAGCCCCACAGAGTCAAAGAATCCCGAGCACACCACCTCCCGGCAGGACAGGCCAGCCGGCGTGAGCAGCTGCAGCTCCGGTGCCGCCCAGCCGATGCGCCCCTTGACCTCCCAGATGCTCTCTCCCGTCCCACGCCGGCGGCCAAAGAGCGTGACCCTGTTGGCGTAGGCCTGCGGGTTGTCGCCCAGAAGGAGGCTCAGCAGGGTCGACTTGCCAGCCCCGTTCGGGCCAAGCACTGCCCAATGCTCCCCGCAGTGCACCGTCCAATCAACCTGGCTCAAGATCCGGATGCCACTGTAGGTTACGTTGACACCCTGCATATCTACCAGCGCGCTGCCGGCGAAGGTCCGCGCCTCACCCCTGGACCCGGAAGGGCCGAGGCGCACCGGGGCCTGTTCGCTGCTCACCGGCTCAGGGCTGGCTGGCCCGGCAGACCGGGCCAGGACGCTTTCCCGCGGTCCCTGCGCCACGACCCGGCCGCGGTCCAGAAGCAGGACGTGGGTGATGCCCGCCGGGACATCATCCCACTCTGTGGCCACGACCATCACGCGCATCTCGTCCATCAGTAGCCGCCCGATGATCTCCCGCAGCCTCGGCCTGAACCCCTGATCAAGCCCGGCAAACGGGTTGTCCAGGATCAGCAGCCGCGGCCGCTGCAAAAGCGCCCGGGCCATCACCACCTTGCGCCGCTCGCCGCTGGAGATCTGAACCAGGCGCCTGTCCAGCAGAGGCTCGATGCCCAGCAGGGCAACCACCCGCGCCCGTTCGGCCTGGAACCGCTCCGGATCTCCACGCGTGTCGACCACCTGATAGGGATTGGCGCAGTTGACCGCTGCCTCCGACAGATACTCGGACACCAGCGGCGCGTCTCCGCTGCTCAGGCTGTTCCAGCGAGCCTGGTGGAAGGGCGCCTCACGGTTGAGGAACGATCTCTGCAGTCGAAAGTCGACATACGCTATCTGGCGGCCCTTGACCTGGTCACGTGTCGTGATAGGACGACTGGCCGAGCCGTCCGCAGTCAAGTGGTAGACGATCCGCCCAGCCTCGGCCGGCAGGTGCCCCGCGATCTTGAGCATGAGCGTCGACTTGCCCGAACCGTTGGGGCCGAGCACAGCCCAGTGCTGGTCGCCCAGGATCTGCCACCAGATGGCTGGCCCGGTCCCTCCGCCATCCCGGCGAAGGACGGCGCCTTCCACCGAGATGAAAGGCTCTGCTGTGACGTCGCCAGATCGCCTTCCCGGCTTGACCATGGGCTTGATCCCCGAGCTGACCATACGGGCTCGATCTACCGGGCCCAGTTATCAGGCCGCAGGGAACGGACCGCCGCACCCGCGCGCCACATTTCGGACTCGCGCATCTCGCGCAATTCCTCGTCCAGCTTTTCCTTATAGTCGGGCGCGCTGTTTGCCTCCAATACGATGCGTGTCTCCTCTCCGTCGACCACGCTTTGGTACAGCTCGTCAAAGACCGGCATCACCGCCTCCCGGAACCGGTGTCGCCAATCCAGGGCACCGCGCCGGGCCGTAGCACTGCAGTTCTCGTACATCCAATCCATGCCGTTCTGGTCGACCAGCCGGATGAGGCTCTGGGTCAGTTCCTCAACCGTCTCGTTAAAGGCCTCGCTGGGGCTGTGACCGTGGGCCCGCAGGGTCCGGTACTGGGCCTCCATCACCCCGGCCAGGGCACCCATCAGGACTCCCCGTTCGCCGGTCAGGTCGCTGTAGACCTCGCGCTCGAAGCTGGTGGGAAAGAGGTAGCCAGAGCCGATGGCGATGCCCACGGCCAGGGTGCGCTCCAGCGCCCGCCCGGTATAGTCCTGCTGCACCGCAAAGCTGCTGTTGATGCCACTGCCAGCCAGGTAGTTTGCCCGCACGCTGGCCCCGGATCCCTTCGGGGCCACCAGGATCACGTCCACAAAAGGAGGGGGCACGATCCCCGTCTGATCGTTGTACACCAGGCCGAAACCATGCGAGAAGAAGAGCGCATCCCCTTCCTTCAACAGAGGCTGGATGGCCGGCCACAGGATCATCTGCGCTGCATCCGAGACCAGGTACTGGATGATCGTGCCACGCTGCACCGCCTCCGCCCAGGGCAGCAGGGTCTGACCAGGGACCCAGCCATCGCTGACCGCCTTGTCCCAGGAGCGCCTGCGCTGTGGATCGCCACCGACGATCACCCGGATCCCATTGTCCCGCATGTTGAGCGCCTGTGCCGGTCCTTGCACACCATATCCCAGCACTGCTACGACCTCGTCCTGAAGCACAGACCGAGCTCGTTCCAGCGGGAACTCGTCCCGCGTGACCACCTCTTCGACAACGCCCCCAAAGTCGATCTTGGCCATTTTTTTCTCCCTGTCCTGGTTAGTCTAAAAGTCGATGCCGCGGCTGCTGCCGTTTCCGTTGCCGCTGCGGACCATCGCCACACGCCCGGTCCGAGCCAGTTCTTCGATGCCATACGGCTCCAACAGGCCGATCAAGGAATTGACCCTGCTCTCGGGACCCGTGATCTCGACAGTCAGCGAGGTCGCGCCCACGTCCACCACCCTGGCGCGAAAGACGCTGGTCAACTCGATGATCTCCGACCGCTTGCCCGGGCCCGCGTTCACCTTGATCAGCGCCAGTTCGCGGAACACGCTGTCCCTATGGCTGACGTCGATCACGTCGGTCACGTTGACCAGCTTGTCTAGCTGCTTCACCACCTGCTCGACGATGCGCTCGTCGCCGTTGACGACGATGGTCATCCGCGAGATGCCACCGGTCTCGCTGTGGCCGACACTCAGGCTCTCGATGTTATAGTTCCGGCGCCGGAACAGGCCAGAGACCCGGTTCAGCACGCCCGGCTTGTCCTCCATCAGCGCGATCAGCGTATGCTTTTCCATTGTCTCACCTCCCCTACCGCTTCCCCGTAGGCATAGGCCTGCGGATCATCTCATTGACCGGCCGCCCCGGGGCCACCATCGGGTAGACGTTTTCCTCCTGCACGATGCGAAAGTCGATCAGCACCGGACCCTCGGTCTCGACCGCCTGCAGGATGGCCGCGTCTACTTGGGCCTTCTCCCGGATGGTGATGCCCGGGATGCCATACGCCTCCGCGACCTTGGCAAAATCCGGGCCCAACAGCGGCGTGCCCGAATAGCGGCCCTCGAAGAAGAGCTGCTGCCACTGGCGCACCATGCCCAGGTAACCGTTGTTCATGATGGCGATCTTGACCGGCAGCTTCTCCTGGACGACCGTCGCCAGTTCCTGGATGTTCATCTGGAACCCGCCGTCCCCGGCGGTTACCCAGACCTGCTGCTCGGGAAGGCCCAACTGCGCTCCGATGGCCGCCGGCAGGGCAAAGCCCATGGTCCCCAGCCCGCCCGAGGACAGCAGCCCGCGACGCCGGTGGTGGACAAAGTACTGGGCCTCCCACATCTGGTTCTGGCCCACGTCCGAGACCATGATCACCTCACCGCGCGTGGCGTGCCATATCTGGCGCATCACGAACTGGGGCACCAGCTCGTCTGTCTCCTGCCCGACTATGTCCCGCTGGGCAGACTCCTCGCGCCAGAGCCGGATGCGGGCCAACCACTCATCGCGGTTCCTCTCGTCGACAGCGGAGATCAATTGCGGCAAGACGTCCCGCAGGTCGCCGACCACGGCCAGGTCGGTGAGCACATTCTTGTTGATCTCGACCGTGTCAATGTCTACGTGGATAACCTTCGCCTGGGCGCCAAAACCATCCACGGGTCCCGTAAGGCGGTCGTCAAAGCGACTGCCCAGGGCGATCAACAGGTCCGCTTCCGCCAGCGCCAGGTTGGCATAGGCCTCACCATGCATCCCGGCCATGCCCAGGCACAGCGGATGGGTCTCGGGAATGGCGCTGATCCCCAGCAGCGTCGTGACCACGGGGATCTGCGTCTGCTCCACCAGGCGGAGCAGGCTGTCCTCGGCGGCGCCCAAGACCACGCCATGACCGGCCACGATCAGCGGCCTCTCTGCTGATTCGATCATCTCCGCTGCAGCCTCGAGTTGCGCCGAGATGTCGCCAGCGGGCAGGCGGTACCCCGGCAGGCGCACCTCGTCGGGATAGTCGTAGTCAAACTCGGCAGCCTGCACGTCCTTGGCTATGTCGACCAGGACAGGGCCGGGCCGGCCGCTCCGGGCAATGTAAAAAGCCTCCTTCATCACCAGGGGCAGCTCCTCGACGTCCGTGACCAGGTAGTTATGCTTGGTGATAGGCAGGGTGATGCCCGTGATGTCCACCTCCTGGAAGGCATCGGTGCCGATGACCGGGGTGGCCACCTGCCCGGTAATGGCCACCACGGGTGAAGAATCCATGTACGCCGTCGCCAGGCCCGTGACCAGGTTTGTGGCGCCCGGCCCCGAGGTTGCCACACATACGCCGACCTTGCCGGTCGCCCGGGCATAACCATCGGCCGCGTGGGCTGCACCCTGTTCGTGGCGCATCAAGACGTGGTGGATCGGATAGTCGGGCAGGGCGTGATATAGGTGGATCACCGCACCACCCGATATGCCAAAGGCTGTGTCCACGCCTTCGCGGACCAGGCTCTCCCAAACCGCCTGTGCTCCTGTTCGCTTCATGACTGTCCCTCCCTCCAATCTGTGACGGCGGCGCCCGTCTGCCCGTCTTCCACTGTCTTGCTGGCGGTGCCCGTTGGCATCCGGAACACGGCGCCGGTGCTGGCCGAGGTCACTGCCTGGGCATAACGCCGTAGATAGCTCGACCTGGTCGTAGGCTGCCAGGCCGGCAGGCTCGCCAGCCGGGCCTCGATCTCGGCTGCGGGCACCTCCAACTCCAGGCTGCGGCTCGGGATATCGATGCGGATCAGATCGCCGTCGCGCACCGCGGCCAGCAGGCCCCGCTCAGCGGCCTCGGGCGAGATGTGGCCGATGGCCGCCCCCCGCGTCGCACCGGAGAAACGCCCGTCCGTCAGCAGGGCGACCTTGTCGTCTAGTCCCATGCCCGATAGCAGCGATGTCGGGGTCAGCATCTCGCGCATGCCCGGCCCACCCTTTGGGCCCTCGTAGCGGATGACGATCACATCCCCCTCCTGGAACTCCCCGGCCATGATGGCTGCCGTTGCCGCTTCTTCAGACTCAAAGACGCGCGCCGGGCCTGCGTGACGCTGCATCGCCGGGGAGACAACTGCCTGCTTGACCACGGCGCCACCGGGTGCCAGGTTGCCAAAGAGGATGGCCAGACCGCCACTGGCCGAATAGGGCCGGTCGAGGGGCCGGACGACGGTATCATCACAGACGGTCACGCCCTCCAGGTTCTGGGCCACAGTGCGCCCAGTCACCGTCAGTGCTTCACCATCCAGCAGGCCGCCCTCCATCAGGCGCTGCATGACCGCGTGTATGCCTCCCGCGCGGTCCAGGTCCTCGATATAGTGACCACCTGCTGCCGGGCTCATGCGGCATAGGTGGGGTGTGCGGGCACTGTATTCATTCAGTTGTGGCAGAGGGATCTCGACGCCAGCCTCGTGGGCGATGGCCAGCAAGTGGAGCACGGAATTGGTCGAGCCGCCCAGGGCCATGTCGACGGCAAACGCGTTGCGGAAAGCCGCCTCGGTCATGATGGCCGAGGGCCGGATATCCCGGCCCAGGAGCGCCATGACCTGGCTGCCAGCCTCTTTGGCCAGGGCCAGCCGCGCTGAGTATACAGCCGGGATGGTCCCCTGTCCGGGCAGGCCCATGCCCAGGGCTTCGGTCAGGCAGTTCATCGTATTGGCCGTGAACATGCCCGCGCACGAGCCGCAACTGGGACAGGCGGCCCGCTCCAGGCGCAGGAGCTCCTCCTCTGACATCTCGCCGCGGCTGACCGCGCCGACAGCCATGAACACGTCGCTCAGGTCCACAGCCTGGCCATCCAGGCTGCCAGCCAGCATCGGGCCGCCGCTCACCACGACGGTGGGCAGGTCCAGGCGGGCCGCAGCCATCAACATCCCGGGTATGATCTTGTCGCAGTTGGGGATGAGGACCAGCGCATCAAAGGCGTGGGCTTCCGCCACCACCTCGACCGAATCGGCAATCAGCTCCCGGCTGGCCAAAGAGTACTTCATGCCTGGATGGTTCATGGCCAGCCCATCACAGACCCCGATGGTGCCGCACTCAAACGGCGTGCCTCCGGCCATGCGAATGCCGGCCTTGACCGCCTCCGCGGTCTGCCGCAACCCCATGTGGCCCGGAATGGCCTCGTTGTACGAGTTGATCACACCGACGAATGGCTGCTCGATCTCCTGGTCGGTACAGCCCAGGGCCCGGAGCAACGACCGGTGCGGCGCCCTGGCCACCCCCCGCTTGATGGCGTCACTTTTCATCCAAACCGCCTCCTCGTGATAGATGGTTCCCCAATGCCAGGCCAGGAGCGTGCAGTGCTGTGAAGCCTGGTTCGACCTGCCCCGCACAGGCTCGCGACGCTCGGCATGCGGCCAACAAAAAAAGCCTCCCTGTTGGGAGGCCCTGGCTCTCAGTGTGGTTATGCCTGATCAGACATTTACCCTCCCAACCGCGAAACGCTCCTTAATGCTAAGGAGCTCAACAAGGACCAGAATAATCACCATAGCGGCTGGGATCAGGTATGGATATGTACTCATGTCAAACATCTCTCTCCAGTGCCGGTCCGGTAGAACCCCGGCCCGGCCAAACGTTGCGCTCTTATACCACACTTCCAAACATTTGTCAAATCGGCTTCCGGACCCTCAGCGACGCTCCAGACTACGCCTTTTGTCGCACCAGGGCCATCCCAGCCCGGTCTTTTGCTGTACACGATTTCAGCCTTCTCGCCGATGCGCGCATCCGCGAACCGTGCTATTCTGTGATGCAGCCTATGAGCGAGTCTATCACATAACCTAAGCCCATTGCTCACAAGTTAAGGACTTGACGCATTTGTCAAGTCGAACAACTCGAGAGGAGAAGGTCTACGTTTCTTACGCTTACGCTTCAGCACACCGAGCCACGTGGCATTCTCAGCCAGGTAGGCAACGGGATCGACAGATTCGCCCCGATCATATGCGGTGGTGAAGTAGTACAAGCTGCGATAGACCATCTCGAGCGATATCGCCGCGAACGGCTCATTCAGCGCCTCGGCGACGGCATCGGTCAAATCGACCAGAACCGCATACAGAAGCCAGGTCGCCCAAAGCTGGAGCAGGACACCGTTTTGCGAGCCAACCCAGAAGTAGGCCAGGCCCAGAAGACGTTTGACGATGGCGTACGCGTCTTCAATCCGCCACCGTTGCCAGTACAATGCCACAACGTAAGGCGCAGGCAAGCGTTCCGGGTCCAGTTCATTCGTCAGGTAGCGGTACCACTTGCCTTGATACAAGACTTCTATGAGGCGGATCAACTGCCGATCATCGCCTTTGCCGATCCACACGACCGAGTCGTGCACTTGAGCGGTACGGTGCAGCGACTTTTCGACCTGATAAGCCAGATTGCTCTTCGCCCGAGTGATAAAGGTGACGGTCGCTGCTGTGAGTTGAGCATAGACACTGAAGTTGGTGTAGCCCAGGTCAAAGATGAGCAGGCTGCCTGCTTTGACAACGTGGAGGATCTGCGGCCAGAAGCGCTGGTCATGCGCCTTGGCATCTTCTTCGTACCAAACGTGCAAGGGCAGGCGCGAGCAGAGGTCGAGCAGAGCCGTCATCCGGCCAGCCAGAGGATTCACAAGAGCATCTCGCAGCAAGCCAACTTTGCGCAGCAACGCATCCAATGTCGAACCGTCTGCCACCACCACCTCAGTGTAGTGTGCCTGTGCCCACGCAATCTCGGGTGGAAGAGGACGCTGGCGCTTTTTCCAGTTGGCGTGCATCACGGGCAGCACAGCCAACAGCACATGGTGAAACAATTCCGCTGGAAACGTGCGAAACCGTTCAGAAAGTGCTTGTTGACTGACCCGTCTTGGCTCGGCCCACAACAAGCCTTCTGTGCGCAGCAATCGCACCAGTTCAGTCACCTGACCGATCTGTCGCCAAATCATGCTCAACACCAGGGCAACCATGATCGGCAAGGTCAGAACTCGTTCACGCAGACCCATTCGATGGTAGTGGGTCACTTCTGCCAGCGTGATCGGATGAATGATCTCCGTAAGCTCGCTGACGATCTTCTCGTCTGGCGGCCCGACGTTCTGCCGCTTGCTACGATCACGCTGGATAGCACGCGTGTGGCGCACGGAACTCGGCTTCTTGGGTTGTTTGTCGTTTTCGTTTGGCTCTGTCATGAGCTCATTTTGCGTCGCAACTGCGATCGCGTCAAACTGGACTAGGTGCATAACCAAATTGACACAATCTCTGGACGATTTGACAAGCGGCGGAACCGCTTAACTTGTGACCAATGACCTAAGCCAAGAGCAGAGAGGAGCTACCATGCCCTGGAAAGTTGATCCTGCCAACTCCGAGATCGCCTTCGACGTCCGGCACCTCCGCATCACCAATGTCCGCGGCCGGTTCCACACGTTCGAGGGCGTCCTGAACATGAACGAAGAGGATCCCCCGGCCTCCAGCGTCCAGGGGACGGTCGACACGGCCAGCCTCAAGACCGGCATTGGCCTGCGCGACAGCAACCTGCGTGGCGCGGGACGTTTTGACGTCAAGCGCTTCCCCAAGATGAGCTTCACCAGCACCAAGGTCGGCCCCTGGGATGGCAATCGCTTCAAGGTCCACGGCAACTTGACCATCAAGGACATCACCCGGCCCGTCGTGTTTGATGTCGTGGACAAGGGCGAGCTGTCCCCGGTCAAGGGCCAGCCAGCCCAGCGGCGCCACGCCTTCGAGGCCAAAATCCAGGTCAACCGCAAGGACTTTGACATCAGGTGGAACCCGCTCATGGAGCTCGGCGGCCTGCTGGTCGCCGACGAAATCCATGGCACGCTCAAGATGACGATGGTCAAAGAATAGGGCGTCGGATTCCCGCTTCGATCCTCGGCATGGTCGATTTGACAGGATTCCCATTCTGTGGTAGTCTTGCCGCCAACATGAAACGGGAAAGAGGCATGAACAGCTACAGGCATATCGCCGTTCCAGCCGACAACCGACGACGACCTAAGGAGCCAGTCTCTCCGTCTGGATAGGCTCGTTAGGCGGCGTTTCCCGAAAAAGGAAAACCCAGAGCCAGCCTCCAGGTGGAGGCTGGCTCTTTTTTGCGCGATGGTGGTCTGCCCATCGCGCATTCGTTTTCCGGGGCAGACGTGCGCACAAATCAACCTGACCGAGGAGGATATCAAAGTGAAGAAAAAGATCAACAAGGCGGTGTTGGCCTATTCCGGCGGGCTCGACACCTCGTGCATCGTGCCCTGGCTCAAGGAGAACTATGGCTGCGAAGTCATCACATTCACCGCCAACCTGGGGCAGGGCGACGAGGAACTGGCCGGCCTGGAGGAAAAGGCGATCACCAGCGGGGCGAGCAAGGCCTATAACGTCGACCTGCGCCAGGAGTTTCTCACCGAGTACGCGTTCCCTACGCTCAAGTCCGGTGCCATCTACGAGCGCCAGTACTTGCTGGGCACCTCCTTTGCCCGGCCGGTCACAGCCAAGTACCTGGTCAAGGTCGCCGAACAGGAGGGAGCCGATGCCATCGCCCATGGCTGCACCGGCAAGGGTAACGACCAGGTCCGCTTTGAGCTCTCGGTAAAGGCCCTGAACCCTCTCCTGGCCGTCATCGCCCCCTGGCGCGAGTGGAAGATCCGCTCACGCGAAGATGCGCTGGCCTACGCCCAGGCCCATGGCGTGCCGGTCTCCACCTCCAAATCCGCCTACAGCCGCGACCGCAACATCTGGCACATGAGCCACGAGGGCAACGTCCTGGAAGACCCCTGGGCAGAACCGGAAGAGCCCATGTTCACCCTGACCGTGGCCCCAGAAGAGGCACCCAACCAGCCGCAGTACGTGACCGTGCACTTTAACCAGGGGGATCCGGTCGCCGTCGACGGCAAGGCTCTGGCGCCGGTCGAGCTGTTGACCAAGCTCAATGAGCTGGGCGCTGCCCACGGGGTCGGCCGCGCCGACATGGTCGAGAACCGCCTGGTCGGCATGAAGTCCCGCGGGGTCTATGAGACGCCGGGGGGCACCCTGCTCTATACCGCCCACCAGGGGTTGGAGAGCATCTGCCTGGACCGCGAGACCCTCCACTACAAGCAACAGGTGGCACTGCGCTATGCCGAGCTCGTATACTATGGCCAGTGGTTCACGCCACTCCGCGAAGCCCTGGACGCATTCGTGTCCAAAACACAGGAGCGCGTCACCGGCACCGTCCGGCTCAAGCTCTACAAGGGCGGTTGCACCGTCGTCGGCCGCAAATCGCCCTTCAGCCTATATCGCGAGGACCTGGCCACCTTTGGCCAGGACGACGTCTATGACCAGCACGACGCCGAGGGCTTTATCAACCTCTTTGGTCTGCCACTCAAGGTCAGCGCCCTGGTCGACAAACAAAACGGCATGCTTCCTGGCCTGCAGGCACCTGACTACACCGATTTCAAGCGTGACTAACGTGATGTCAATGTACTGGAAGGAAGACGTGGCGAGATGACATTGTGGGGTGGCCGGTTCTCGGGTGAGACCGACAAAGTGATGCGCCGTTTCAGCGACTCGATCGGCTTCGACCGGCGGCTGTTTGGCGCCGATATCGAGGGCAGCATGGCCTACGCAGCCGCCTTGCAGCGTGCCGGCATCCTGACCTCCGCGGAAAAGAACAGCCTGGTCGAGGGCCTGCTGGCCGTACGCGCCGAATTTGAGGCCGGCACCTTTGAGGTCCAAGCCTCCGACGAGGACATCCACACCGCGGTCGAGCGTCGCCTGGGTGAGATGGCCGGGCCGGTGGCCGGCAAACTCCATACCGGCCGCTCGCGCAACGACCAGGTCGCTACCGACCTGCGCCTGTATCTCCTGGGCGAGATGGCGCTCCTGAAGCAGGCCGTCTCAGCGCTGCAGGCCGCCATCGTGGACAAGGCCGGAGCCCACCTGGACGTCATCATGCCCGGTTATACCCACCTGCAGCCCGCCCAGCCCCTGCTGTTCAGCCATTGGCTGCTGTCGGCTTTCTGGAAGCTGCAACGCGACCAGGATCGTCTGGATGGTGTCCGCGAGCGCACCTCCGTGCTGCCGCTGGGGGCAGGTGCTCTGGCCGGCAACCCCTTCGGCCTGGACCGGCAGGCGCTGGCCGCCGACCTGGGCTTTGAGCGCATCGCCGAGAACAGCGTCGACGCCGTTGCTGACCGCGACTTTGTCGTCGAATTCCTCGGCTGGGCGGCCCTGCTCCAGGTCCACCTCAGCTCGTTGGCCGAGGACCTCATCCTGTGGTCGAGCCGCGAGTTCGGCTTTGTGGAACTGGACGAGGCCTATGCCACCGGCTCGAGCCTGATGCCCCAGAAAAAGAACCCGGATTCGCTGGAGCTCCTGCGGGGCAAGTCGGGCCGCATGTTGGGCCACCTGGTCGGGCTGCTGACCGTGCTCAAGGGCCTGCCTTCGACCTACAACAAGGACCTTCAGGAGGACAAGGAGGCTGTCTTTGACGCGCTGGACACCCTCGCCATAGAACTGGAGGTGGCCACAGGCGCCATCCGCACCCTGCAGATCCATCCCGGGCGCATGGCCGCCGCACTGGATCCGTCCATGCTGGCTACCGACCTGGCCGACTACCTGGTGCGCCGGGGGATCCCCTTCCGGCAGGCCCATCACCTGGCCGGTGCAGCGGTCCAGCGGGCCGAAGCCCTGGGCCTTTGCCTGTCAGAGCTGGACCTGGCCGAGTACCAGGCCATCCACCCTGCGTTCGAGGCGGACGTCAGCGACGTCTTTGACTTCCAACGTTCCGTAGAAATGCGCGACACGAGCGGCGGTACCGCGCCTGCTGCAGTTCGCGCTCAGATCAAAGAAGCCAAGGCGATCCTTGCCCGGCAGGGCGAGGCCGCTGCGGCAAACCCATCCTGAGGAGGAACACCATGATAGAATGTCCCGAATGTGCAGCCGAACTGGAGTTGGCCAGCGACCTGGAGGTAGGCGAGATCATCGTCTGCCCCGACTGTGGTACCGAGTTGGAGGTGATGAGCCTCGATCCCGTCAGCGTGGACCTGGCCCCCGAGGTCGAAGAGGACTGGGGGGAATAGGTTGGCCAAGATCGCCCTGTTCTGCTCCCGTGTCCGGGTTGAGGAGAAACTGCTCCTCGTTGCCCTCAGGGAGCGGGGCATCGAGCACGAGCGCCTGGATCCACGCCAGGTGGCCATCGACCTGGGCGGCGGCGGCCTGGACGGCTTTGACGCTGCCCTGGTCCGCTGCCTGAGCCACTCGCGGGCCTTTTACCTCACCCGCTGGCTGGACGCCCTGGGGCTGCCAGCCGTGAGCCCGCATGCGGTCGTCGCCACCTGCGGCGACAAGATGCTGACCAGTGCCGCGCTGGAGGCGGCGGGCCTGCCCACACCCCGCACCACCGTGGCCTTTACGCCCGAGACCGCACTACGCGTCATGGAGGAGATGGGCTACCCGGTGGTGCTCAAGCCGGTGACCGGCTCGTGGGGCAGGCTGCTGGCGCGGGTTAACGACCGGGAAGCAGCGGAGGCGATCCTGGAGCACAAAGCCAGCCTGGGCGGCTTTCTCCACAGCATCTTCTACATCCAGGATTATGTCGAGAAGCCCGGGCGTGACATCAGGACCATGGTCATCGGCGACGAGGTGGCCTATGCCATCTACCGCCGCTCCGACCACTGGATCACCAACACCGCGCGGGGCGGAGAGGCAGAGCCCTGTCCTCTCCACCCGTCGATCGTGGACCTGTCGGTGGCGGCCGCCCGGGCCGTGGGCGGCGGGATCGTGGCCGTCGACCTGCTGGAGACGGTGGACGGGCGATTGCTGGTCAACGAGGTCAACCACACTCCCGAATTCCACGGCGCTGCCCAGGCCACGGACACGGACATTGCCGGGCGCATCGTGGACCATGTCCTGCGCGTCGCCTCGGGCGAGCACGCCGGCTGAGCCATGCAAGCAAACCGAGGCGGCAGCAACGATCAATGCAGTGAGAACGGAATCCTTGCATGTCTGGTAAGAGGATGTGGACACGGAGTGACACAGAGTGACACAGAGACGGCACAGAGCCTCACGGAAAAGAACCTGAGAGAACCTCTGTGCACCTCTGTGTAGCCTCAGTGGAGCTCTGTGTCCCTTTTGGTTTGTCCGGAATAGGAGAGTCTATGATTAAAGCTGCAATCGTCGGCGGATCGGGCTATGCGGGGGGAGAGCTGTTGAGGCTCCTGCTGTTCCATCCCGAGGTGGAGGTCGTGCAGGTCACCTCCGAGACCTACGCCGGCCAGTATGTCTACTTTGTCCATCCCAACCTGCGCGGCCATACCGATCTGCGCTTCAGTCCACTGGCCAGCCTGGCGCCGTGTGACCTGCTCTTCCTGGCCCTGCCGCATGGCCAGGCCATGGCACGCATCAGCGCCTTCGGGCAGCTGGCCGGGCGGATCGTCGACCTGTCGGCCGATTTCCGGCTGCGGAATGCCGTCGACTATGAACGGTGGTACGACGGGCCCCATCCGGCCCCGGACTGGCTCGAGCGCTTTACCTACGGCCTGCCCGAACTCCACCGCGAAGAGCTGGCCGGCACCCGCTACGCCAGTGGCACCGGCTGCAACGCCATCGTCACCCTGCTGGCCCTCTGGCCGCTCTACCGGCGCGGCCTGGTACGGGAGGCCGTCGTCGAGGTCAAGGTCGGCTCCTCTGAGGGCGGCAACAGCCCCAGCCCGGCCTCGCACCACCCCGAACGGGATGGCGTGGTGCGCACTTATGCGCCAGTGGGGCACCGCCACCTGGCCGAGCTGATCCAGGAACTGGGCCTGGACCCCGGCCAGCCTGGCCTGCACTTTTCCATCACCTCGGTCGGGATCGTGCGCGGCGCGCTGGCGACCTGCCACTGCCTGCTGCACGACGACATCGAGGAGCGGGATGCGTGGAAGATGTATCGCGATGACTATGCCGCTGAGCCGTTTGTGCGCCTGGTCCGGGCCCGCCGTGGGATCCACCGCTACCCGGAGCCCAAGCTCCTGGCCGGTGCCAACTACTGCGACGTCGGCTTTGCGGCCGATCCCGCAGGGCGGCGGCTGGTCGTCGTCGCTGCCATCGACAACCTGATGAAGGGTGCAGCCGGGAATGCGGTGCAAACCATGAACGTGATGTACGGCTGGCCCGAGACCCTCGGGCTAGAGTTTCCGGGACTCCATCCCATCTAGTCTCATTCGTCGTGGGCCGCAGTCACTGCGCACCACGATCACAAACGTAGGGGCGCAGCGACTGCGCCCTCAAGGAGGTGGCTTCGTTGGCCCGGGCCGGCGAGCACGTGGTCCTGGTGCACGGCAGCTCTCACGAGACCAACCTGATCTCGGAGAAACTGGGCCACCCGCCCCGCTTCGTGACCTCGACCTCGGGTCACACCAGCCGCTATACCGACCGCCAGACACTCGAGATCCTGACCATGGTCACCGCTGGGCGTATCAACAAGCTGCTTGTCGAGCAGCTGCAAAAGCTGGGCGTCAATGCCATCGGCCTC
>JAMJFU010000509.1 GCA_023544525.1 Anaerolineae bacterium | reverse complement strand
GTTCATGATCATCGGCTTGGCTTCGTCCCAGCGCGCAAGCGTGCCTTGCACAGGGCGGCAAGCGCTGGCATCGGCCACCGCCTTGGCCTGCTGGTAGAAGTTGCTTTGGAAAGCCTGCTGGTCAAAGGCCGCGCCCAGGGCGGGCATGCCAGCCCCGGCCCGCACGACCCAGTCGGCGTTCTGCTCGGGATCCGTCATCAGCCAGTTGATATAGTCCTCGGCCGCGGCCCGGTTCGTGGCCCCGGCGGGGATGTATAGCGCGGAGACCTGCAGGCCGCAGCCCGGCTTCTGGCCCTCGGGCGCGACAAAGGGCTCAAGGACGACGTCACCGGCTTCGATGGCGTCGAGCATGTCCTCCTCGGTCTCCTTGGTGTACTGGGTGCCATCCGGCGCGGTCAGCGGCCGGATGTAGCGGTAGCCGAACAGGCCGGTGGGGATGGAAGCCGCCGAGGCATCCTTGAAGGCCTCCTCCTCCTGGAAGCCGCCAGCAAAGACGACCTCCGGCACGTATTCGTTGACCGCCAGCTCGCGCAGGAACTCGATGGCCGCCACATTCTCCGGCGTGTTGAGCAGCATGTTGCCCTGCCCATCGTGGTAGGTGCCACCAAAGCCAGAGATGACTGTCCACACGGCCCGCTCTGCGCCATCGCCGTCAAAGTCGGTGGAGCCAAAGTAGGTCATGATGTCGATGCCCTCGGCATCCAGCCGCTCGGCCTCGG
>JAMJFU010000508.1 GCA_023544525.1 Anaerolineae bacterium | reverse complement strand
AAAGAACGGGCGCAACTCGAAGAGCGCCGGCGCAAAGTGCGTGAGGAGTACCTGCCCCAACGCCGGCAGGCAGCCGATGAGCTGCTGGCCAAGGCCCAAGCCGAGCTGGCCCAGCTACGCGCCCTGAACCCCAAGCTAGATCAGGAGGAGGAGGATCTCAAGGGCCAAAAGGGAGCGCTCGAGGGACAATTGGAGAGCCTGAACCGTGACATCCGCCGCAAGTCCAGGGGTCTAGGAGTCGTGACCAACTTCCTGACCATTACGCGCGCAGACCGCGAGCGCCACCGCGTCCTGGGCAAACTGGAGGCGATCGGCCAATCACTATACCGGGTCAGGCAGCGCTGGGACGAGGAGAGAAAAACGATCGAGGAGCGCCAGGATGCCTACCAGCAAAACTGGCAATTGGAGAGCATTGCCGCCGCCCGGCTTCAGGCGGAGCTGGATCAGCTTGACGACGATGCTTTTCGCGAGGACCTGGCCTTGCGCCGCGCCATACGCTACGTCCTCGACAACCTGACGGTCGTAGAGCCCGGACCGGACGTCGAGCTTAACCACAGGCTGGCAGAGATGGTTGAGCTAAACATCCAGACCGATGCCTACCACGATGCCCTGGCCACGGTGGCCGGCGTGATCGCCCTGCTGCGGGGCATCCAGAGCAGCCTGGAAGCGGTCGGCAAGAGCGTGGACGGGCTGCTACGCGAGCAGCAAATGCACAGCGCATATCTGCGCCCGCTAGACTTCCAGATCCCAGAACGCGTCGAAGCCTTTCACAGCCAATGGTCTGCGCTGCGCCGCCAGTTCCTGGACGAGGTGACCATCGCTGCGCACCCGGCACAGTTCGCCGCGCAGGTCGAGCCGCTCCTGCAGGGTCCCCTGTCAGAGGCAAGTGTACAGGCCATGTTCGAAGACCTGGGAGCCATGGTGGAGCAGGCCGCCGCGCAGTGGTGAGCCTGCTACTGGCCGGAAACATCATCCCGGGGCTCGTCAGCAGCCTGGCCCAACCCCGGTTCCTGGCCAGCCT
>JAMJFU010000507.1 GCA_023544525.1 Anaerolineae bacterium | reverse complement strand
GGACTGCATAATGAGCATGGTTTCGCCGAACGAGAGCAGGCTGTAGGCCACGATGGCCAGCCAGGAGGCCCCGACGAGGTCAAAGGCCAGGGGCTGCATGTCCAGCAGCGACCACAGCCCCACGGCGCCACCAGCGGCGAGGGCCACCAGGATGGGACCCGGGATCCGCCAGCCGGCCAGGCGCTGGAGCAGCCTGGTGGTGACCAAGAGGATCAGGCCAGAGGCCAGTAGCGTGAGCAACATGCGCGCAATGACCGTTGCGGGTGTCATTCCGGCCGCTGCCCACAGGCCCGGGTCCAGGCCCTGGTAGGAGACCCCGTCCAGCCCACCGGCCCCAGCAACGGTGACGGAAGCACGGCTGCGGGCAAAGGCATAGACCACCAGCCAGGCCAGCCAGGGCGGGAACGAGGTGAACAAGGTGATGCCGCCCAGCGCCGCCAGGCGTGACAGCCAGCCAGGTCCCGCCCAGCCCGTCCCCGTGCCGAGCCACAGGCCGATCAGGAAGGCCAAGGCCGTGCCTGTGAAAAAGACGAACAAGGTCGGGGGGATTGCCGCCCGCAGGATCTCGGCCACCGGTTGGCCCGTAAGCGATGTGCCCAGGTCCAGGCGGAAGAGGTCGTTGATCCAGTGCAGGTAACGCTGGCCCAGGGGCAGGTCCAGGCCCAGAGATTCGCGGAGGTCGCGCCTTTCGGCGGCCGGCAGGGACGTGGATAGCTGGTCGACATAGTCGCCGGGCATGAGGATCTGGATCAGGAAAAACAGGATCGTCGCAAATACCAACAGCTTCACCAGGCTCAGGATGCTCTGGCGGAGCAGGTATTCCAGCATCCGGTAACCCTCCTCATCGGGGGACGGCGTATCAGCGCGGTGACATCAGCCCGCAGACCTGGACGGCCGGATACCGCCAGCCTAGGGGCATGGTTCCTCGGGAGTAGAGTATAGCACGAACGCTGGAAAAGAGCAAGGCTGCCAGCCAGGCGCTGGGTGATTGCATTTGACTCAAGCCAGGTGCAATGCACCTCTGATTGTTGGTCAAGCAATGCCACGAGAGGACGGTCGCCCCTC
>JAMJFU010000506.1 GCA_023544525.1 Anaerolineae bacterium | reverse complement strand
CCCGGATGGCTTCGAGACCAGCATGGCCTGCCCGTCCGGGTACCCTGCCTCCGCCAAGAGCTGCCTGGCTTTATCTGGATCGTAAGGCAGTGGCTCGAAACTGGGATCCCAACCGAACTGTGTGGGGCCGACCGTTGTGGCCAGGACCTTGCCATTCCCCCTGAACACTGCGTCGACGATCGCCTGGCGATCGATGGCATGGATCATAGCCAGACGCACCCGCTGATCCTCGAGTGGGGTCCCGATCCCAGAAGAGACATTGTCGAACAGCAGGTAGAACGTACGGGTGCCCAAGGCCCGTGCGAGCCGGAGATCGGGGTTGTCCGTGACCAGGTCGATCAGAGAAGGTGGTATTTGCAGTGCGATGTCGACTTCGCCAGTCTCTAGAGCTGCCAGCCGGGCGTCAGCCTCGGGGATCGTTCGCCACACCACGGTCTGCACACCCACGGTATTGGGTCCGCCCCAATAGTCGGGCCAGGCCTCGAACACGACTTTCTCACCCCTGACCCACTCAACGAACTTGAAGGGGGCGGTTCCCACTGGTGCCTGCGACACGCCTTCATCGCCCGCCTCCGTCGCATAGCCCGGGGGGTAGATTCCACTGGTATTCACACCCATGCGCAGCAGGAGCAGCGGATCCGGCGCTTTGGTCGTGATCTCGACGGTGTAGTCGTCGATAACTTCGATGTCCTCGACGGTCTCCCAGGTGCGCAGGTTAACACGCCCGGGCTCCATGATGCGCTTCCAGGTGTATACGACGGCATCGGCATTAAAGGGCTCGCCGTTGTGGAACGTGACCCCTTGTCGCAGGTGGAACACCCATGTGGTGTCATCCACGACTTCCCAGGACTCGGCCAGGAGCGGTTCTATCTGGCCCTCCGCATTCACGAATGTGAGTCCCTCATAGGCCGTGTATCCGGCGTTCATCATGTGTAGCTGACCGCCCATCCCCGGGTCAAGGGTGTCGATGTTGGTGGGAATCGCGATGGTCAGGGTACCCTCCGGCAGATTCTCCGGCGACGGTGTCGCTGTAACGACCACCTGGACTTCTTTCGCCACCTCGACCATCTGAGTGACCATCTCGGTCACCTTCACTTCTACCGGAACTTCGACGGTCTGAATTTGGGTCTCGACCTGGACCTCCGGTGTGGCACCACAGGCCGATAGCAGCAGCG
>JAMJFU010000505.1 GCA_023544525.1 Anaerolineae bacterium | reverse complement strand
ACAGAGCTGGAGCCGAGCTGGTGCTCGGCGATCCCAGGGCGCCGGTGACGACTCGCCAGTGCACCCGCCCTGTCTGGGGAGGGTTTTCAGCCCGTCGTTTCTGTGGTAGAATGGTAGCAGGATACACCAAACAGTAAGGAGGGTTCACATGGACGAATTGATAAAACTCGTGTCGAAGAAGGCCGGCATCACGGAAGCACAGGCACGCCAGGCGGTGGAGACGGTGCTCGGGTTCCTGAAGGACAAGTTGCCCGAGCCCATCGCCGCCCAGATAGAGGCCGCACTCAAGGGTGGCAAAGGCGGCCTGGGTGACCTGGCCGGCGGCCTGGGGGGCCTGCTGGGCAAGAAATAGGCTCAAAGCGGAACCATGCCCCAGCCAGAACACCTTGATCCTTCAGCCTACGCCGCGGGTGGCGGGGCCATCGGCGTGCTGCTCATCCATGGCTTCCCTGGCTCCGCCGCCGAGACGCGGCCCATGGGCGAATACCTGGCCGACCGCGGTTTGACCGTGCGCTGTCCCTTGCTCCCTGGCCACGGCACCCGGCCCGAAGACCTGATCGGCGTGCGTTGGCAGGCATGGGCTGCGGAGGCGGAGGCGGCACTGGTAGACCTGCAGGCACGGTGCCGGGAGGTCTTTGTGGGGGGGCTATCCCTGGGCAGCTTGTTGACCTTGTGGCTGGGGGCCGGACATGCCGAGATCACCGGCCTGGTGCCGATGGCGCCGGCCGTCAAAATCGACAGCCCACTGGTGCCCCTGACGGTGGCCCTGCGCCACGTGATCAAATACGTCCCCCCGGCCGCCCTGCCCAAGGGGGACCTGGCCGACCCCAAGGCCAGCGATCGCATCTGGTGCTACGACAAGACGCCCATGTGGGGCGCGGGCGAGGTATACCGGCTCCAGCGGGAAGTGCTGCAGGCCCTGCCCGAGATCCGGCAGCCGGTCCTGATCTTCCAGGGCCGGCTCGACACCTCGGTCGATCCCCAGGCCGCGCAGATCCTCTACGACCGCATCGGCTCGGCGGACAAGGAGCTTGTCTGGCTGGAGCAGTCGGGCCACAACCTCCTGGTCGACGCAGAGCGGGAGAAGGTCTGGGCCCGTAGCTACGAATGGATGATGGCCCACACCGAAAAGGCGGAGGGGCCTGGCCCCAGCGCCTGAGGCCACCGCCCCCTCCGGATACTGCCGGCTGTACGGCAGCGCCATGGGAGTATCCATCCCGCCCACCCACCCACCGGCCCGGTGGGTGGG
>JAMJFU010000504.1 GCA_023544525.1 Anaerolineae bacterium | reverse complement strand
TGGGAAATCGATGTCAATTTCGCCGCCACCAAATGGCCCATCCGGGCCCATGTTAAGCAACCTGACAGTAGTACCGGCAGCACCACGGAAGTCCACTATGAGGTCTGCACGCTCGGCAGGAGCCATGAGTATCATGCCCGGATAGGGTGTATTTATTGTGATATCCTTCGGCATGTCCAGGAAACCACCTTCAGCTCCGATCTGGTGAACCTTGATATTCGGGTCAATGGTGGTGCCATCGGTGCTGAATCCCAGGATCAGGAAACGCGAGTTGCACCCATTGAGATAGCGGAAGCGATATAACTGAGGCTCCACATCCAAAAACGGCCAGGATACGCCGTTAACGACCATGACATTCCCGAAGAACTCAGGCTGCCAGATCGGTGAGACATCGCTGTCCGTTCCGCCGAGACTCACAGACGGGATGAATGATATCTGAAGATGATCCGCGATATCATCCAGATCCTCGAAAAAGGCGCGGTAATTGGGATACCACAACTGTCCACCTGCATCGAAAGAGCGGTCCTGGATGACGATCGGGATCTCGTAGTAGGTCATGCCAGGCATGTCACCAACGTTAGGAGCAGGGCCGGGCAGTACAGCAGGCAATCCATTGCCGTCGAGCACCACATCGTCCGGTCCACCGCGGATAATGTAGAAACCGGCGGGTCCGGCATACACATTCAAACGGGTCATACCCAGGGTGTGGTCGTGGTACCACAGGGTCGTTGCTCGCTGTGTGTTCGGGTATTTGAAGGTCGCCCCACCGGTTTTCCACCCGTGATTGTATGTGGTGTTGAACAGGTCAAAGTAGGTCCCTGTAGCAGATGTAATATTAGGATCCATAGCTGACTGTGCCGGTAGATACCAGGCCTCTGGATAGCCATCACTATCCTCGAAGGTGTGTGCTCCATGCACATGAGTGATCATGGGTACCGGTCCTGTGTACCTGCCGTTGGTCCCCTGGTTATACGGATGTGCCCAGTATGCTGCATCTGCCGATACCGGGCGCGTGTCCCGCAAGCCTATCGGGTTGGCCCAGTGCAAAGTCGGGTCGACCGGAAGCAGGTGTTGCAGGGGATTCCCCAAAATATCAACCAGTTCATTTCGCCACTGGACCTGCGTCGTCTTGTCCGCGGTGGCCTCGATGGTGAACGCCGGGTAATTGAACGTGCCAGGATGGTCGATCGAGCCGTAACTCCATACCGTCGTCATCCCATATTGTGAGCTTGGAAGTATCTGTTGATCGAACTGACGCATCGCAATCTTATACATATCTTTGT
>JAMJFU010000503.1 GCA_023544525.1 Anaerolineae bacterium | reverse complement strand
TCACGGAGAAGAACCTGAGAAGTCCTCTGAGCGCCTCTGTGTATCCTCAGTGAAGCTCTGTGTACCTTTTGGCTCCGGTTCATCCGGGTTAGGACCTTGAAGGAGAAACCAAGCATGGATCGAGAAGAACGAGGCCTGGACATCGGTTCCGGGCTGGGATTCAAGCAGGTGGCCCTGATCATGGGCCTGATCTTTGCCGTGACCCTGGCCGTCGTCGTAGGCAAACAGATGAGCGCCGAAGCGATGGCCGTCGTCGTCGGCGTCGTGTGCGGCGTCGCTGCCGCCATCCCTACCTCCCTGCTCCTGGTCGTCGTCATGACCCGCGGCGAGCGCCAGCGCCTGCACCGCGAGGACCAGCGCCAGGGGCGGCCGGGCCAATATCCGCCTGTGGTGGTCATCCAGGGTGGGGCGCCCCAAGCCCTGCCGCCCGGCATGCAGGCCGGTTACTGGCCAGGCGCCATGCCCGGGCCAGGGGCCGAGCGCCGCTTCCAGGTGGTCGGCGGCGACGAGCTGGTCGATGGCGATTGGTACCAGTAGGCACGATCGAAACGGTTGACAACCGCCCCACACCATGTTAGAATCCTCCTATCGCCGGCATCTGCGCCGGAGACAAGGAGGAATTAGGTGCTGCAAAAAATCCTGGTCCCACTCGACGGCTCAGCCCTGGCCGAGGCCGCGATCGATTATGTCAAAGAGGTAGCCCGTCGCTGCGACCCCGTCGAGGTCACGCTTCTTCAAGTAGTGCGGCTGCCCAGTGGGCAGACCGCCTCTGTATCCAGGCCGATGCATGGCGAGTTCCCGGGCAAACGGGCGCCGGCCTCCACGGCAGACGCCGAGATCGAGGCCCATCCCATCTACCGCGAGCAGGAGATGGCTTCGACCCGGTCTGCCGCTGAGGCGTCGATGGCCTCAGCAGTTCAGGAACTCAAGAAGGCGAGCATCGTGGCGCGCACGGTGGTCGTTTTTGGACGGCCGGCGCAAGAGATCGTCGACTATGCCGAAAAGGGCGATTTTGACCTGATCGTGATGTGCACCCACGGCCGTAGCGGGATGCAGCGCTGGCTCCTGGGCAGCGTCGCCGACAAGGTCATCCGCGGCACCCGCCTGCCCGTGCTGGTCGTGCGCCCGCCCGGCTTCGCGCCCTGAGCCGGACCGCCGTGCAGGGCCAAGCCCAGGCCATCGCCGGCGAACAGCAGCCCGGATCGCGGCTTGGAGCATGGCACGCCGGCCCACACCCGGCGGCTGGTAGGGCAATTGCATTTGGATTGGACTCGCGGTGCATTGCACCTTTTGCCCCGATGCGAGGGCTGCATTGAGGGGCGACCGTCCTCTCGTGGCATTGCTTGAC
>JAMJFU010000502.1 GCA_023544525.1 Anaerolineae bacterium | reverse complement strand
ATTGGTGCTGCTCACTATGGCGACCCTGGTCGCCGGCGTCCTCGCCTTCCTTCACTTTTCCTCGATATCGGACGCCGGCTTTGTCTTTTCGGCCTTTGGCTACGACGACGTCTATGGCGGCAAGGCCACCGTGGGCAGGGTCGACACCAACGGACCTGCAGCCCTGGCCGGTCTGCAGGTGGGCGACGATGTGATACTCATCAACGGCATGTCGCCCATGGAAGGCAAGGCATTCTTTCGCCCCGATCAGCAAGTCCTCCACCTCGACGTGGTGCGCGATGGACAGACGCTGTCATTGACTCTCGAGCTGACGCCTCCATCGCCGACCAATGCCCTGACCCTTAACACCATTGGCTATTACCTGAGTGGCCTGGCGTTCTGGCTCATTGCGGCGACCGTGCTCGTTTTCAGACCAAGGGATCCGGTGGCTCGAACCTTCGTGTCGGTCTGCCTGTTGGGCACGCTGGCGATCTTCATCCTGCCCCTGGCTTCACTTGGGGCGCTGTGGTCATCGCTGGCCATGACTATCATCCAGTTGGTCGGCGGCCCGGTCCTGGTATACTACCACATGGTCTTTCCCGAGCGCCAGGAGTTTCGAGGCAAGCGGGCGCTACTGGTGAGTTTCTTCGTCGCCAGCGGCGTCCTGTTGCTTCGTGCGGTGACGACGGCAATCCTCGAGTCACTCTATCCGGGCATCGACGTCCCCCTGGCAGGGGTTCCTCTGACCCGGATCTACCTGTCGCTGTTCCTGCTCGTGGCATTGGGGTTGTTGGTCCGCACGTTCCGGTTCACTCGGTCCGCGGCCAGCAAGCGGCAGATCGGGCTCATCGTGATCGGCACCGGTTTGGCGTTTGTGCCACTCATCGTCTTCATCGCGGTGCCCCAGGTCCTGGGCTCTGGCTACTTGCTGCCGACCTGGCCCGTGCTGATGATGCTGGCTTTTCTACCCTTGAGCTACTTCTACGCTACCTTCCGGCACAACCTGATGAAGTTCGACCACGCCGTCAACCGCTCTGTGGTGCTCATTATCCTCTCCGTGCTGTTCGTCGGCCTCTACTTGTTTGTGCGCTGGCTGATTCTCAGCGTAGGCTCTGGCCCAGTTATGCTGGTCGACGTCTTGTTCGTGGCGATGCTGGTCTTTTCCTTTGGCCCGTTGCAGGCATTCGTGCAGCGCCTCGTCGATCGCGCCTTCTATGGGGGATGGTACAACTATGAGACGGTGATCTCTCGCCTGAGCCGGAAACTCAGCGACGCCCTGGACCTGGAGACGGTGGTCCACCTCATGGTGCACACCGTGAGCGAATCGATGCGCTTCAAGGAAGCCGCGCTGTTGTTGCCGTACGGGAGCGGCACCTACGAGGTGCGAGGCCAGAGAGGCTTTGCGGCGACGAGGGCCATCGGCACAGAAAGCGGCGTGCCGGCCCTCCTGACCGACCTCGAGGAGCCG
>JAMJFU010000501.1 GCA_023544525.1 Anaerolineae bacterium | reverse complement strand
CGGTGCAGAATGTTGGCGTTGCCGGTAAGAGGACGCCAAACCTCACCAGTGGCAACCTGCCCATCAATCAGTGAGGGCTCGCGGAGCGTGCAGATGGAAAATGGTAGAGCAAAAGACGCAGCCAGGTTGACCCCACCCCTTACCGAAGAGGAGCTCGTCGCGGTCACCATCGGTGAGCGGCAACCATTGAACAGCACGATCTACCTGGCTCCCTATGATCCAGCGTGGCCATCGCTGTTTACCCGGCTCGAGAAGCAGATCCGGGAAGCACTCGGAGACGCCGTGCTGCTGCTGGAACATGTAGGATCCACATCGGTACCGGGACTGTCTGCCAAGCCCAAGATCGATGTGGTCCTGGCCGTGGCCGACTCCAGCGATGAGTCGTCTTACGTCCCAGCGCTGGAGGAGAGGGGATATACCCTGAGGGTCCGGGAACCGGATTGGTATGAGCACCGCTTGCTCAAGCCACCGGATGTGGCCGCAAACCTGCACGTCTTTTCCGCTGGCTGTGAAGAGATCGACCGGATGCTGCTGTTCCGCGATTGGTTGCGGACGCATGCCGGCGACAGATTGCTCTACGAAGAGACAAAGCGCGAGTTGGCAGCCCGGACCTGGAAGTACACGCAGAACTATGCGGACGCCAAGACGGAAGTGATCCGGGCCATCTTGGCGCGGGCACGCCGCAACCGGGGCTAAGCAGCAGTGAGCGAAACGACCCGAGGTCCGTCTCCGGTCCCTGGAAAGCCCGAGCCAGTGTTCGTAGCGGTCTGGCCATAACCGGCGCTCATGCCACCTTGTCCGCCAGGCTTGCGGTTCGTGTCTGACGGTGCTATGATTGGGGCGGCACCGGGCCAGCGCCACGGCCCGGTGTCGCAGACCCAGTTGCAGCGGCCATGCCGCACAGGCTCCCGAGGAGGTGGGCTATGCGACTGCTCGAGTATGAAAGCAAGCTCCTCTTGCGCGAGGCGGGCCTAGAGACGCCGGCCGGGCGGCTGGCCACCTCGCCCGCGGAGGCTGAGGACATTGCCAAGGAGCTTGGGGGCCCAGCGGTCCTCAAACCTCAGGTCCCGTTCGGGGGCCGGGGCAAGGCAGGAGCCCTGGCCTTTGCCGAGGATCCGGGCGAGGTTGCCGGCGTGGCTGAGCGACTGCTATCCACCCCACTCCGCGGGCACCAGGTCCAGCAGCTGTTGGTCGAGCAGCGCGTGCGGTCCCGGCAGGAGCTCTTCCTGGGGATCACCTACGACACCTCCGTAAAACGCCCGGTGCTACTAGCCTCGCCATCGGGTGGCGTAGAGATCGAAGCCGTCGCGGAGACGGTCCACCGCCATCTACTCCCCCTGCACCAGCCCTGGCCCACCTTCCTGTCCCGGGAGGTCGCCGCCGGCCTCGGCCTGGCGGGACGGCCCTTGTTGCGCTTGACTGCCATCATCGACCGCCTGGTCGCGGCCTTCCTCGACCTCGATGCGCTTCTGGTCGAAATCAACCCCCTCATCCTCACGCCTGAGGGCCAGCTGGTGGCGGTGGATGCCCACATCGAGCTGGATGACGATGCGCTATATCGACATAAGGAACTGGCGGCCCGGCTGGACCTGGCAGGCCGGGGCCAGCGACCCCTAACCGATTTCGAGCGAAAGGCAGCCGAGATCGACCATGCGGACCACCGCGGGGTCGCGGGG
>JAMJFU010000500.1 GCA_023544525.1 Anaerolineae bacterium | reverse complement strand
GACGTTGCGTTTGTCGTCCATTTTTCGCCATTGCCCCCCGCGTGGGTGGCCCAAGATCCGGCGCTACCGCGCCAGGGTGCGCGGCAGTTCTGGAACAAGCTGTCCAAAATCATACCAGCGGAGGTGAAACTATGTTCCATCGTCTGACCATCATCGGTTTCGTAGGCCAGGATCCGGCCATGCGCTACACGCCCGACGGCACCCCGGTCACCAACTTTTCCGTGGCCACCCGCCAGGCGGTCTCCAAGGAGCGCGTCGCCACTTGTCCCCAGGGCTGGAAAGAGTCCCTCAACGGCAAGAACTGGGAGCTGACCACCTGGATACGCGTGACCTGCTGGCGCAAGCTGGCGGAGGCCGTGAACGAGTATCTGGAGCGTGGCTCGCAGGTCTTTGTCGAGGGCGAGTTGCGCGGCGAGGCCGAATCCGGCAACCAGAATCCGCGCATCTGGGTCGGAAACGACGGCCAGCACCGGGCCAGCTACGAGATCACCGCGCGCACCGTCAAATTCCTCGGCAAACGCGAGGGCAATGGGGGACCGTCCCTGGGCGAGCCGCCACCGGAGGGCTATGAGGATAACGATTCCCTACCCTTCTAGCTGAAAACTGAATAATACAATCGAATACGCGCCACACGCTGTCTCCTCCTCCTTGAGGTCGGGCTCCCGAAAACCGGGGGCTCGACCTTTTTTCTTTCCTCCCAATGGGACCGGAACTAGGGTACGTCCATCCTTTCCTCGACAGAGCTGGGAGAAATCCCAGAGGCTGCTACCGCAGCAGGGTGCACGAGCCGGTCGCCAGCTGGCTCAAATTCATTCACAGGAAAGGAAAGAACCATGTCAGCCCAAACGATGCAAGCCGCAGACGCGGCACCCAAGCCCTGTCCTGAGCAAAGTCGAAGGAACGGACGTCCCCTGCCCGAGGTCACTGACTATGTTGGCAAAGGCCGCGTCGCTGCCTGCTGCGCCAGGCGCCGTTACAACCTTCGCCCTGACGCCGACGAGATGAACGAGCTGATCAACCACGCCGCCTCTGTCTACTGGCACTACCTGGAAGTGCAGAACGTACCACCCTCGAAGGCCTGGGTGGCAGCGAGAGACCGCTCGGCCACCTACTTCTTCAGAAAGATGCGAGGTGGAAAGCTCGAGTACCTGCGCGAGGTCAAGGTCGTGCACCTGGAAGACCCGATCATCGGCTCGGACGACAACGTCACCTACCTGGATCGCCTCACTGCCGCTGCCCAGGAAGCCACCGACCTGCAACGCCTCGACTGGCTGGGCAAGGAGGACCTGGTGACCACTCTCATCGAGGGCCGCAGGGCCAGCGGTGTCTCCCAGCGGGCCATCAGCTACGCCCTCAACCTGGGCACCATCCACAACGAGGCGACCATCATCCGCCTGGCAGCGCAGGGCCACACCAACGAGAGCATCGCCACGCTCCTAGACACCACCGAGGGTACCGTCCGCAACCGCCGCCAGCGGATCCGTCGCTGGTTGGCCGCTTTGGCCCGGCAGAACGGGGTGGCCGATCTGGTCGAGGATTGGGACAAGTCGGGAGGCGACCACCAGCGGGCAACGGTGATTCAGAACGCCTACCCGGGTGGCCGCAAACCGGAGGCAGTCCGTGTCGCCTGAGTTCATCCCATGGTGCGCCACCGCCAGAAAAGTCGAGTCCCTAGAGATACAGGGGCTCGTCTTTTTTCTTCTCTGCCTTGCCGAGGTGGCAAGGGAGCGTCGCTCAAGTTGTCGTCCGCTCTTTCTCTCCGGCAGAGGAGAAGCGCAAAGCGGGGGACCAGCACG
>JAMJFU010000004.1 GCA_023544525.1 Anaerolineae bacterium | reverse complement strand
ACCAAAAACAGCCATGGCCACCACGAGTATAGCATACTGTCAGATGAAATGTCAAACAGATGGACCGGCTACCGGAAGGACCACCTATCTAGGGAGGATAAGCAGGAGTTCCCACACATGCTGAAGCCTGCCCTGCTCCACGGCTCCCCGGGTTTTCGCCGGACTATTCCGGGGACTAGAGCCCGCGTCCACAAAGACGTTGGTGTCGGAGACGACCGGTTTGTCCGTCAGAAGAGCAGAGACAGGCAAGTGGCCCCACCATCGGCCTTGGCAAACTCATAGAGGGGCACACTGAGCGTCTCTAAGCCCCGCTCGCGGATCCGGGCTGAGGTTTGGGGATAACCCTCAGGCAGGAGCACATATTCGCCCAGACCCAGCGCGTTGGCCGCATAGCTCTCCTCCGCCGGCACGCGGACCACGTCCAAGCCAGCAAAGGCGGGCAGATCAGCGTACAGGTCCGTCGCCAAGAGCACCCCCTGGCCCAGATAGGTGCAGCCGCTCAGTAGATGCAAGCCCTCAGGCACCTCCAAGGGCTCGACGGATCCCCCCTCCAGTTCCACCAGGTCACGAACCTGGACGAAACCACCCCGGTCTGTGCGTGCCGACAGCCCGACAAAGAGCCTGCTGCCAATGGCCAGGACATCGCCCCCCTCCAAAGTGGCAGGCGCACGGATCTCGGCGAGGCGTTTGTGCCCCTGCAGAGCCTGGCGTACCGCCGCCTGTTCACCCTGGCGAGTCGCGACGCCAAAACGCGCAACAACGGCCAGCCCCTCAAAAATCACCGCTGTGTCCTGTACAAAGCAGGCGTCGGGATATTGCTCGTCGGCGGGCAGTTCGATCAAGCGCACACCGGCTTGCTGCAGGGCAGCCCGGTAGACAGCGTGCTGCTGTCGCGCCATGTCCGGGTTGATGGTTGGGCGCGGTTCTTGGGCGCTGATCGCTCGCGCAAAGCTATCGCCCGGAGGGCGCACCACGGCCGTCAGCATCTCTTCCTCAGGTAGAGGAGGTCAACAACCTGCTCCGCGGCCTCGATCCGGGTGGTGACGGCCACCAGGGCCCAACCCTCACCACCAGCCTGGTCCAGATAGTCCCACACCTCTGGACAGGAGTTCAGAGCCGTCGGGGCATCGGCATCGTCGCGCGAGATCTCTCCTGCCCACTGCCCATTGACAAAGGTCACCCGCGACTGCTGGGCTTGGCATACGCGGTATTCGTACTGCTCCATGGCGGACCTCCAGTTCTGTGCTGCGTTCATAGCCGTGTGATCCTGGGGCCGGGCCGCGAGGGTCGAACCCCTCCCTTCCGATGTGGAGACAGCATAACATGGAACAGGATGCATGTCAATAAGCGCTGCAGGGAACAGGGTCCTTTGCGTATGTTTGACAATCTCTGAGAAATGACGTATAGTTATGAAACAGGACCGCACCGGTCTTAGACCAAAGGAGTTAGAGAAGACATGAACTTTCGAGACACACTGGTTACCTGCACGGAATGCGGCAAGGAATTCATCTTTACGGTGGAGGAGCAGCGAAAACTTGCCAACACGCAGGGCGAAGTGACCACCCCAGAGATGTGCCCGGGGTGCCGCCAGCGGATCCGCTATGGCGGCAAGCTCCACGGGAGAATCAAGTGGTTTGATCTGACCAAGGGCTACGGTTTCATCGCCCCAGACGCAGGCGACGAGATCTTTTTCCACCGCAGTGGTGTACCTCTGACAGAAGACGGGAACCTACCCCCTCTGGAAGAGGAACAGGAGGTCTTGTTCGAGGTAATGGACACGCCTAAAGGGCCGCAGGCCATCCAGGTCGAGGTTTACGAGAACTAGATCGTAGTGCCCGCCGTTAGGGGGCACTTGCCCCCCCAAACTCGCCCGATCAGATCCCGCGACGTTTGACCCAGCCACATACCGTAGAACCTGCACCAGGGCTCTGGATGCACCAGCCCTGGTGCACACATCCCCGCGTGACTAGCGCTGCCGCAGCAGCCGCATCCCGTTAAAGGTCACAATGAGCGAAGCGCCCATGTCGGCAAAGACCGCCATCCACAGGGTGGCAACCCCGGCCAGGGCAAGTGCCAGGAACACGGCCTTGATGCCCAAAGACAGCGCGACGTTCTGCTGGATGATCTTCCGCGAGCGGCGGCTGAGCCGGACGGCGAATGGTAGCTTGGTCAGGTCGTCGGCCATGAGCGCCACATCGGCGGTTTCCAGGGCCGTATCGGTCCCTGCTGCACCCATGGCAATGCCCACCGTGGCCCGGGCCAGGGCCGGAGCATCGTTGACGCCATCGCCGACCATGGCCACAGCCCCGTACCGTTCCAACAGCCGCTCGATCGCTGCCACCTTCTGCTGAGGCAACAGGTCAGCCTGCAGGGCATCCACGCCGGCAGCTTTGCCGACGGCCTGAGCGGTGGCCTCATTATCACCCGTAAGCATGACCGTTTGGTCGATGCCCACCTCCTTGAGCGCCGAAATGACCGAAGGCACACAAGGTCGCAGCGTATCAGCCACGGCAATGTAGCCCAATACACCACAACAGTCATCACGCACAACCATGGCCGTCTGCCCGCTCGCCTGCGCGCGATGTACGGCTTGGCACAATGGGCCTTCGACCAACTCCGGGTGGCTCTCATGGATAAAGTCGTGCGTGCCAATGGTCACCACGTGGCCATTCACCCGCCCACGCACACCTCGACCCGTGAGGGCTTGCACCTCCTCAGCGGCAGGGAGTCCGGCGGTCAGGCCCTGGGCGTCGGCAGCCTGCACAATGGCCTGCGCCAGGGGATGCTCGGAGCGGCGCTCTACAGCCGCTGCCTCGGCCAGGGTACGTCTGCACTCGGAGCATTCGGTCCAGGGCAAACCGTCCGGGTGGTCGATGCACTGGACGTCCACTACACGGGGCTCACCAACCGTCAGCGTGCCCGTCTTGTCAAAGGCGATCACCCTGAGGGAACCCAGCGACTCGAGGTAGGTCCCACCTTTGATCAGCACACCGGCGCGAGCGGCGTTGGCAATGGCGCTGACAATGCTGACCGGCGTGGAGATGACCAGGGCACAAGGACAGGCAATGACCAACAACACCAGCGCCCGGTAGATCCACGTCCCCAGTAGGTCCTGGAACGCACCGGCGCCGGTCAGCCAGCCGATCAGCGGCGGAAGAACCGCGATCCCGGCCGCAATGGCTATGACCGCTGGCGTGTACACGCGGGCGAATCGGTCCACAAAACGCTGAGATGGCGCTTTCTGCGCTTGCGCCTCCTCCACCATTTTTATGATCCGCGAGATGGTGGTGTCTGCAGCCAGGCGGTTGACACGCACCGTCAGCGCTCCCTGGCCATTGACCGTCCCGGCATAGACCTCGCTGCCGGATGTTTTTTCAGCCGGCACGCTTTCGCCGGTGATGGGCGCCTGGTTCACCGCCGACGCACCGGCCAGCACCACGCCGTCCATCGGGATCCGCTCGCCGGGCCGGACCAGAATGCGGTCGCCGATGCCCAGCTCTTCCACAGGGACCTCTTCTTCTACGTCACCGTGCAACACTGTTGCCCGGCGTGGTGACAGGTCCATCAGGCTGCGGATTGCGTTCCGCGCGCGGTCCATGGTGTAGCTCTCGAGGGTATTGCCCAGGGCAAAGAGGAACATGGCCACAGCCCCTTCCGCCCATTCCCCGACAAAGACCGCTCCCACCGCCGCAATCGTCATCAGGGCGTTCATGTCCAGGGCACGGGCGGTGCGTAATGCGGCCCAGCCCGCTCGGGCGATGTAGAAGCCTCCCACCAGGATCGCCCCCACAAAGGCGCTGGCTACGACAACCTCGGGCGCACCGAAAAGCCGCAGCAGCAGCGCGAGCCCAATGAGCAAACCGGAGCCGGCCATGCTGATGTCACGGCGATGGCGCCACAGCCAGTCACGCCAGCCAGACCTGCCCTCGACCGGCTCTGGTCGCCCCCGGTTCCGGACGGCGTAGCCCATCTCCCGCGCCACCCGCTCAATCTCTGTCTCGACCTGAGAACCGTCCTGGGGCACCACCTGCAGCCGGGCGAGCGAAAAGTCAACACTGACCTGGGCAATGCCCCCGGTGTGGCGCAGAGCCTCCTCAAGATGCAGGGCACAGTCTGCGCAGTCCATGCCTTCCACATCAAAGACCATCTCGGTCGTAGCCTGGTCCCCAGACCCGCCGCCTGGCAAGGCACTTACATCGTAGCCCAAGGCACGCACCCGGGACAGGATGGCTGGCCGCCCGATCCGCTCAGTGTCGTACTCGACAGCCAACGTGGAACCAGCAAAGTTGGCCGATGTCCATAAAACACCATCCATGCGCCCGACCCCGCTCTCCAGCGTGCGGGCACAGTCGGCACAATCCATGCCTTCCACTGGCAGCGTCTCGTGTCGATACCTGGACTCCAGGAGAGCGCCCTCCTCCGTGGCCATGGCCCGTACATAATCGACTGCAAGCGAGCCGGGATCGTAATGCACGCACAGACGGGTGGTATCGTCTTCGCGCTCTATGTGGGCAAGATCGATACCCCCGAATGCCTGGATCCGGTCTCGCAGGCGTTCCAGGCAGGGCTCACAATCGTTGCCGCTGGGTAGCAACAAGTCAGCTTGGATCTTGATGATCTCGGTCAATCCATATCCTCCGCGACGGACGTGCCTCGCTCCTTGTCCGTCTCGATGGGATGCGCCATGCCCCTAACCGCGGGACCGTGGCTGGCATCCTTAGCCATGTCCCACGTGCTCCAAGCCACGGCGGAAGAGATTGGCGACGTGATCGTCGTCCAGGGTATAAAAGGCTTGCCGGCCCTCCCTGCGCCGCCGGACCAGCTGCATCTCCCGCAAGGTACGTAGTTGGTGCGAGATGGCCGATTGGCTCATGTCCAATGCTGCGGCCAGGTCGCAGACGCACAACTCGGCGTCGGCCAGCAACGAGACAATGCGCACCCGTGTAGGGTCACTGAGTGCCTTGAATGTCTCGGCCAGCCGCATCGCACTCTCGTCATCCACCAAGCTGGGCAGCGCACGGAGCACGTCGTCGTCATGAAGGTAGCTGACTGCGCAAGGGCCTTCGCTCATGGCCGCCTCCGGACAATATATGAGTAATCGCTCATATTTCAAG
Source organism: Anaerolineae bacterium (assembly GCA_023544525.1). Lineage (GTDB taxonomy): Bacteria > Chloroflexota > Anaerolineae > JAAYZQ01 > JAAYZQ01 > JAMJFU01. The sequence continues at coordinate 47,061 of JAMJFU010000004.1, read as the reverse complement.
TATAACACAGAGCGGTCGTTTTGACAAGTCAGATGGATCCCGCTGCAGGTACAGCGGGTGCGAGGTATTGCCCCAAACCAAAAGACCGCCACCTTGTGGCGGTCGTGTACATTCGCGCGAACTCAGAGGGTAAAGAATTCCTCGAAATCGCCTTCGAACTCTTCCAGGAGGGTATGGATGTCGAGGACGTCATCGGCCGTGATGGGCGTCCAATCCTCCGCGTTGCCCATCTCGTCCGGCGTCAGATCTGTGGTAGGTACGGGTTCCGCGTCCAACCGCATCATGATGATGACGTGACTCGTCTCGTCGCAGTGGCGACAGTGACTGCTGAGCAGCCACACGTCGTCCCAGCGATGCAGCAGGGTAAAGTTCTGGCGCTCGAAGGGCTGCCCGCACTCGAGGCAACGCAACTGGCTTATCAACTTCAAGACCAGACGGCGCTTGTCATTCTCGTCCAAAGGCAGTTCTGCGCTCATCCCACCACTTCCCTGAGCCGCCTAGAGCGGCACTCATTCCTCCTCTTCGCGTTCGATGATGACTGTTACCTTGGCTTGGGCTTCCGGTGCGAGACGGATCGTCACGGCGTGGGTGCCCAGTTCCTTGAGGGGTTCGTCCAGATCAATCTTGCGGCGGTCCACCTCCTGGCCTATCTGTTCCTCCAACGCCTCTGCGATGTTGGCCTTTGTGATGGACCCGTACAACCGGTCCGTCTCGCCAGCACGGGCCTGGAAGTTGACGGTCAGGCCATCCAGTGCCTGGGCGAGCTCCTGGGCTTCGGTCAGCTCCCGGTCTTTGCGCCGTGCTTCTGCCGCCGCCTCGCGCTCGGCCTGTTTGACGGCGCCTGGACGGGCCATCACGGCCAGGCCCCGGGGGATGAGATAGTTGCGGCCATACCCATCGGCCACTCTTTTGACCTCTCCGGCCTCTCCGAGCCCCTGCACATCCTTCAACAACAAAACATCCATGTTTGCTCTCCTCGGTGGTGTGAACCAAGTCTGGGAGCCTGGCGTCGCTTAGGCAAGCGACGCCAGGCGAGGGATATTATACCCGAAAAGTTTCGAGTCGGCAAGCGCCTCCGGCGAGGTGGAAGTGGGAGCGCGGAGGCCGGCCTATCGAGGGGCCGTCACGGCTTCTGGCTCTCTTCTCTCTTTGCGTTCGAGGCGTGATGCCAGCCGCCGGCGCAGGCGGCTCGCTGCCCGGCGTACGGGCGGCAGGCGCAGCAGGAGGAGGCCCGCCACCAGGGCTGCATAACGCAGCGGCTCCTGTGGGTCTTTCGTGAGCCATAGGAAATGGGCCACGGCCAAGACGGCTGCGACGTACACCAGCCGGTGAAGGCGTTTCCAGTTGCGGCGCAACCGCCTCTGCCAGCCGCGGGTGGAGGTGATGCCCAGGAGCAAGAGGATAACGCCCGCTGCGAAACCGACGATGACGAAGCGCTGTTCAAAGATGGCCTCCCCGAGAAGGCCAAGATCAAAGCCATAGTCCAGGCCGATAAAGATGGCAAAGTGTACGCTCGCATAGAGCAAGGCGTAGAGCCCCAGGGCCCGCCGCACGCGTACCACCATCTTGAGCCCGGTCACGGTACTGATGGGCGTGCAAGCCAGGGACAGCACCAGCAGGATGAGGGCCGTCTTGCCTGTAAAGGTCGTCATCTCCCGGACGGGGTCGACCAGGAAGGCCCCTTGTGCATATTGGGCCGCCAGCCAGACGAGAGGCACCCAGGCAGCGGCATGGACCACGACCCTCAACCAGTTCTTGCGCCACCAGGGTCCTAGTACCATTGGCTCAGGTCCATCCCTTCGTAGAGGTGCGCTACCTCTTCGGCATAGCCATTGAAGGGCAAAGTCTCCATGCGCCCACTTTCGCCGATGCGGCGCTCGGTGGCCTGAGACCAACGGGGATGGTTGACCTCCGGGTTCACAGTGGCATAGAACCCATACTCGTGGGGCGCAGACGCCATCCAGAAGGAGACCGGCATCTCCTCGACCAGGTCGATCTTGACGATCGACTTGATGCTCTTGAAACCATACTTCCAGGGCACAACCAGGCGCACCGGCGCCCCGTTCTGCGGCAGCAGCGACTTGCCATAGATCCCCGTCGCCAGCAGTGTCAGGTCATGCATCGCTTCATCCAGGCGCAGCCCTTCCACATAGGGCCAACTGAAGGAGGCGCGCTCCTGGCCGGGCATCTGCTCCGGATCGACTAGCGTCTCAAAACGCACATATTGGGCCCCGGACAAGGGTTCCACCTCCTCCAGCAGTCGCCTGAGAGGGAAACCGACCCAGGGGATGACCATCGACCAGGCTTCGACGCAGCGCAGGCGATAGATCCGCTCCTCCTGCTCGAATTCGAGAAGGTCTTCCAGGCCGAATACCCGCGGCTTGCCGGCAAGACCGCCTACCTGTACCTCCCAGGGGGACGTCCGAAAATCCTTGGCCAGGTCCGCGACCCGTTCCTTGCTCGTGGTGAACTCGTAGAAGTTGTTGTAGTTGGTGATAGCCTCGTAGGACGTCAGCGCTGCCCCCAACTCGTCGGTCTCGGCACTGGGGGCCGGCAGTGAAGGAGAAACCAGCCCCGGCCCGGCCGTCGGGGCCGCCGTTGGGCCGGATCCCTCGGGACCACAGGCTGCTACAGCCAAGGTGGCGGCGGCCAGGGCGGCCGCGCCTTTAAGGAACCTTCGCCGGGACAGATAGATGTGTTCCGGCGTAATCTCTGAAGGGTGTATTTTGACCACGTTTCCTCCTATCATAAATCACTCCTGCATCCTCGCCTATCATAGTAGCAGGAGGACGTGAAGAATGTGCTACCCAAGCCTTACAACTCGCTTACGCCATCGCCACGCGGCAGGGTAAAGAAAAAGGTCGTACCCTCGCCCACCGCACTCTCGGCACCGATCCGACCACCATGCGACTCGACAATGCCCTTGGCAATGGCCAGGCCCAGACCGGAGCCACCGGTGGCCCGGCTGCGCGACTTTTCGCCGCGGTAAAAGTGCTCAAAAATGTGCGGCAGATCGTGGGCGTTGATACCCTCGCCTGTGTCCCTGACCTCCACGCGAACCCCCTCTTGCTGCGCAGTAGCCCGGATCTCGACCGTGCCGCCCGGGGGAGTGTGGCGCAAGGCATTGCCCACCAGGTTGGATAGCACACGCTGAATCTGTTGGGCATCCACTGCCACCGGATCCACGCCGGGTGCTGCACTGCCCTGCAGGCGGATGCCCTGTCGTGACGAGAGCTCGGAAAAGCTCTCGATGGTGTCCGAAATCAAGTCAGAGATAGAGTTGGGGCACAGCTCCAGACCCAATCCGCCAGCTTCCCACTGGGCCAGCTCAAACAGGTCATCGATGAGGACCGAAAGCGAACGGATCTCCCTCTGGGCGGTGTGCAGATAACGCTCTACCATCTCGGGCTGCTCGACCACCCCATCAGCCAGGGCTTCGACAATGGCCCGGATCGACGCCAGAGGCGTGCGGAGGTCGTGGCCTGCCCAGGCGATGAGATTGCGGCGCAGGGTGTCCAGTTCCTCCTGCTTGCGGGCCGCTTCCTCCAGCTGCGTGGCCATGTCATTAAACGCCCGGGCCAGATTGGCCATCTCGTCGTTGCCGGCGATGGGCACGCGCACGTCCAGCCGTTCGCGGGCTATCTCCTGCGCTGCGCGGCTCAAGGCCACGATGCGATCCGTCAGGGCCACGGACAAAAAGTAGCCGACCGACATCGCGATCCCGCCCGCAAAGAGCAACAGGACCGTCGCTAGCCGCAGGTCATGCTGGCTGGCGAACATCAGGCGGGCCGTAAGCCAGACATTGAGGAAGGTCAGGACATTGGCCAGGGCATATCCGCCCAGGATGACCCAACTGATGCGTGGCGAACGGTAGATCCAGCCAAAGCGGTAGGCGCCGTAACCGGCCGCCATCGAGATCATGGCCGTGAAGGCCAGGAAGAGGGCCATGAGCCCTATCTCGTTCATCGGTGGCTGCAGCAACAGGAAAAAGAGCGCCAGCGCCAGGGCCAGCGTCAGGATGACGCCGCCGACGAAGCGCAGGTGGGGCCTCAGGGACTGCCGGTACTCAAGACTGGCTTGCATCATCGCTCCTTAGGGCTCAAAGCGGTAGCCCACGCCCCACACCGTGACGACGTGCTGTGGCTCGCCCGGGTCGGCCTCGATCTTTTCCCGGAGCCGGCGCACGTGAACCGTGACGGTACTGGGATCGATGTACTCCGTCAGGCCCCAGACATGGTCCAAAAGCTGATCACGGGTAAAGACCTGCCGCGGGTGGCGGGCCATGGTCCACAGCAGATCAAACTCCTTGGCCGTGAGGCTTCGCTCTCTGCCATCTATCTCGACCAGCCGTGTCTGCGGATCGATCTTGAGGCCGCCGTATTCCAGTGGGCGCTCGCCACTGCCCGGCATCGCCGTCCTGGTCCGCCGCAGCACGGCCCGCACACGGCTGACCAACTCCTGTGGGCTGAACGGCTTGACGACGTAATCGTCGGCACCCATCTCCAGGCCAGCAATACGATCTGGCTCGTCGCGCCGGGCGGTGAGCATGATGATGGGCGTGTCGCCTCTCGCCCTCAACCAGCGTGTGATCTCTAACCCATCGACGCCTGGCAGCATCAGGTCCAGGACCACCAGGTCAGGCATCTGGGCCGACAGGCTGTCCAGGGCAGCCCTTCCATCCGCGACGACCGACACGTCATAGCCGGCGCGTCGCAGGTAGAGGCTGACCACCTCCCGGATGCTCGGCTCATCTTCTACAACCAAAATCCTTGCTTCGTTCATCTGAGGTACACTCCCAAAGAATCCCAGACGTTGGCCATCTTCTGGCCCCCACATCCATGGATTCTAGAACACGACATCATCCTCTCTTGCGCTGGTTTCGGGCTTGTCAGCCCTGGTCGACCTGACACGTAGCGCCGACCCTCTTCCATGCTTGGGATCCTTCCAGCGCCCATCACCCAATTATGGCACAGAACCATTACGCTGAAGCGACCCGATTCTTACGAGTTGGTTACAGCCTGCCATCCCGGCAGCCACCGCCCGGATCGCCGCGGCACGGGAAGAGAGCAAAACACCCCACTACATTATAAGAGCAATTGGCGGGAACGAGCAGTAGACTAGGTTACCGAAGGGGTCGCTGTCCGGCTGCCGGGCGCAACGGCACAGGCAGGAGGGGAGGGTGATGTGCTGGGCCCGATCGAAAAACCGCGAGATGAACCGTGGCTCGTCCTGGACCCAGGCCGGGATCAGGCCTTGCGCTCCTGTTCGTCGAGCCAGGCGGTGGTCCCCACGTCCACCCGGCGACAGAGCGCACGATAACGCTTGGCAACCACCTGCGGGGAGGCATGGCTCATGAACACCTGGCAGGGAAAATCGATGCACTCGCCGCAGTGCTCGAGGCCGCGGTCGGCAACGCAACAGGTAAAGACGGCGCATTCCCCGCGCCGGGTACAACCCAAGGCGTATGCGCAACCACAACACGAGTTGTCGCGATAGGCCTCACACACGCCACAATAAGCGCCACAGACGGCTGCTAGCCGCCGCCGGTGGCAATCATGCGTTGTCATACGGACCGTCCCCACTATTGTGAACCCGCGATGGGGCCCTGGGCTATTTGCAGGGGCAGTCTGCTGCTGGCATCCGGCGAAACGGGCCAGAGAGCACCTGTTCCTCGCCCCTGCCTGCATTATAGCAGGTTTCGACCTGCGCAACAAGCCCAGGCGTCGATTGTCCAGCAGGCGTTACTCTAGAAAAGTCCGAGCAGGTCGTCGACGACCTCTTCGTCTCCCCTGGCCGTACCCTCTGTCAAGTTGGCATAGTACTCCTGGAACTGAACCAGTTTGCGATTGTACGAGTCGGGGTCGCTCATAAAGAGGTTGTAGATGAAAGCAAAGAGGATAGCACCAGGGCCGGTAGGCGAGGGCAGATAGCCCTCCTCAGTTACCGAGCAGGCAAAGAGCAGCTTGGCCTGGGTGGCGATGGGACAATCGGGCTGGCCTATGAAACCGATGCTCAACGCACCGACGCGGTTTGCGATCTCCAGGGCTTTTGTGGCGGCGTAGGCGTAGCTCGTGTAGCCGATGCCGATGACCACATCCCGGGGGGTCAGCTCCTTGAGTTCCATGGCCGTATCAAAAGCACCCTGTCCCAACACAAAGACGTCTGCTTTCAGCATTTTGAGGTAGCTCTTTGCAGTCATGGCCAGGCCGATGCCAACACCTTCGGCGACGATATAGATGTGGCGCGCCGAACGGAGGCCCTCCATGGCTTCCCGAGCATCCTCCAGGGAGATGTTCTGGATGGTCTTTTCCAGGTTGGCCCAGTCGCGCCAGAGGGTCTGGGTAATCGGGCTTTCGGCGGTTTCGAGGCGCTCCAAGACCGGCGCCCGGCTCTCCCGCATCTCTTTCAAGACCGATTCCTGGATCTCACGGATCAGCTCGATGTAGCCTTCGTAGCCCAGCTGCTGGGCAAAACGGGTGACCGTGGCGACATCGACGCCCACGTGCTTGGCCAGCCGCGATGCACTCATAAAAGCTGCACGCTGGTGAGACGCGAGTATAAAATCGGCCACCTTCCGGAAACTCGGTGACAGCGACGGATAGTGCCTGGTGATCCTCTCTCTGAACATGGACTGCTCCTCTCTAATCTATGCACTTGCGCCTTCCGCCTGTGGGCAGAGGGCAGAGCCCGGCCTGAGTGGCAGATCCCAAAGGCCTGTGGCGGCCTTCAGGCGTCGACCCCCAACTCTTACGTATGGGGTCCGTCCCCCACGGGGTTCTTTGACAGGCCCGGCATCGCCTAACTAGGATACCACATGAGCTTGGAGATTGCAAGAACTTTTGCCGGCAGTACACTGCCCACCGGCCCGCCGATGAGGCCATGCTCACCGGCGTCAGGGCCAATCCCTGTCCTGACCGGGATCCACGCGTGGCAAGTCGCAAAGAAAAAATCGGACCCGGATCGGATCCGATTTGATTCTGACCAGGAATCAGCGCGCCCACACAGGTAGCAGGCAATGCCGCGGGCGACCAACATAGCCCACTGCCCGCGCTGAAGGCCTGCCTCAGAAGTACATGTACTTGTTCCACACCTGGTGGGTGCTGCTCTCCTCGATCAAGGTCAGGGCCAGGTAACGGGGGCGCCGTGGCTGCCGGAAGAGTGGCATCCCCGCCTCTTCTGGGGTACGGTCACCTTTGCGCCGGTTGCAGGGTCCACAGGCAGCCACCACGTTCTCCCAACGGGTCTCGCCACCTCGGGAGCGAGGGATCACGTGGTCCAGGGTCAGGCTGGCCTTGCTCATCTGCTCGCCGCAATACTGGCACGCGTAATGGTCGCGGGCCAGGACCGTGCGCCGGGAGAGCGGCAGCGAAAAGCGGCGAGGGATCCGGACATAGTAGACCAGGCGGATCACCAGCGGAATAGGCAGGGCCGCCCGTTCCGAGCGGAGCCAAGCCTCGGCCGCTTCGACAATCTCGGCCTTTTCCTTGAGGAGGAGCACCACTGCGCGCCGTATGGAAATGACGCTCAAGGGCTCATAGGTTGCATTGAGGACCAAAACCCGGCTCATGACCGATCTTTTTTACCCTCCGACAACGAGGGCGGGAGTTGCGTCCGCCTCTGCAATGGGCCCTGCAGGATTCGAACCTGCGACCAACCGGTTATGAGCCGGCCGCTCTGCCACTGAGCTAAGGGCCCAGGAGATCCGCAGATCGACTTCCGAGGAGCGGGCACCCAGGGGCGGAGCGGGCTGGCGCCTGGGGTGCCGCACTCCGCAGAACTCGATCGACATAGGCTCGGGGGTGAGGATTTGAACCTCAATACAGGGATCCAAAGTCCCTTGTCCTGCCGTTAGACGACCCCCGAATGGATGAACGAGGGTATTCCAGCACAGGGTTCAGCGTGGCAACACGCAAACGGCCTCGTGCCGAATGCCCATATCGTGCTGGATTGTACAACAAGACTCTGCAATTTGCAAGAACGGAATACACGAGCGAGGTGGGCAGGGCGCCACCACCGCGGGCCATCCCAAAGCCGCCATGCCTGGCACATGCCACCGACGCCGCAGGCCGAAGTGTCTAGCTAACGCCGTGCCCGCAACAAGCATCAGCTAGCAGGACAACGCCAACAACATGTTGTTGGCAGTGTAAGAATATTTAGTACAATATTAATATTTCTCAGTATTAGGGCAATTTTTCGAATTAGGGTATTGACAAAAATGAGACCATATGTTAGAATACTGAAAGTAGTCTTGAATTTTTCTCAAGGGCTGGGTCTGTGTAGCTGCGGACCGGCCTGCGGAAAGGAGCATAGGGAGATGCACTATCCTGACTGGCGCCTGAGCGAAACGATCATCAAGGCCCACCTGGCCGAAACACAGGCTGTCACTGCCTCGAACAGCCTGCCCCGCCACGCACGGCCAATCTCGGCCGGGAGGCTGCGGCTCTTGACCCGCGTGAGTCGAGGGCTGCTCAGCCTGGGCCGGCGTGTGACCGAAGCCGGCCTGGCACTGCAAATTCCCGACGTGCCACAGCCCTCACACTAGTGGGCCATGGGCAGCCATCGTGACAACAGACTGAGATCAAAACACAAAGGAGGAACCAAGATGTATCCAGTCATCGGGAAATGCCCCGTCTGCGGCGATACGATGTCGGTGACCCGTCTCCACTGCCGGAACTGCGACTCGGCCCTCGAGGGCCAGTTCACTTTGGGACGCTTCTACCAGCTCTCGCCCCAACAGTTGGCTTTTACCGAGACCTTTATCCGTTGTGAGGGCAAGTTGACGAGGGTCCAGGATGAGCTCGGCATGTCCTACCCCACCGCCCGGGCACGCCTCACCGAGGTGATCCGCAGCCTTGGCTACGAAGTCGACGAAGGGGACGACTCGGTCTCGCCCGAACAACGCAAACAGATCCTGCAGCAACTGGCATCCGGGGACATTTCGTCGGAGCAGGCTGTAGAGCTACTCAAGGCCAAGTAGGAGGACAGCCATGTACGAACAGCGCATTCCGCTGGAAGACGCACAGCAATTGACCCTCGTCGAAATGGCGGGCAACGTCCTGCTCGAGGTCTGGGACCAACCGGAACTGCTGATCCGGCTCCCAGACGACCGTGAAGAGCACCTGACCATTGAGCAGACAGAGGCTGGTCCCGCACTGTCAGCCAGGGTTTCCTGTGAGATACAGGTGCCCGGCTCCCTGCCGGTCGTCATCCGCCAGGCAAAGGGCAATCTCAAGGTCGACGGCCTGGCCGACCTGAATGCCGAGCAGGTGCGCGGCAATCTGAAACTCGAGGGCGTGGACAGGGTCCTGCTTGCCGAGGTCTATGGCAATCTGAAGGTCGACGCCACCACGTCGCTCCGGGTTGTCGGCACCGTCTATGGCGACGCGAGCCTTAGTTCAGTCGAGAACGCTGACCTGCAGAACGTGCGCGGCAGCCTGCTGACCAAGGGCCTGAACCGTGTTCGGGCCTCGCGCATCGGGGGAAACCTGCAAGTCAAAGCCTTGGGTGGCGCCCTGGACGTGGACCGGGTAGGCGGCAATGCCTTACTCAAGTCCGTCGACGGGCCGGTGACGCTGGACCAGGTCGCCGGCAACCTGATTGCCAAAGACCTCAACGGGGGTGCCCAAGTGGCCCGCATCGGCGGCAACCTAGTGCTAAGCGGAGGTCTCGGGCAGGGCCACAGTTACCACTTCCAGGCCGATGGCAACGCCACGGTGCGCTTGCCAGAGGGAACCAATGCCCACGTCACCGCCAACGCCCGCGGCAAGATCCTCACCTCGCTGGCGCTCCAGAACCAGGAGCGAAGCAACGGCAGGTTGACTGGCACCCTGGGCGAAGGCGGTGCCGAGCTGGCTATCGAAGTCCGCGGCAATGTCATCCTTGGCGGTGGCCCGGAGTCGATGGGCGCTGGCTTCGGTGAGGAAATATCGAGACAGGTTGAGGAAGGCCTGCAAGCCATCGACCTGGAGGCCATCAGTCGCCAGGTGGCCGATGAGATGGAAGCCGCGACCTCCCGCCTGCGGGTCAAGCTGGAGAGCGTGGACTGGGAGCACATGGGCCTGCGGGCCCAGCAGGCGGTAGAGCGGGCCATGGAGCGCCTGCAGCGGGATATGGACCGCGCCGTCGAAAGCGCCGCCCGCCACCAGGAGCGCCTGGAACGGAGGCTAGAGAGGGAGCAACGCCGCCAGGAGTGGAGAAAGCGGCGGCATGAGCGAGAGGCACAGGCTGAACCCTGGACCGAGGATGGCGCCTGGGGTCGGGAAGGGGAGGACGTCGCTACCTCACCCGATGACTCCGAGCTGGAGGAGCAACGCCTGACCATTCTCAAGATGGTCGAGCAGGGCCAGATTACGCCCGAAGAGGCCGAGATGCTGCTGGATGCGCTGGAGTAGACGCTGGCCCAGGCAGTTTGCGTCTGCCTGCTGCCTCCGGGCTTTGTGCCTATGCCCCGGACACGGGCCGCACATTAACAACCCAACAGATCGAACGTGTTGAATTCTGCCGGGTGTGCTATAATGGGCCAAGTCTACACAGGTGGTCAGAACGTCATGGTCGTAACGGCAGCAACCGAGGCGACCGCCCAGAGGCAGGGCGGGCTGCGTCGACTGGACCCCGTACGGGACCTGGGCGAGGTCGCCGATCTCATCACCGACGCCTTTGCCCAAGACATGGACGAGCGGGGCCGGGCGGCCCTGCGAGAAATGCGCTTGATGGGCCGCTTGTCCCCACTGGTCTGGTGGCTGTCCCAGGCAGACCCGACCTTCCAGGATACCTTTAGCGGTTTCGTCTGGGAGGAAGCTATCAGCCACAAGCGCCAGATCGTAGGCAACGTGAACCTCAACCGGGCGCCCGGCAGCCGCAGTCGCTATATCATCTGCAACGTCGTCGTCGCCCAGGAGTATCGCAACCAGGGGATCGGCCGGCGCCTCACCGAACGGGCCATCGACCAGGCCAGGGCCAATGGTGCCCAGGCGGCAGTGCTCCAGGTGCGCCACGATAACCCGCCTGCCCGGCATCTGTATACTGGCCTGGGCTTTGAGAAAGTCGGCGGCGAGATCGATCTGGTGGCTGACCAGGTCCGCTCCATCGTCATCAGCGACGCGCCGGGCTACCGGGTCCGGGCCTGGCGCCCTGCCGACGGCAGAGCCACCTACCAACTGGCTCAACAGGTCATTCCCGAACCTCAGCAGTGGTTCCGGCCTATCCAGAGGGTTCAGTACTGGCCCGACTGGGGCAACCGTTTGGTAGACTGGCTGGGCAACCTGATCGGAGGGCAGCAGATCCAGCGGCTGGTGATCCTTAACGGCCAAGAACTCGTGGGCATGGTAAAGATCATCATAGCCCGTCGCCAACAGGGTCATCGCCTGGCGATGCTGGTCCATCCTGAGCATGCTGGACAGGTAGAGGCAGCTCTGATCAGCCGCGCCCTGCACAAACTGGCAGGTGCCCCACCTCAGCCGGTCCAGGTTACGGCCTACCAGCGGGAGACAGAGCTGCAGAGGATCCTGCGCACCTACGGCTTCGAAGAGATGCGGACCCTTTTGACACTACAGAAGAGGTTTTGAGGAAATTCGTGGAACAGGAAAAGACGCCTTACCGGCAGCTTTTTCGCAATAGAAGTTTCCTGGCCCTGTGGCTTGGCCAGACCATCTCTTTCGTCGGCGATTACTTCTATTGGCTGGCCATTCCAATCATGGTGGAACGGCTGACGGGATCAGCGCTGCAGGTGGGCCTGTCCGTCATGGCCAGTGCCCTACCCATGCTCCTGCTGGGACCGGTGGCTGGCGTGTTTGTCGATCGCTGGGACCGCAAGCGGACCATGATCGCGGCCGATGTACTGCGTGGCATGCTGGTCCTGCTGTGCTTGTTGGTCAAAACCCCAGACCAGGTATGGATCTACTATATCGTCGCCTTCCTGATGTCCTCCGTCAGCCGCTTTTTCTTCCCGGCACAGAACGCCGTCCTGCCCCTGATCATCCGCGAGAGGGATCACCTGCTGGCGGCCAACGGGCTGATGCAGATCGTCCAGACAGCAGGCCTCCTGATCGGGCCAGCGCTGGCCGGCTTTTCCATCGGGCTGTGGGGCGCCCACGTCGCCTTCCTGGTCGACTCGGCAACGTTTTTCGTCTCGGCCTTGGCCATCGTTACCATGGCCGTCCCACGCACCACCAGCGGCAGGCAGGCAGCAGCCGGAAGCGAGTTCGCAGCGGTGCGGGCCGAGTTGCGTGATGGGGTGACCTTTCTCTTTGGCAACCGGATCATGGTCGGCGTCTTGCTCTGCCTGGCCGTGGTGCAACTGGGTCTGGGTGCTATGAATGTCATCTGGGTGCCCTTTATGCAGCGGACCTTTGGCCTGGGGGCCGAAGGGCTCGGCATGGTGGATGCAGCCCAGGGCATTGGCATGGCCCTGGGTGGCGTGATGCTTGGCTTTGTGACAGCGCGCTTCTCCAAGCGCAAGTTGGCAGGCTGGACCATCGTGTTCATCGGGGCGATGCTCGCCCTGATCGGGCTTTCCCCCACGTACTCGCTGGCCAACCTGAACCCTGCGCTGCCCCCGGGTCTCCCCCAGGCCGAGATGGCCGTGGGCCAGAGGCTCCTCTACATGCCACTGATGGTCCTGCTGGCCAGCTTGCTCGTAGGAGTGGCCCTGGTGCCTGCCCAATCGACTCTGACAACCATGATGCAGCTGGCTGTCCCTGACCTGAAACGAGGCAGGATGGGCAGTGCCTTGAATGCCCTGACCACGGCAGCCGGCCTGATCTCGATGGTCGCCGCCGCCGCCCTGGGCGAAATCGTAGCCCTGCGTTCGATCTATGTCGTCTCGGGCATCATCGTCTCGGCTGGTGGCCTGGTGGGTCTCGCCGTGCTGGAGGAGCCAGAGACGTCCTCAGGGCGGTATGAGCTGGCCGTGGCAGGCGCGGGGGAGCCCATCGACGCTTTGAGTGGGGAGTGAACTGCCAGCCGGACGCGCGGAACCCGCAGTGGGCCAGGACAACCGGGGGATCCGCGATTCCAAGTAGGTGGGTTGGGCGTTGGCCACCCAGCCGATCGTGCTGGGGAGACAAGGTTCTATGGAAGAAGAAAAGCTGCGCATCCTCGAGATGCTGGGATCGGGCGAGATCACGGCGGAGGAAGCCGCCCAGTTGCTCACCGCGCTCGAGCAGGCAGAGTCCGAGGCTGTTCAAACTCGGACTGAAGGGGCCAGCTGGAGCGGTTCGCCCAGCTTGTCACCTGTCGAACAGGCAGAGACCCGCTGGGCCCGGTTTTGGATCTATCCACTCATGGCCGGAGGCATTGTCCTCGTTGCCGGTGCACTGATCATGGGTCTCGTCTATTCCATCAGGGCAGCACCCGGTTGGCGGCTGTGCGGCTGGCTGCCCATGATCCTCGGCCTGGGGGTGATGCTCATCGCCTGGTGGACGCGCAGTGCCACCTGGCTCCACCTGCGCATCAGCGAAGGGGAAGGCAACGGCCACAAGGTCGCTTTCAGCTTGCCGTTGCCTCTGACACTGGCTGCTTGGGGGCTACGCCTGGCCCAACCGTTTGTGCCGCAGCTCAAGGATACCGGCGTAGATGACCTGATCATCGCTCTACGCCAGGGGAAATCCAGAAATGAGCCCCTCTTCATCGATGTTCAGGATGATGAGAAGGGCGAGAAAGTGCAGATCTATATCGGCTAGCTTCCCTGGAGACCAGGGACCGCAAGAAGATAGGAGGAAGAGAATGGCAAGCACAGAGGAGAGAATGCAGATCCTGAACATGGTCGCGGAGGGCAAGATCACGGCGGATGAGGGTGCCAGGCTCTTGAGCGCCCTGGAGCCCGAGCGGAAAAAGAAGGAAGCGCCTTCAGCGATGGGCGCTCCCAGCGCCGCCCGCTGGTTCCGGGTGCGGGTCACCGACCTGGAAACCGGCAAGAACAAGGTCAACGTCAACTTGCCGATGAGCCTGGTGGACGTCGGCACCCGCATGGGCGCCCGCTTTGCGCCCGAGCTGGAAGACTTTGACTTTGATGCCATCATCGAACAGGTCAAGAGCGGGGCGCAGGGCAAGATCATCGAGGTGGAGGACGCGGAGGGGGGCGAGCGGGTCGAGATTTACGTCGAGTAACCCGTACCCGGGTTTGCCGTCCCATCCAGCCCAGCTCTACCGGCGACCGGAACCGCGGTTGACGGTATGGCTGGGCTGTGGTATGATGCCAACACGACCATTAAACCTGCACAAAGAGGATAGATCTTGGTCAAACTCATCATCAGTTGGCTGATCAATGCTGCCGCCCTGGCCCTGGCCGCAGCCGTGGTGCCGGGCATCGAGACCACCGGGGACCAGGCCTGGGTCGCAGTTGCACTTGTAGCCGTCATCTTTGGCCTGGTGAATGCGCTGATCCGGCCCCTGGTCAAGTTGCTGACCTGCCTGATCAATGTCCTGACCTTGGGGCTATTCACCCTGGTCATCAACGCGCTCATGCTCTGGCTCTCATCCTGGATCGCTGCACAGTTGGGCGTCGACTTTCGCGTCGAAGGGTTTGTGCCCGCTTTCCTGGGCGCGCTGCTGATCAGCGTGGTCAGCTTTATCCTGAGCCTCGTGTTCCGCGAGGACGACAGGCGAAAGCGGGCCAGACGGGACCGCCGCTAGAAACCAGTCTAGAAGCAGCCCAGGCTTCTGTGTCACCCCGGTGCAAGGCCGCCGCAGTGGCGCAGCCCCTGGGATGCGCTCATCCATCACAGGCTGCCCTGGGCCGCAGGCCTTCTCTGGTCCGGGTTCGAGTGCCTCAAGAAACAGGCCCTCCCCCAGAATATGGGGAGGGCCTGTTGGCATGGCGGGCGAGCGAGCCAAAACTACTCTTTCTTGCGCCGCTTCCGATATCCGGCGGCAAAGCCGTATAACGGCAGCAAAAGTGGCTCTACTTTGGTCGCCAGGCTAATGCGCGCACTCCACAGCGCAGTGCGGGCCCTGGCCACCGGTTGCGCGAGCCGCTCGCGTACGGGCCAGTCCAGAACCGGGATGGACATCGGCTCCTGGGGCTCCCAATGGAAGGCAGCCGCCGCCCAGGTCAGGCCTGCGCCAAAGCCGACAAAGACCACCCTGTCGCCCGGCTGAATGCGACCCTCGTCGAGGGCGTCCACCAACGCCAGAGGGATCGAGGCAGCCGAAGTATTGCCATAGCGATCGATGTTGACCATCATCTTTTCAGGAGGCACCTTCAGCCTGCGGCGAGCCAACTCGATGATGCGGTCGTTGGCCTGGTGAGGGATGATCAGGGCTATGTCGTCGATCGTCAGCCCGCTGTCTATGACCACCTTGCGTACCGAGTCGGCCAGCACGCGCGAGGCAAACTTAAAGACCCTGCGCCCGTCCATGCGCAGGTAATGCAGCCGCTGGTTGATCACGTCGTGGCTGGGTGGGTGCACACCGGCACAGCCCGGGAAAATAAGGGCATCATAGTCCGACCCATCGGAGCCCAGGTCAAAGCTCAACAGTCCTGTTGGTTGGTCGCTGGCCTCGAGGACCACCGCCCCGGACCCATCGCCGAAGAGGACACATGTCGCGCGATCGGTCCAGTCAACACCGACGGACAAGTGCTCGGTCCCGATGACCAGCACATTGCGGTAGGCACCGGTCTGGATAAACTGGCTGGCCGTCACCAAGGCATACACCCAGCCCGTGCAGCCAGCCTGCAGGCTAAAAGCCGGAGCGTTACCGGCACCCAACCGATCCTGAACCATGCTTGCGACGGCTGGCACCAAGTAGTCGGGAGTAGATGTGGCGACGATGATGAGCTCGACGTCAGATGGCGGGAGATGTGCCATGGCCAGAGCCTGGCGCGCTGAGGCCAGCGACATGCTGCAGCAAGTCTCCCCGGGGGCAGCAATGCGCCTCTCGCGGATGCCGGTTCGCGTGCGGATCCACTCATCGCTGGTATCTATCATCTTTTCCAGGTCAAAGTTGGTCAGCCTGCGCTCAGGGACATATTTGCCCCAGCCAGTAATCCGTGCGTACTTGCTCATAACTCCTAACCTCCCTCTTGGATTTGTCGCCCCTGACGGGGCACGACACCCCGGGGCCTCACTCACTTGCAGCCTGTACAGGCTTTCCCGAGCCACCACAGTCCGGGACAGCGCCACGAACCCGGCCCAGTTACCCAAAATACCAAAAAATCCACGCAAAATAAACCTTCCGGGTCACGGAAGGCTCGGCCGTGGCGCGTATCGTCAGCCGGTTGCCACGTTGGTTGCCCGTTGGTGCCTTTGACGGATCACGACGGCGATCACGACGCCGAGCACCGAAGCCACAGAGCCCAACGCGGCACCTATCAGGATCCCCTTACGATGCTGCTCGAACAGGCCCGCCTCCGGCTCACCTCCCATCCGCTGGCCCTCCAGGATGAGGTCTCCATGAAGCCGTCGCCGGAAGGCTGGATCGGGTTCGACAGGGACCAGGATCGCCTGGAGGTGGTCGGCTAGCGTCAGCAAGCCCTGCACCCGGCCATTACGGGTCAGCGACTGGGGCTGGCCGGGTTCCAGCCCAAGCAGCCGGTCGGTGTAGCTGACGACCAGGTCTCTCTCTTCTCTCCGGTTCATCATGTCCTCCCCCCGGCATGGCTGCCTATGCGATACGATTTAGACCTGATAGGCAACCAGACCGAGTGTCTTTGGTCCAAAGTGTACGACCAGTGAGGTCGTCAGGTCGGTCAGAAAGGACTCGCGGCACTCAAAGAGCACCTGGGCCCGCTCGAGCAACGCCTGTCCCTCTTCCGGGGCTTCTGCATGGACGACGGCCAGGTTGACGGGGCGCGCCGTACCCACTCGCTCTACCATGAGTTGGACCATGCGGTCGATGGCTTTGCTCCGGGTCCGTACCTTTTCTGACACGTCGATGATCCCCGCCTCTAGCACGACGATTGGCTTGACGTTGAGCAGCGAGGCCAGGCTGCTCTGCATCTTGCCTACGCGCCCGCTCATCTGGGCAAAGCGCAGATCGTTGAGGGTGAGGACGATGTTCATGCGCTCACGCACTACCTCCATGCGCGAGAGGATCTCGGCTACACTCCTGCCCTCCTCGGCCATACGGGCCGCCTCAAGGGACATGAAACCAAGGCCAGCGGAACCACAAGCGCTGTCAAAGGGATGGATCCGGACCTCATCCTGCATCATCTCCTTGGCCAGCTCGGCGGACTGGTAGGTCCCACTGAGCTTGGCCGTCACATGAAGCGAAATGATGTCCTCCGCTCCCTGGGCTACAAGCCGTGCATAGTGTTCCTGGAACTGCCCGGCTGAGGGCTGTGAGGTGGAGGGCAGGCGGCCCGTATCTTCTATCTTCTGATAGAACGTAGCGCGATCAATGGTCACCCCGTCTTCATAGGTGTCCGTGCCGAACTGGATGTTGATAGGCACTACCTTAATGCCGTATTCCCCAAAGTAGCCTGGTGGCAGGTCACAGGTCGAGTCGGTGACTATTCTGATCATGACAAGTCCGTTCCTTCCAGCAAAATCAATCGTTCGCTTGGTCCTTCACATCGCTGCGCAGGGCCACCAGGGTCCGGTGGTAGAGCGATTTGATGGCGCCCTCACTCCGCCCCATGACGTCGCCGATCTCCGCATTGGGCAACCGCTCGACAAACTTCAGGATCAGCAGCTGCTGGCGGTCGTCAGGCAGCCGGCGTATGGCAGCCAAAAGTGTATCCCAGCGCTCGCTCCGAGCCGCACGCTCGAAGGGGCCGGGCTCGTCACGGGAGTGCATCATCGCCACCTGGTCAAGGGAGACCACCTTTCGCCGGCTGCGGTCGCGGTGCCAGTTGGCCACCAGGTTGTGAGCGATGCGATAGAGCCAGGCCGAGAAAGGCGCTCCCCTGTCGACGTAGCGAGAAATGTGCTTGAGAGCCTGGATGAACACCTTGGCCGTCAAGTCCTCGGCGTCATGGTGGTTTCCCGTGCGATAGTAAATATAGTTATAGATCCTGTCAACGTACTCTTCGTACAGGAGACCGAACGACTTTGGATCTGTCTTGGCCTTTTCGACCAGCGCTGCTTCGTCTACTTGATCTTGCACAAGAATGACCTCGCCAGCGCCCACCGGTCTCGCACAATAGAAACACCAATAGGCGCGAATGGTTGCGCGATAGTATAACAAAGATGCCCCCGATGGTCAACTGCCAGTGCCGGCGGCAGGCACAAGGGATCTGCCTCTCAGCGAGGGCCTGCTGCCCGCAGCCCTTGGGCCCCCACCAGCTCCGCGGATGGCTTGCCTGTTAACTACGAGTGAGGTATAATGGCAGCGCTCTTGGAAAACGCTTGATATCGTTGGAAACCTGCGCCGGGCCGCAGCTTGGCGTTCTGAGTAGCGCCCCGCCAGTGAGGGGATCACACGGAATCTTCCGGCGAGATTGCAGACCCGGTAGGAGTACGGACGCCCATGGACGTGGAGCCAGATCTGGAACTTCAAGTAGCCGTGGCCAAGGTCAGCAAGTATGCGGTCAGTGAGAGTGGCGACACGGTAGAGGTAATCGAGCGGCCCCATGGTGGCTTGTCCCTGGTCATGGTAGATGGCCAACGCAGCGGGCACTCGGCCAAGGCCATCAGCAACATCGTCGCCCGCAAGGCGGTGTCACTTCTGGCAGACGGTGTGCGCGACGGCGCGGCGGCCCGCGCAGCTCACGATTACCTGCGCACCCTGCGCGGCGGTCAGGTCTCGGCCACCCTCAACATCGTCTCGGTCGATCTCGGCACCCGCACCATCGTCATCTCGCGCAACAGCCACTGCCCTGCCATCGTGGCCCATGGCCAGGAGGGCCAGCTATCCCTTCTCGACACCCCCAGTAGTGCCATCGGGGTTCACGTCCGGACCCGGCCGGTCATCACCGAGCTGCCCCTGGAGCAAGACTTGCACGCCGTGGTCTTTACCGACGGCCTGCTCACGGCCGGAGAGCGATATGGGGCGGCTTTCGATCCTCTGGCCTTTGTCCGGGAATGGCTGGCGGCCGTACCCAGAAAAGGGCAGGCACGGGCCCTGGCCGATGCGCTGCTCGCCCGCGCCGTCGAACTGGATCGGGACCGGCCCGGCGATGACATGAGCGTGGTCGTCTTTTCGGTCGTGCCCAGCCAGCAGTTGGACAAGGTCCGGCGCATGTCAGTCCGGTTTCCTATCTGAGGAGATCTGTGTCTTTGCCTCGCTAGACATATTGAGCCGGCTGAGACGGCTGAACCACCCGCAGGAGCGGTAGCCGGCCAGTGGGGGCGGTGGGTGGAGCACGATGCGCGTTAAGGTGGTGGGCCCCTGTGCCTCAGGGAAAAGCATACTGGCGGCTGGGCTGCGGAGCCTGGGCTACGAAGCTTCTTCGGCGGCCCAGGATCACTCCTACGTGCCCGACATGTGGCAGCGCCTGAACGCGCCGGACTTGCTCATTTATCTCGACGTGGACCTCGCGGCGGTCCACCGGCGAGGTCGCAGAGGCACCGGCTGGGACCAGGACTACCTGGACGAGCAGCACCATCGCCTGCGCCACGCCAGGGAGCACTGCGACCTCTATTTGCAGACCAGTGATCTGACCGAGGATGAAGTGCTGGCCCGGGCGGTCGCCTTTCTGAAGGGCCGGCGATGAGCCAGCCGCAGGCAGCAGAAGCTCATCTGGATCTGCCAGGCCACGAAACGGGGTCGCGCGGCGCAGGCTAGGAGGTTCTGGATCACAGGATGGACACCCAACCAAACCGCAACTTGCAGGGCGTTGCAGCTACGTTGCTCTCGACGCTCTTTGCCGGGTTGGCTCCCATCCTGGGCAAACTGGCTTACCAGGCCCAGGTGGCACCGACCACGCTGGTTGCGCTGCGCACGGCATTGGCCGCTGGCCTGCTCTGGGTCATGTACCTCTTGTTCTGGCGGCGATATATCCACATTGACCGGCACAACCTGGTCGGGTGCGTGGGGATGGGGCTGGCCAACGGCCTCGGTTCCCTACTCTACTACAATGGCCTGTCGCGCGTGGATGCTTCGCTGGCACACTTGCTTTATTCCATGTATCCCTTCTGGGTCTTTATCTTTCTGTCAGCAGCCGGGCATCCTGTCTCCCGGCTATCGCTCATGCGCCTGGCCATGGCCTTGGTGAGTGTATTCCTGCTCACCTGGCAAGGCGCAGGCCTGGTCGATCCGCTGGGCGTGACCCTCATGATCAGTGCCGGGGCGCTGTACGGCTTCCACCTGGTGCTGGGCCAGTGGACGCTGGCAGATGTGCACTCGCGCACGGTGACGCTCTATGGCCTGACGACCATGGCCGTGGTGGTGGGTATCCCCTTTTTGCTCCAAAGCCAGCCTGTGGAGCCGATCTCTACTTCGGGATGGACGGCCATCTTGCTGCTGGCGATCTTTCCCACCGCCCTGGCCCGGTTGTTGGTTTTTGCCGGGCTACGAAACCTGGGTGGCTTTCAGACAGCCCTGCTGGGCCTCGCAGAGCCCCTGGTGGCGGTAACATTGGCCTTTGTGCTCCTGGGCGAGAGCTTTACGGCCCCGCAATGGCTCGGCGCGGCGCTCTTTGCGGTGAGTGTGCTCCTCATCCGCCGCGACACCGGGCTGCAGGTCATCGACGAAGAGGCGTGGTGGGACAACCTCTTCACGAGCCCGAAAGTCGGAGGGTCCAAGGAAGCAGCCGACGGCTAGCCCAGGCCCGCCCACACAAGCAGGCCTGCCGGCCGTGAGAACAAAACCGGGAATTGTGCATTCCCTGCCCGAATGGTATAATGCCCCGTTGTGAAATGGTTGGGAGAGTATCCGCTACACACCCTTCTATTACTTACTGAGAGGCCAGGCCGGTGGCCCGCGTGGCTGGTCGCTGCCATTTTGTTGGCGTTGGCGGCAGGTCCAGGCTGGCTCTGGGCTCGGGTGACAGCTCAGCCCGCATGGGGCTGGGGGATCTCTGTAGGATTGCTGCTTCTCGCCCTGGCCGACTGGCTCCTTCTGGCTACGCTGCCACGCCGGGGCCTGTCGTTTGGAGCAGTGCAGCCTCCCTTGCTGGCCTGGACCGCACTCCGCACGGCATTGTCGCTGCTGGCCGCCCCCATGGCGGCCCAGTGGCTGCTACCAGCAGCGATCGGCCTGGCGGCGGTCCAGGTGTGTCTCTCTATCCTGCTGGCGTATGGCACGCTCGTTGAGCCATTCCGTGTAGGAGTCACCCACGTGGCCATCCCCAACCCCAAGCTGCCCAACCCTGCCCCACCGCTGCGCATCGTACAGCTCTCCGATGTGCATATCGAGCGCCTGACGCCCCGGGATCGATCCCTGCCTGGCCTGGTGGCCGGGCTATCACCAGACCTCATCGTGCTCACAGGAGACTTTCTGAGCACCTCATACAACGACGACCCGAGGGCTGTGGCCGACCTGGTGGCGCTCCTGGGGCAGCTGAGCGCTCCAGGGGGCATCTATGCCGTGTGGGGTACACCGCAGGTCGACCTGCCCCACGTACTCCGGCCGGCGCTCCAGGACCTGGGCATCGTCATCCTGGAGGACCGGGCACAGGAGGCTA
Organism: Anaerolineae bacterium; assembly: GCA_023544525.1. GTDB lineage: Bacteria > Chloroflexota > Anaerolineae > JAAYZQ01 > JAAYZQ01 > JAMJFU01. The sequence continues at coordinate 25,556 of JAMJFU010000004.1, read as the reverse complement.
GCGTTGCCGGGCGACGGTTGTGGCTTATGGGGGTCAGCCCAACGAGGGACCTGGCCGCCGACGCGGATCGTGTGGCCAGCCTGGCCGCGGCTGCTCCGCCTGGCATACCCACGCTGCTTCTATACCACACCCCGGATCTCATGCCCCAAGCGGCGGCGCTCGGCATCGACTTGTACCTGGCCGGGCATACCCACGGTGGGCAGTGGCGCCTGCCCGGCTTTGGCGCCATCCTGACCAGCTCTCGCTACTGGAAGCGTTACGAGGCGGGGCACTACTGCGAGGGCAACACCCATCTTTACGTCAGCCGTGGGCTGGGCCTGGAGGGCTTTGGGGCGCCGAGGGCCCGCTTCTTCTGCCCACCCGAGATGGTCCACGTTGCTCTTGGCGGGTCAGAGCCGGCCGCCATCGCTGACCGGCCGGTGAGCTGTACAGACGGAGATCAGTAGACTGTGTTTGGTGCCTGGACACCGTTCGTGGCCCTGGCCGGGACACTCCTGCCTTTGCTGTGGATCCAGCGCTGGATCACGCGCCACCTCCAGGAGTTGAGCTTGCGCTGGGTGGGCGATCCCGACGTGGCTCTGTTCGTATACTTTGTACTCGTGCTGCCCGGTGTGGTCCTCCACGAGCTGAGCCACTGGCTGATGGCCAAGCTATTAGGTGTACGGGTCAGCAGGCTGGCCATCGGTCCGGTGCGCAAAGGCCGTAGCCAGCGGGTATCTCTCGGCTCAGTGCAGGTTGGCAAAGTGGATCCTGTGCGAGCCAGCCTCATCGGCCTGGCACCAATGCTGGGGGCAACGGCTGTCATCCTGCTCATCGGCAATCTGGTGCTGGGTGTGGACGAACTGGCCCTGGCCCTGGCCGGCGGCGCACATCAACTGGCCCAGCGCGTGGAGATGTTGGTCCAGGTACCCGATTTCTGGCTATGGCTGTACCTGATATTTTCCGTGTCCAACGCCATGCTGCCCAGCGAGTCAGACATGTCGGCCATACGACCGGTGTTGATCTTTTTGGGCATCGCAGGGGCGGCGTTCCTATTCCTGGGCGGGGTGCCGGCCATCTCGCCGGAGGTGGTTGACCTGGCAGAAGCCGTCGCCGGGTACCTCGCCTCGGCCTTCGGTCTGACTCTGGCCGCCGATGTAGTCTTTGCCGCCATCATCGGTTTGGGGATCTGGATAACCAGGCAAGTTCAGGGCTGGTAGCCGTAGTACCGTAGCCAGCGGTTCCGCTGGACCAGACACGACAACCAGAGATAAGGAGGAAGATCATGACCAACCCCTGGGTCAGATGGTGGGAAAACCTGCAGAGACAGTCGGCCCTGTTGAACGCTTCGGTAATACAGGCTCAGTTGCTCGTCCTGGGTGCCGTCCTGCTGGCAGCACTCAGCATCGACCGGATTCTGGAGCAGTACCGTGACTCGTGGGTTGGCGATCCCACAGAGAACCGGCTGCGGGCCATCCTCTGGTCGGCCAAGTACCCCACCCTGGTCCTGCTGTTTGGCTACCTGGCCCTCTCTATCTATTCGGCCAGCGGCCGGCCATCCTACACTCTGCACCGGCTGGTCAGCCTCTTCTGGTTCTTGCTCGCCTACGCGCTCATCGCCAAATCGGTCACCGTCTTGCTCCCTACCGGTGAGGCTCGCCGGATCATCCGCCGCATGCTGCTGCCGACCGTCGCCGTACTGGGCGTCCTGCACGTCGTGGGCCTGCTTACCGCCCTGTGGGACTGGGCTACGCAGCCTGTGTTTAGCGCGTCGTGGGGCTCGCTCACGCCAGCCAAGGTCTTAACAGCCGCGGCCATCGCTGTGGGGTTCTGGCTCGGTTCGCGGCTCGCCCGCAGCATTTTCCTGCGTTGGGTCCTGCCCCGTACGGACACCGATCCTAGCCTTGCCCAGTCGGCAGCGGGTTTTGTCCAATTCGCCATCGTCGTCGTCGGCTCTTGGTTTGCGGTGGTCACCCTGGGACTGCAGATCTCAAATCTGACCATTCTCATCAGCGCCCTGACCGTAGGCATCGGCTTTGGTCTGCAGGACGTGATCAAGAATGTCATGGGCGGTATGATCTTGCTGGCCGAGGGGTACGTGCGCCCGGACGAGGTCTTTGAGATCTCGGACGAATCGGGAATTGTCGAGCGGATTGGCATCCGGTCGACGACCCTCCGCACCTGGGATGGAGCCCAGGTGATCATACCCAATTCAGATCTCATTACCGAGAAGATCAGCGACATGACCGAAGCTCGCCGGATCCACATCAAGGTCGGCGTCTCCACGGCCGCCGATCCCCGCGCGGTAGAACAGCTGCTGCTGGAGATTGCTTCCTCCCATCCCGACGTGGTTGACGACCCTGCCCCGTCGGTAGTGTTTGACGACTTTGGCGAGAGCACGTTTGATTTCTCACTCTACTGCTTTGTGGCTGAGCGCAGCCAGGTGATATCAACCCGTAGTGCCCTGCGCTACAACCTGGTGGAGACCTTTGACCAACACGGTATAGAGATGCCCTTCCGCCAGCTGGAAGTGCATCTGCGCTCTGGATGGCCGGATGAGAAACACCAGCCTCAATCGGATGGCTAGGCTGCCAGCGCTGGCAGGCCTTTGACACACTGCTTTTTGACAGCCGTTCTCGTTCATGCTATACTCATAATCAGAATCATAAGTCCTCGCGCCGCTTTGCTGCGGCCAGAGACATCAACAGTCTGAATATCGAAAGGAGAATAAAATGCAACTCGGCAAGAACCTGGAAAACGCCCTCAACGAACAGATCCGCGAGGAGCTGGCATCAGCTTACATCTACCTCTCCATGGCTGCCTATCTCGAAACGCAGAACCTGACCGGCTTTGCCCATTGGATGCGTCAGCAGTCCAACGAAGAGATGGCACACGCCATCAAATTCTTCGAGCACATCAACGAGCGCGGCGGGCGCGTTCTGCTCCAGGCCATCGAACAGCCGCCGGTCGACTTTGATGGGCCCACGGACATCTTTGAGCAGGCGCTGAAACACGAGCAGTACATCTCGAGCCGCATCATCGACCTCTACAAGCTGGCGCAGAAGGAAGGCGAGTACGCCAGCTTTAGCCTGCTGCAGTGGTTTGTGGACGAGCAGGTCGAGGAAGAGGAAAGCGCACTTCAGGTCCTGGAATACCTGCGCCTCATCGGCGAGAAGGGCCAGGGTCTCCTCATGCTGGACCGCCAGCTAGCCCAGCGATAGGGTCGAGTTCGGCCCCAGTTCGTTCAATTATGGGGAATCGGGCGGAATCGTCGCCAGGGAGCTTGTAGCCCTGGGCGATGATTCCGCCTTTTTGATCTCTGAACCTGGACGCCTGCGAGCTGCACAGCCCACCACGTAGCCAATAGGCATGAACGAAGGCGCGACCCAGCGTTCCAGGCCGCGCCCCGTCTCCAGCCTATTCCCTTTTCAGTGGCCAGAGCCACGATCCCTACACCATGCGGTTGAACAGCAGCAGCTTTTTCACCTCGCCAATGGCCTGTGTGACCTTGATCTCACGTGGGCAAGCGCCCGTGCAGTTAAAGATCGTCCGGCAGCGCCACACCCCGTCGCGATCGTTGAGGACTTCCAGGCGCTCGTTGGCGCCCTGGTCCCGGCTATCAAAGATGAAGCGGTGGGCCTGAACGATCGTCGCCGGACCTAGAAATTCCCGGTTGCCCCAGTAGGAGGGACAAGAGCTGGTGCAGGCGGCGCAGAGAATGCACTTGGTCGTATCGTCGTAGCGCTCGCGCTCCTCCTGGCTCTGGTAACGCTCCGTTGGCGGGTCTGGATCGTAGTTGATGAAGTAAGGCTTGATCGACCTGTACTTTTCAAAGAACGGCTCCATATCCACCACCAGATCCTTGACGATCCGGAACCCACGCAGCGGCTCCACCGTCACCCGGGCGCCGAGGTCGCCCATCAGGACTTTGCAGGCCAGGCGGTTGACGTTATTGATGGTCATGGCATCCGAGCCACAGATCCCGTGGGCGCAGGAGCGACGGAAGGCAAGTGTGCCATCGTGATGCCACTTGACCTCATGTAAGGCATCCAGCAGACGGTCCGACGGTTCGACATCAAGCGGGTACTCCTCCCAATGCGGCTTGCTGTCTGTCTCGGGATTGAACCGCTGAATTCTGAGCGTGACGTTCATGTGCTGCTCCCTCGTAGATCAGCCGGCCCAGGGTCCAAGAGATCGTACCCTGGTGGCTCGAACATGGCCGGGCCAGGCTCTAATAGGTCCTGGGCTTGGGCTCAAAACGGGTAATGCTCACCGGCTTGTACTTGAGTTCGACACCCTCCCCGGTCTGGTAGGCCAGCGTATGTTTCAGCCAATGGTCGTCGTCCCTCTCGGGATAGTCCTCGCGGGAGTGGGCGCCACGGCTCTCCTGACGAGCCAGTGCGCTGGCGGCCGTCACCTCGGCCAGGTCGAGCAGGTAACCTAGCTCGATAGCCTCCAGGAGTTCCGTGTTAAACTTTTGGCCCCTATCATCCAGCGCCACCTTCTGGTAGCGGCTCTTGAGCTCACCGATCTTGCTTAGGGCCCCTGCAATCTGCTCCTCTACCCGAAAGACGCCTACGTCGTCCATCATCAAGTCTTGGAGCTCCTGGCGGATGTCGGCCACGCGCTCCTGGCCGGTACCCTTGAGCAATCGCTCCGCCTCGTCGCAGGCCTCACATTCGGGCTCGGGTGGTAGAGCCACAAAGTCATTCTCCCGCACGTACCGGGCCATGTCTCGCCCCGCTCGCCGCCCAAAAACCACCAGATCCACCAGTGAGTTGGTCCCGAGGCGGTTGGCACCGTGCACCGAGACACAGGCACATTCGCCTGCGGCATACAACCCCGGCAGGGCCGTGTTCTTTTCGTCGACGATGACCCGGCCGTCCGTGTCCGTAGGGATGCCACCCATGGCATAATGCGCTGTGGGCTGGACCGGCATTGGTTCGGTGGCCGGATCGATGCCCAGGTAGGTCCGGCAAAAATCTGCGATGTCCGGCAGCTTGGACTCCACGACGTCCCGGCCGAGATGGGTCGCATCAAGGTGGACATAGTCTTTGCCCCCAATGCCTAGCCCGTTGCGGACCTCCAGGTAGATAGCGCGGGAGACAATGTCCCGTGGCGCCAGATCGAGAAGGGTGGGCGAATAGCGCTCCATGAATCGCTCGCCCCGGTCGTTCAGCAGGATCCCACCCTCGCCGCGAACCGCCTCGGTAATCAGGATGCCCATCTTGCGAATGCCGGTCGGGTGGAACTGGAAGAACTCCATATCCTCCAGCGGGATACCGCGGCGCAGCGCCATGGCCGGCCCATCACCGGTCAGGGCATGGGCATTGGATGTGATGCGGAACAGGCGGCCCATCCCTCCCGTGGCAAGCAAGACGGCCTTGGCGCGAAACGTATGAAACTCGCCCGTCAGGATCTGGTAGGCTACCACCCCGCAGGCCACGCCATCCTGGATCAGCAGATCGACCACGTGATACTCGTCAAAAAACTGGACGCTGTGCCGCAGACACTGCTGGTAGAGGGTTTGCAGGATCATGTGGCCAGTGCGGTCGGCGGCGTAGCACGACCGGCGCACCGCTCCTTTGCCAAAGTGGTGCGTATGGCCACCGAAAGGCCGCTGGGCGATCTTGCCGTCAGAGGTACGGTCGAAGGGCAACCCCCAGTGCTCGAGCTCATAGACGGTATCCACAGCCTCGCGAGCCAGTATTTCAGCCGCATCTTGGTCGGTCAGGTAGTCCCCGCCCTTCACCGTGTCGAACATGTGCCACTCCCAGAGGTCCTCCTCGACGTTGCCCAGGGCCGCGCCGATGCCCCCCTGTGCCGTGCCGGTATGCGACCGGGTGGGATACAACTTGGTGAGCACGGCCACACTGCCCGACCTGCCCAACTCCAGAGCTGCGCGTAGGCCAGCGCCGCCTGCACCGACAACGATCGCGTCAAAGGAATGGTACATTGGTTTTTGCCTCCAGAACCAACTCTGACATTCAGGAACTGGGAAGGCAGCCGATTGGCGCCACACCTAGAAGGTCCAATCTGCCATCCTCTCAGCCGGCCCGTGCTACATCCTGAAGGTAAAGATAATGTATGCGCCTAGGACGATCAGGACAAAGGTCACCACATAGAGGATCGACTTGACGAACACCTTCCAGCCCTGAGGATGGATGTAGTCGTCGAGCACAACGCGCATGCCGTTGGCCCCGTGGATCCAGCCAAATACAAGGAGGAAGAGGTCAAAAAGGCGCCAACCCGCTGACTGCCACCGCTCAGCGATGACTTCAAAGGTAATGGCGTCCAGCCCGATGACAAGGTGCATGTAGACCAGGTGAAAGACGGCCAGGACGAATAGCACAATCGCCGAGATACGCATAAAGAACCAGCTGTACAGCTCAAAGTTGCTGGCTGGACGGGGGCGAGCAGGGCTTGTTGCTTGCATATTCAGTCTCTCCCGGGTTAGCTGCCGTCGAACATCCGGCTCAGCATGATCGTCGCCGAGGGGATGTAGGCCAGGACAAAGATGCCCAGCTGGATCCGCCATAGCCTGGCTTGGTATTTGGCCATGCCGGGCCAGAAGTCTATGATGACGATACGGATGCCGTTCAGGGCGTGATACAGGACTCCCAGGTACAGTCCAAAGATGATCAATAGCTTGAAGAAAAACTGGTGATAGAAGAAGAGGAGTGCATCAAAAACATCTGGGCCAAAGGCCATGAGGAAAATGTCAAAGATATGCCCGGCGAGGAAGACAAAAACGCCCACCCCCGCAATCCGATGCAGCATCCAGGCAATCTGCCCTTCCTGTCCACGGTAGGTCACGGCCCGAAACAGGTTCGTGATCGCAGCCATCATACTCACCTCCTAGCTTGGCACCAGGGTCACGACTGCTGGAGACAGCCTAGATTATACAACAGCGATCGTCCCAAGTCAAACAGGCTCCGGCAGACTCGGCTTGCGCAAGTCAGATCAGGGTGCGGAGAGGTAGCAACGTCTGTGCCAAAGAGGCCAACCGGGCCGCAAGTGCTGGATTGCGCGTGGACTCTGCCTCGGCAGCCTGAGCCAGCACGCCAAAAAACGTGCTGTCCATTTCTGGCAGGTGTAAGGCAATAAGCCTCTGCAGTTCCTGCTGGCTCTCAGCCAGCAGCAGCTTTTTGATCAGCGCAACAGATTCATCTCGGGTCACGTATGCACCCCCGGACCAGGCACAGGCCTGGCCTCTTTCATGACATGCTGAGTATGGCAGAGTTGGCAGCGGCGACAACCGGAATCATAGCACGAACCGCTCAAAAAGACAAGGTCTCCAGCCCACTCCTGGCGGGGTCAGCTGGAGGCCTAGGGTCAGTGTGGCGTCCGTGAGGAGACGCGGTCAGCGCAGTGCGGCCTTGATGTCGGGCAAGGCCACCTGGGCCATCTCTTCTCCCAGCGCCATGATACGACGTCCGGCGGAAGTGCGAACCAGGCTAGAAAAGCCAGTGAGGGGGATGGCCAGGTATAGATCGGCGCTAGCAGGATCGTCGCTGGCGTGGTAAAGCAGGAATTCGATGGCCCTGAGCGCGACTTGGAACGTCCCCTGTGGCGGTCCGGCAGACGGATCGCCCAGGGCTACGGCGAGCACCACGTCGGCTCCCAGTTCTCGTACGACCGAAATCGGCAGGTTGTTGACCGCCCCACCGTCCACCAGGACCCGGCCGCCGATTTCGACCGGCGTAACAATGCCCGGCACCGAGCAGCTGGCTCGCACCGCCGCGGCCAGCTTGCCTTCTCGCAGGGTGACCTGTTCGCCCGTCGCCAAGTCAGCGGCAATGGCCGCGTAGGGGATATCCAACTCGGAAAAGGACCGGTCGCCAAACCGCTCTGCAAGCGCATGCTCCATCCGTTCGAACGATACAAAGCCATTGTCCGGCCAGACAAAGGTTGCGAGGTCCCGCCAGTGCGTGCTCAGAGCCAGGTCTACAAGGCGGTCGCCTCGAAACCCGGCTGCATAGGCAGCACCCACCAGCGAGCCAACGCTGCTGCCGGCGATGCAGTCGATGGCTATGCCCTCACGCTCCAATGCCCGTATGACGCCCACATGAGCCAGGCCCCGGACACCGCCACCGCCCAAAGCCAGCCCCAGTTTCTTCCGGCGTGCAGTGTGGCGGGTCACTTGCCGTTGAACCTGGCTCATGCGCCGTCCCACAGGTCTCCGGCGATATCGGGCGCGCCCAGGCTGATGAGTCTCTCGCGCGACGGTTTGCCAGTGTGCCAGTCCCAGTCGCGCTCTTCGTAGTACTCCTGAAGCAACATGTCCATGCGCGGCGTGCGCCCGCGAGAGCCATTGGACATGGGGATCAGCATGCGCTCCGGCAACCGGTCATTTCCGCGCTGGATCCCCAACCGGTTGTTAAAGGCGCGCTTCAGGTTGAAAATCCGCTCTCCCGTGCGTTGCCACCAGACAATGTCCGACGACCAACCGGTCGCAGCCGACAACAGCCTGACCAGGACCGGTGCTGTGGGGTTGACAAAGACACACATGATGGCGCTGTTGTACAGGGTGCGCCAATCCTGGACCCGCGCCACAACCTTGGCCTTGCCCCGGGTCTTGAACCGCCCTCCAGGAAAGATGCCCACCTCCGGGATGGTCAGGCCCATGTCGATGCTGTACATATCGCCCTGCATGTGACAGGCCCCACGCGGTGAAGTGGCATACACCAGAGCCATGCCCGACAACGCCCGGGGGTCGTGGGCCGCCGCTTCCAGGCCGTTGACATGGACGGCCAAATCCTCAGCCCCGTACCGCGCGGCGATGCGCTGGCAGCCTTCAGCCAGGACATCGCCAAAACCCTCCCGCCGGGCAATCATCTCCAACAAGGTGTGGGCGGTCTCGATGTCGCCCCACCTCAGGGGCAACCCGCCCGTGTCACCCGCGCCCAGGAAGCCTCGCTCGTAGAGGAGATATGCCAGCGAAATGGCGGATCCGGCACTCATAGTGTCCAGGCCGTGGCGGTTACAGAGGTGCCCGGCATAGGCCACTGCCGCCAGGTCATCCACCATCAGCATCGAGCCGAGCGTGGCCACGGTCTCATATTCGGGGCCGTCCACCACTTCGACCCCATACGGCGTCTCTTTGAGTGTGACCTCGCGGCCACACGCCACGAGGCAGCCATAGCACGGCACAGGGCGGGTCAGGATGGTCTCCATCATCGCAACACCGCTCAGATTGGTCGCTTCTTCGAAGCGAGGCTCGCTCCAATAGGCATTGGGCATGTTACCCCACATAATGCTCATGTCCACAAAGGAGGCAGTGCCCATCTCGCGGTAAACCTGGCTGGAGATGTCGTCCTTGACGATCCGGATCGCTTCCTTCGCCGTCTGGCTGAACAGCGTTTTGTCAGCCAAGGGAACGCGCTGCTTGCCGCGCACGGCGATGGCCTTCAGCTTTTTGGAACCCATCACAGCGCCCATGCCGGTGCGGCCCGCCGCCCGGCCGTGATCGTTCATGATGGCAGCATAGAGCACCATGTTCTCGCCCGCCACGCCGATGCTCGCCACCCGCACCTTTTCGTCGCCCAACTCCTGGCGCAGGCGGTCTTGCGTCTCGTAGGTGTCGAGGCCCCACAGACCCGACGCATCATGTAGCGCCGGAGGTTTGCCCTCCTCGATCGACAGCCAGACCGGCTTCTCCGAGCATCCGCGGACCACGATGCCATCGTAGCCGGCAAACTTGAGCTCGGCCCCCCAGAAGCCACCGGAATTTGACTCCCCCCAGATGCCCGTCAAGGGCGAAATGGCGCAGACCTCGTGGCGCCCGCAGGACGGCGCACGAGTGCCGACCAGCGGTCCGGTCATGAACATCAGGACGTTCTCAGGACCCAGGGGGTCGATACCGGGCCCCAGCTCATCGTAGAGGAAGCGAGCGGCATAACCGGCACCACCCACATAGTCGTGGGCGATATTGGCATCCAGCGGCTCGTCAACGAGTTCTCCGCTGGTCAGATCTACGACCAGCAGCTTGCCCATGTATCCACTCATGCTGCCATCCTCTCTCCGTTGAAAGTTGCCCTGGCAAATCCAGATGGGCTAGAAATCCACGGGCCTACCGTCGTAAATGTAACGCAGGATCTGTTCCACTTCTTCGTCTGCGGGAAAGCGCGGGGCAATGGTCATGGCACTGTCGTTCAGGGCATTGTCCACGAGGCTGGGTAGCTGGGTTTCGAAATCCTCTGGGGCAATGCCTGCCTCTCTCAGGGAGAGTGGCTGGGCAATACGGCGGGCCAGGTCGCGGATAGCCTGGGCCAGCCTGACCGCGGCCTCGTCCTCACCGGCGGCCGGCAGTCCCAAAAAACGCGTGATCTCGCCGTAGCGGGTGGGCAGGTAGCCACGGACCGCGAACTCGATGGTGTAGGGTAGGCAAAGACCTACGGCGCGGCCATGGGGTATAGGCAAAAGGGCACCCATCGAATGCCCCAACGCATGCGCTGCGGCCGCCATAGAGTTGCCAAACCCGAGACCGGCGATGGTGGCTGCATTGTGCATCTTCTCGCGAGCTTCTGGGTCGCTGGCACCCTGTTCGTAGGCCCGGGGCAAATAATCGAAGACGAGTTGGGTGGCTTTCAGGCAGAGCCCGTCGGAAAAATCGTTGTGCCAGTTCGAGGTATAGCCCTCTATGGCGTGGGTCAGGACATCCATGCCGGTGTCGGCGGTGACCTGGGCCGGCAGGTGAAGCACGAACACCGGGTCCACAATTGCCAGGTCAGCGATGTTCTCAGAGTGACCGATCGATAGTTTCCTGTGCTCGTCGAGGTCACTGAGGACAATCGGCCAGGTGACCTCGGCACCCGTGCCGCTCGTGGTGGGAATGGCGATGAGGTGGGCCTTCTGCCGCAGGCCTAGCCGGCCGATGGGGGCAACGTCGTCCGGAGCGAGGTCAGGACGCTCGTATTGGATCCAGATCGATTTGGCGGCGTCCAGGCACGAGCCGCCGCCCAGCCCAATGATCCAGTCCGGTTCGTAGGCCAAGGCCACTCGGGCCCCCCGTTGAGTGGTCTGTAAGCTGGGATTGGGTTCCACATCGGAGAATACGGCAGTTTCCAGGCCCGCCTCGGAGAGCTTGGCCTGCACCCGCTCGACGTATCCCAGGCCGACGATGTTCTCATCGGTGACGATCAGGGCCTTCGTGCCCTGCACCTGGGCCAGATGGTCGAGGGCATCCTCACCAAAGACGATCTCTGGGCTGCGAAAGAACCACATCGATCACCTCCGCATATTCCTCTGTCGATCGAGCGCCCTGTACCGGGCAGAAAACCCTGGCGTAGCCTTACATCTACATTGGACAGGGGCAGGCTTGCCCTGCCCCTGTCCAACATCCCGATAACGACCTTCTGTAGCTCTGCTAGTTCGTCTCCACAACGGCTGCGTTTAGGTCCTTCATCAGCGCGTCGACGTCGATGCCATGGGCCTGAGCGCCCTGCTCGACGTTCTCAAAACGAGCGATGGCGCAGCCAAAGCACATGAGACCGTGCCGCAGAAAAACCTCGATGGTTTGCGGATACTTCTGGACAACCTCGCCTATCGGCATCACTTTGCTGATCGGCTTTTCCTTCGATGCAGTACTTTCCACCTGAAAATCCCTCCTGTTATCGTTCGGCATGTGATTAGCTGAGGCGGGTCCTGCCCGGATAGGCCCGATCCTCTAGCTCGGCAATATAATGCTCAGCCTGCATGGCGGCCTTGCAGCCAGATCCCACGGATGTGGCAATTTGGCGATACGTCCAGTCGGCAACGTCCCCGGCAGCCCAGACACCCTCGACACTGGTACGGCCGTCTGGGTCAGCCACGATGTAGCCGCTCTCGGTGAGCTCTAGCTGACCTTGCAGGAAAGCCGTGTTGGGCACGTGGCCTATGGCAACGAATACGCCACTTGTGGAGAAGAGCTCTTCCTCGCCGGTCTTGACGTTGCGCAGCTGTACGCCGCTCACAGCGCCGTCGCCCACGATTTCTGTGACGATCGAGTCCCAGACGACATTGATCTTCTCGTTGCGAAGTGCGCGCTCCTGGAGCACCCGCTCTGCCCGCAACTGGTCACGCCGGTGCACAAGGTGCACCTTCGAGGCGAACCGGGTGAGGAAAAGCGACTCCTCCACGGCGGCATCGCCACCGCCCACCATGACGATCTCCTTGCCCATGTAAAAGAACCCATCGCACGTGGCGCAATACGACACGCCCCGCCCGGAGAACTCTTTCTCTCCGGGGACGCGCAACTTGCGTGGCGACGAGCCCGTGGAGACGATCAGGGCTTGTGCCTCGTATTCGTTCCCATAGGTCACAACCTTGAACGGCCTGGAGGACAGATCCACACTGGTCACAATGTCAGACTCGAAGCGGGTGCCAAACCGCTCGGCGTGTTCGTGCATCCGCTGGGCCAGCTCGGCGCCCGGGATATCCTCCGGAAAGCCGGGATAGTTGCCAATTTCACTGCTTAGGGCGACCTGCCCACCCAGCGAGGGCCCGGAAATGAGAAGGGGCTCGAGTTGGGCTCGACCAGCGTAGACAGCCGCGGTCAAGCCGGCAGGCCCGCTACCGATAATGATCACTTTTTCCATACTTACATCCTCTTGATGCGCTTATCCAGGGCTGTCTTTCCAGCGCTATTGTACCTTGTTTCGCCTTCTTTGACAAGGTAGAACTGGCAGCAGGCACTGCCAGCGGTCTGCTTGGGCAACTGCTCGCCGGCCCGCGGGCTATGCACGACAGGGCGGGAGCCATCCCAGTGCCCCAACTGGACACGACACTGGCTCGGATCTAGAGTCTCACCGCCTACTTGTCAATTCTCTTGCTTTCGGCTATAATCACAGCGTTGGTGACGAGGAACTCTGGTTCTCCGGAAAGCACCTGGCGATATGGAGGCAGGTGATGGCTTATTCTCTACTTGGCACCCACGTGAACATGACCATCGGCGGGCTGCCCGAAATCGTCGAGGAATGGAAGCCACCGCTCGTCGTGACCCTGGATCACAGCGATGTTTGGCGCCGGGTAAAAGACAGCACTCCGAACACCCTCTTTGTCGGGCATCTCATCCGTGAGCAAGAGCCAGATTTCAACGACCGCGACCTGGACCCGGTTGCGACCGCACGCAATCATTGCGAGATGGTCCTGCCCTGGGCCGAGCGCATGGGCGAGTCTTATGACTACTGGCAAGGGGTGAACGAGCCGGTCATCAGCTCACCCGAGGCGATGCGTCGCTACGCCGCGTTCGAAGTCGAGCGTGTGCTTTTCCTGGACCGGTACGGATTCCGCGCCGTCGTCGGCAGTTTTTCTACGGGCAATCCTCACCTGCCCTATTGGCGCCACTTTCTTCCGGCCCTGGAAGCGGCCCTGCAGTACGAGGGGGCGTTGGCCCTGCACGAATATGCCTGGCCTACGCTCGACCACGAATCCGGGTGGTACTCGCTTCGCCACCGGAAGGTGTACCATGGGGAGCCAGACCACAACTGGACTGGGTTCCCCAAACACCTGAAAAAGCTGCCGCTGCTCATCACCGAATGTGGCCTGGACGGCCTGCTCGAGCAACCCTATCCGCCCCGGGGTTGGCAGGTCCTCTATACCCCTACCCAATATCTGGAGCAACTGGCCTGGTACGATGCTGAACTGCAGAAGGACGATTACGTTGCGGGGGCTGCCATCTTTGCCTGCGGCATGATCGACTGGACATGGAAATCCTACGATATCTGGCCGGAGCCGGCCAGGGCCCTGGCCCAGCAGGCGACCCCCCTCTACCGCCAGCACGAGGAGCAGCCCGCCGAACCGCCGCCGTCCATCGTCGGCGACAGGGAAGAGATGGACGAGATGGATGAGCTGCTCCGTCGCCTGGACCGGATCATTGAGACGCTGGAGACCCGGGTTGGCGCCGGATAGAAGCGAGCCTGAGGTACCATGCACCACCCGCTGCCAGTGTACATGGTGACGCCACTCCTTCGCCAGGGACCCCACGGCTTGATCGAACCATATCCCAACTTTAGTCAACCCAGCCCAGCCGATCTCCCAACCCAGGCCGTCTGCCACGGGCCTTCGATCCATGGTAGACTACCTGTAGGGGTGATTGATCACCCCCGCTCATCGTGACACGCCACCTGTGGCCGGTGAGTGAGTGAACGGTTCCTGTAACCTGACGAGATGAAAGGAAGGGACAAGATGCTAGGGACTATCCTATTAATCGTGCTGCTCCTGCTGCTGATCGGGGCATTGCCTGTCTGGCCCTACAGCCGGCGCTGGGGATACGGGCCCGGGGGGTTGTTGGGCTTTTTGCTGGTGTTGCTGCTGATCCTGTGGGTGGCTGGTGTCCTTTAGAACACTGGAAGACCGCACTGCAGGCAGGAGGGGGACGTCGCTAAAGATCTAGGATGACGTCCCCCTCTAACTGCTTCTAGTTCGATGCGAACGCCAGAACAGCGGAGCTTTGGTTCTGGGTGAACGGCCACAGGGGCCAGTGGACGTGAGAGTCCTGGCCTGAGAAAATGAAAGGGGATTAGCATGCTTCCTGTTGGCGACGATGATGTTCGGGGAGCGAGTCTCCCGGTTGTGAGTTGGCTGTTCATTGTCATCAACGTGTTGGTGTTCGTCTATGAGCTATCGCTGGGCTCTGACCAGCTACAGCAGTTCTTTAACCAGTTCGGCGTAGTGCCAGTACAGGTCGTCGAGGGGGAGAACCTGGTATCCCTGATTACCTCGATGTTCCTCCACGGCGGCTGGCTGCATATCATCGGTAACATGCTTTTCCTCTTTGTCTTTGGCGACAACGTCGAAGCGGTCATGGGCAAGCCCCTCTATTTTGTCTTCTACCTGGTCGGCGGGTTGGCAGCCTCGGCAGGTCATATCCTGTTCAATATGGACAGCACCACACCCAGCCTGGGGGCGAGCGGGGCCATCGCGGCAGTGCTCGGCGCGTACGTCGTCATGTTTCCCCGGGCGCGCATCAGGGTTCTAGTATTTCTGCTCTACTTCGTACGTGTCACGCGTGTCACCGCGGTGCTTTTCGTGGGTGTCTGGTTCCTGACTCAATTCCTATACGGGGTGGCGAGCCTGGGTGCAGAATCGGCCCAGACGGCCGGGGTGGCCTACTGGGCGCACATCGGCGGTTTTGTGTTGGGCCTGGCCGGAGGGATCGTATTTCGCCGGCGGGCACAGAGTATGGGCCTTCAGAGAGCGTAGGTTCCCCTCATCTGCCGTCTCGGATCAAGACAACCAAGCGAGGAGAAGGATGGAGCTAGACAAAATCCGCCAACTGGTGCAGGAGACGGTTTCCGAATGGCAGCAGGACAAGGCCTCGCGCCTGGCGGCCGCCCTGAGCTACTACACCATCTTTTCGCTGCCCCCTCTGCTGCTCATCGCCGTCGCGGTGGCGGGCTTTTTTCTGGGCCGCCAGGCGGTGCGACAGCAGCTGATAGACCAGGTATCTCGCTTGATGGATGACGCCGGGGCCCAAGCCATCGGCACGATGCTGGATGGCGCGGGCTGGGATGCCGGTGCAAGCACGCTGGCGACCGTTGTCGGCGTCGTTACCCTGCTGTTTGGTGCGACAGGTGCCTTTGCCCAACTCCAGGAGGCCCTCAACACCATCTGGGACGTTCGTCCCAAGCAAGACCTGGGCCTGTGGGGTACGGTGCGCAGCCGGTTGTTGTCCTTCTCTATGGTTCTGATCGCTGCCCTCCTGCTGCTCCTTGTGCTGGCCCTGAGCACCGCTCTGACGGCGGCCAACACCTATCTGGAGAGCCTGGTGCCCGGGTTGGTAGTGTTTGCGCCCTTCCTGGATCTGATCCTATCGTTCGTAGTGACCACACTACTGTTCGCTGCCATTTACAAGGTCCTGCCCGACGTCGAGATCACCTGGGGGGACGTCTGGATCGGTGCTGCAGCAACAGCCTTCCTGTTTACGGTGGGCAAATACCTGTTGGGGCTTTACCTGGGGCGGAGCGGCGCCTCCTCGGCCTATGGGGCCGCCGGGGCTCTGATTCTGATCTTGCTCTGGATCTATTACTCGGCACAGCTTCTCTTTCTGGGCGCCGAATTCACCCAGGTCTATGGCCGCCGGTATGGTTCGCGCATCGTCCCTTCAGATCATGCCGTCAGGGTCACCATCTCTGAACAGGCCAAGGAAGGGATCTCGCACAAGGAGCCACTCCGGGCTGAGGTGAATGCCCACCAAGAAGCAGCCTTCCCCTCTCCGGTGGCAAGCCTGGAGCGGGCGGCGCTGCCGCCCGCAGATGAGAAGCCCGTGTGGCCCAGAGCGCGGCCCTACCTGGTGACCATGCTGGGTTTTGCAGCCGGTTGGCTGCTGGGTGGCATGTACCGGGCCAGGTCTGGCAGGCCCAACAGGCAAGACGCGTCCACTGATCCACCGCAGGCGCCGGGTTAGTCCCGCCAATGCCGGCCATCCGGCCCTCCTGGGCACAGTTCTCGCTCCATTCTGATGGTCTTGACGACCCCCCACAACGGTGCTATAATCCCCGTGTAAAGCAGCTGGGGAGCCAGTCGAGCCTGACCGAGAGGAAAGACGATGTCAACGCCGATCCCCCTAGTCGACCTGCGCCGGGAATACGCGCGTATCCGCTCTGAAATCGACGAGTCTGTCGCCAGGGTCCTTCGCCAGGGATGGTTTGTGTTAGGCGAGGAGACGGAAGCCTTTGAGGAGGCGTGGGCTGTCTATTGCGGCACCTCGCATGCCATCGGGGTAGGCAACGGCTCGGATGCCATCCAACTCACGCTATGGGCCGCGGGCATTGGCCCTGGTGACGAGGTCATTCTGCCGGCGCTGACCAGTGCTTTCACCGCACTGGCGGTCGCGATCGCCGGAGCGCAGCCTGTATTCGTCGACGTGGATCCAGAGCGGACCACGCTCGATCCGGAAGCCTTTGCCGCGGGCATCACGCCGCGGACAGCCGCCGTGGTCCCGGTGCATCTCTATGGCTGCCCGGCCAAGATGGCCCCCATCCTGGAAATCGCCCAGCGGCACGGGTTGCTAGTCCTGGAGGACGCATCCCAGGCCCATGGCGCCCGCTACGAGGGCAGCCAGGTTGGTAGCCTTGGTAAGGTGGCAGCCTTTAGCTTCTATCCCAGCACCAACCTGGGCGCCTATGGTGACGCGGGAGCTGTGACCACCGACGACAGTGCCCTGGCCGAAAAGCTGCGCGCGCTGCGCCATGGCGGGCAACACCCGGCGGTCGTGCCAGCGAGCCCGGGAGCCACCTGGGCCGAGACACTGGGCACGAGCAGCCGCATGGACGACATCCAAGCGGCCATTTTGGGGACCAAGCTTCGTCACCTATCTGCCTGGAACAAGCGCCGGCGCAGCGTCGCGTCTCGTTACCAGGCGGGGCTGCGCTCAACAGGCAGTTTGGCGCTACCACCCACTCCCGAGGACGCCGAGCTTGCCCCTCACCGCTACCTGGTGCGGGCGTCACTGCGCGACAAGATGAGAGAATACCTGGCCGGCGCTGGCATAGATTCCGGAATGCATTCCATCCGCGGCGTTGCTTTCGGGGAAGCCTATGCCAGCCTGGGCTACAAGCCAGGTTCTTGTCCCAACGCCGAGCGGATCGCCGCCCAAGCAGTGTTGCTGCCTGTCTTTCCCCAGATCAGCAGCGCCGAAGTAGACAAGATCGTGCGGCTGATTCGCATTTTCCTGGCGATACATTGACTTGGGGTTCTTGGGCCAGAGGCGACTAGCCATCACGTCCCATCTCACCAGAGGCTGGCACGCCCCGACCTGTTCTGCGAACCCTGGAAAACGCCTCATCGGACGCGATCCCTGGCGACCGGCAATGGAGCTTGAGGGATGAGGAAGGTACGCATGAACCAAGAGCGCCGCTCCGTCTGGCAGGAACTTGGCCCCCTGGCCGGGCTGCTATTGGCGACCATAGGCTTCTTTTGGCGCATCCTGTTCACCACGGATGCCTGGAAGCCTGCCGGAGGCGGCGACCTCGTTTCCTTCCTCTTCCCCACCTACCGTTTCGCAGCGGGCCAGCTGTCACAGGGGGTGCTTCCCCTGTGGAATCCTCACGTCTACGCTGGCGTCCCCTTTCTCGCCGACATGCAGAGTGGACTATTCTATCCCCTCAACCTGGCGTTGTTCTTCCTCGCCCCGGAGTTTCGCTACGAAGCCCTGCAGGGAATGGCTGCCCTCCACGTCTTTCTGGCCGGAGCCTTCATGTACCTCTGCCTGCGCTATCTGGAGCCTGGTCGCCCGCTGCGCGTACCGGCCGCCTTCGCCGGGGCCATCGCCTATATGTTTTCGGACATGTTCATCGTCCATTTCGGCAACCTGAACCTGATCGGCGTGGCAGCGTGGCTCCCACTGGTCTTTTTGTTGTTCTGGCGCGCGCTGCGTAGCCGGAGCCTGGGCTTGACCATCGCAGCCGGGCTGGTGCTCGGCATCTCGACCTTGGAGGGGCATCTACAGATCACGTTGATGATCGGCCTGGCCCTGGGATTGGCCGCCCTCGTGTCCGCCTGGTCGCTCCACAGAGAACGACCAGGGCTGGGCGAGGCACGATATTGGGCTTGGCCCCTGCTGCAGCTTGGGATCACCGCCGCCGTGGGGGCTGGCCTGTCGGCATTGGTGCTCCTGCCCGCCTTCGAGTATGCTCGCCTCAGCCCGCGAGCTATGCTCCCTTACCGCGAGGCGGCGCGCTACTCGCTGATCCCCGGGCTGTTGGGAGAGCTGTGGGTGCCCGGTTTGTTCAGCAGCCGCGAGCCACTGCTCCACTGGGGCGTTTGGGACCGGGTGGCCACAGGCTACCTGGGGGTCTTTCCTTTGCTCCTGGCCGGGCTGGCCGTGTTGCTGCGCCGGGGCCAGCGCCTCCGCCTGTTGCTCGTCGTCGGCATCGCCGGTTTTCTGCTGGCCCTCGGCGGTGCATCCGTCTTCCATGGCTGGGCCTACCTGCTGCTGCCCGGCTTTGACCAACTCCGGGCCCCTGCCCGCTTTGTCCTGTTGCTAGACTTTGCCCTCGCCGGCCTCGCCGCCTTGGGCCTGGACCGGTTGTTGGCTCCCCTGGACCGCCGGTCGCGCCGGTCCTTCGAGGGCGCGTGGCGTGGCCTCCTCTGGTTGGGCGGGGGAGCGGCCATCGTGGGCGGCGCCTGGGCCTACCTGGTCATTTTCCAGGCACAGGACCGGGATCCCACACTGTTCTGGCGGGTTTCGGCTGCCGGCAGCAGCGTGATCTTTGCCCTGACCATGCTCGGCTCCGCCCTCGCCTGGCTCGCCGCGCGGCGCTCAGGCCGGCTATCGCGCACCGCGCTGGGTTGGCTGGCGGCCGGGCTGATCTTTGTGGATCTTGCGTCGGTAGGCGCCTACGCTGACCTGGGCAACCGCCCTCCGGCCACGGGGTATGACCATCCCCAGATCATCGAGTTTCTCAGGCGCGACCCCGGTCTCTTTCGCATCGACTCCCGTACCGACGTAGCGGACGTCTGGCAGCCAGACCTGGCCTTGCTGGCAGGCCTTTACGATGTGGGCGGCGTCGACAATCCGCTGGTCGTGGCCGACGTAGCTCGCTACTGGGAGGGCACAGGGGGCCGGTCCACAGACCTGTACGATCTTCTGGGGGTACGCTATGTCCTGGGCAGCAAGGAGGTGGTGCTGGATTGGGACAAGTTCAGCCTGGCCTTTGACCAGGATCCCGCTGTCAACGTCTATCGCAACGACACCGCCCTGCCACGGGCCTTTGTCGTACAGGAAGCCATCGTCGCCGCCGACCACGATGATGCCTGGAGGCTGATCCATCAACCCGACTTTGATCCAGGCACAACCGTGGTGCTGGAAGGGGGCCGGTCCATCGACCTGCAAGGTGCGGCGCAGGCAACGGCCCGCGTCTTGCGCTACGAGCCCGATGCCCTGGAGATCGAGGTCGACAGCCCAACTGAGGGCTACCTGGTGCTGAGCGATCCATACTATCCTGGCTGGCGGGCCGAGGTCGATGGCGAGCCGGCTGGCCTGCTGCGCGCCAACTATGCTTTCCGTGCCGTAGGAATCTCTGCCGGATCTCACATCGTGACGATGGCGTTCCGGCCCACCACCTGGCACGCGGGGCTGATCCTCACCGCCCTGACCGGCCTGTCCCTGCTGGCTGTGATTGGGGTGGCCCTGGCGCGCCGCCGGAGCGGGCTTTAGTTCGAGTCAGTGTCTTTGACAATCTCGTCTAGCTGGCCTGCCAGGACTTCCAGCTTTTCCAGGATCTCCTGAAACTCTTCGCGGCTCGGAACACCCCGCTGATCCAACATGCGCTCCAGATCCTCTTCGCTGGGCCAGGCTGGCTCCGCTGGCCTGTGCGCCATGGCCAGCATGTGGTCGCGCAGGCGCCGGGCCTCCTCGGCAGCCAACTCTCCCCGGCCAACCAATGCCTGCAGCCGCCGCTCGATCTCCTCATCCACCTGCCGCGACAGGTTCAGGGGCAATGCCAGCGAGCGCCGCAAGGTCGAGATGGTTTCCCCACCAGCCCGGACCAATCCAGTCAGGACCGCTTCAGGCAGAAACCCACTGCGCTTCTTCTCCTGCTCGGAGATGATCTGCGTCAGGGTGACGGCGGTCAGGTCTTCCCCCGTGGCGTGATCGATGACGGTCACCTCTTCGCCCAGCCGGATCAGCTCAGAAATCCCCTCCAGGGTGATGTATCGTTTGGCCTGAGTGTCATATAGCTTACGATTGGGATAGCGTTTGATGACTGGCATGGCTGGCTCCTCTGCTGCATTCCGATCCCGGCAACCGTGATGGGCGCCAAAAGAAACGGGGGGAGGATCGTGCCTATCCCCTCCCCCCGTTGGCCTGGCAACTGGCCTACTCCTGCTTCTTGAGCTCGTCCACCTTCTTGCTCAACGTCGTGATCTTGGCGCTGAGGGCCTCGATGTCGCTCTTGGTCGGCACATTCATCCGCCCCAGAAGGTCTTCCATGCGCTTCTCCAGCTCGTCCTCGGTCTTTTTGGCTTCCTTGCGCCGCTTTTCCATGACGTCGCGGACCAGCTTTTTGCCGTCCTGCTCAGCGATTTCGCCGCGCTCGACGAGCTTGTTGACAAAGTTCTCCAGTTCGTCTTGGGCCAATGCTACGGCCCCCATGCTCGCCAGAAGGACCTTGCGCGTTGCCTCAAGCAAGGAACTGCGTTCCTCCTCAGGAGCTTCTTCTACATTCACTTTCACTTTGGCCATCGTAAAACCTCCTCTTAGCCGGGATTCTGTTCTCAACCTGCAGACCTTCATGACGCACTGCATCATGGGCAATTATAACACAGTGCGTCATGGATGTCAAGTCTTTCGCCTGGCAAGACTGTTGACAACTGCGGACTTCTCCAGTACAATGGGGCCCATCTACGGGGAATGAACCTCTGAGCGAGGGAAGCCAATGGAGTCTAGAAATCAACGGGGCCCAGAGACCTCTGCCAGGAGGCCCAAGAGCAGCGGGGGAGTGCCTCTCACCATCATATTGCTCGTCAGTGGCCTCTTTCTGGTAGGCATGTTTATCCTGGCCGCCTGTAGTGACAGTACCCAGGAACCAGAAGTCGATCCCACTCTACAGACCACGCTGCGACCAACTTTTACCTCGGTACCAGCCGGGACCTTACCCGCAGAGACGACTGAAGAACCTGTCACACCCACTGCTACCCCTTCCCCACCTCCCAGCGGCCCGGTCGAGATGAAGTCACCCGGCTATGCGATGCAGGCCTTTCTCTGGTGGCGTCCTGAGGTTGCACAGCGCGACCTGGAGCTGATCCGGGATGCCGGGTTTGGCTGGGTTAAACAGGTGTTTGCCTGGCGCGAGATCGAGGGAACTGGCAAGGGCCAGTACGACTGGAGTGTAAGTGACCGGATCGTTGAGCAGGCCGAGAGCGTAGGGCTCCACGTCATCGCCCGGCTGGACAGTGATCCCACGTGGGCAAGCGGGCAGGCCTATCCTAACACCGACAACATCATTATGACGCCGCCAGAAGACTACCAGGATTTCGCCGACTTTTGTTACGCCCTGGCTTCACGATATAAGGGCAGGATCGCGGCCTACCAGCTTTGGAACGAGCCCAACCTGAGCCGCGAATGGGGAGGCATGGCCCCGGATCCAGAGGGTTATGTCGACCTGCTCAAGGAAGGCTATGAAGCCATAAAGAGGGCCGATCCCAACGCCATCGTGATCAGTGCTGGGCTGGCACCCACCACCCGCTGGGACCATGTTGCCATGCCCGATACCGAGTACCTGCAGCGCATGTACGCCGCAGGGGCCGCTCCGTACTTTGACGCACTAGGCGCTCACGGCGCAGGCTACCGGGCACCACCAGAGCTGGATCCAGGGGAGGCGGCCAACGATCCCAGTTACTATAACAACGGTGATTCTAACTGCCCCGGCCCTCTCTGTCGCATCTACTGTTTCCGCCACGTCGAGGATCTGCGCGAGATCATGGTGAACCACGGCGACACGGACAAACAGGTCGTGGTGCTGGAGTTTGGCTGGACCATCGATTCCCGCCCTGACTCACCCTACGGCTGGCACGCCGTCTCTGAAGAGCAACAGGCCGACTACTTTGTACGGGCCTACCAATACGCCAAAGAGCACTGGCAACCCTGGATCGGTGTGATGAGCTTGATCTACATGCCGGACGCCGATTGGACGGAGGATGACGAGCAGTACTGGTGGTCGATCGCCGTCCCCAATTATCCCCAGTTCTTGCCGCGCAAGGCCTACCGGGACCTGGCACCGATGGAAAAATAGGCCCAGACCATGGCTTGGGGCTGTTCCACGACGTCTGGGCACAGGCCGGCACGACGCTGGTTGGGGCTGGCACTCCTCTTCCTGATCCTCGCCGTGGCAGCTGGCTTCCGGCTCTACCAGATTGGCCAGACGCCGCCCGGATTCCACTACGACGAGGCCGCTGCTGCCCTCGACGCGGTGGACATCCTGGGAGGCGACCATATGGTCTTCTCGCCACGGTCGTATGGGCGAGAGATGCTATTTGTCTATGTGGCAGCGCCGCTGGTAGCGCTTTTGGGACCCACGCAACTGGCCGTCCGCCTGCCCACAGCGTTCGTTGGCATACTGACCGTCTTGGCCACTTTCCTGCTGGCTCGAAGGCTTTTTCAGGACGAGGACCAACGTCTAGCACAGTGGACGGCCCTGCTGGCAGCCCTGTTCCTGGCCGTTTCCTTCTGGCACGTGACGCTGAACCGGATCGGCTTCCGCGCCAACTATCTGCCGCTTGCCGAAGTCCTGAGTTTCTTCTTCCTGTGGCGCGCTGTAGAGAGCAGGCACATTCGGGATTTTATCGCCAGTGGCATCTTTCTGGGCCTGAGCCTCCACACCTACTCGTCCGGCCGCTTTGTGCCGATTGTCCTGGTTGTCTCTTTTGCCGGGTTCCTGGCGAGTCAAGGAGGCCGGACCCTGGTGTTCTCGGCCAAGCGCTACTGGATAGGTCTGGCAGCCGTGGCCCTGCTGGTTTTCTCACCGCTCCTGATCTACTTCATCGCCAACCCCGAGTATCTCGTGCCCCGGGCAAAAGCGCTGAGCGTGTTCAGCCCGTACCTGCATCAGGGCGACTTTTGGGGCCTGTTCTGGCGCAGCATCCTGGGCAACTTTGGGCTATTCGGCTTCCGGGGTGATCCCAACTGGCTGTATAATATCCCCGGACGGCCGCAACTGGATGCCGTTCAGGCAGTTCTGTTTTGGCTCGGCCTGGCACTGTGCCTGATCCGCTGGCGGCGCCCACGATACCTCTTTCTGTTTGTGTGGTGGCTTGTGATGTTGCTGCCCAGCATCCTGGCTCCGGATCCGATTCCCCACAGCTTGCGTGCCATCGGGACGCTGCCCGTGGCTTGCATCCTCTCGGCCCGTGCCGTATCTGGCTTGCTCCTGGGCCTGGTGCGACGCCTCCAGCAACGATGGGGACGGCTCTCGCTGGCGGTGCTGGTGGTGATCCCTCTGTGGGCGGCATGGGCCGGTTACACCACCTGGCACAGCTACTTTGGCGTGTGGCGCTCTCGGGATGAGGTCTACTACGCTTATCATGGCCAAATGGCTGACCTGGCTGCGAGGATCAATCGCGACCGCGATCCCGAAGCAGTCTATCTTTTTCCCGTGAATTATGATAGGCGGGGGGAGACTTATCGCGAGAATACCGTCGAAGCGTTGCATAAGGGGCCGGTGCCCGTACGCTACATCGTCGTGGACGACGAAACGGTCGCCAGCGACCTCACCGACATCTGCCGTGGACGGCGCCGGGTCCACCTGATTGTCTGGACCCATGGGGAACACATAGACGCGGATCCTCGCCAGGTGCTGCCCTTCCTCTTGGAGACCTTTGGCCGGGCGACAGAAGTGGCAGCCCATTCGGGCTACCGGCTTTTCACCTACGAACTGCCGGGTGAGACGGTGGAATTCCGTATGCCGCTGGACTTTGCCGGCACCTCGGCCGAGTTTGACGACGGGTTGCGCCTCGTGGCTCAAGCCCGCGGGACGGAAGCAGAGTCTGGAGGTCCAGCCTGGCTCGCTCTGCGCTGGCGAGTGCAGCAAGCAGTCGCACGTGACTACAAGGCTTCGCTGCGATTGACCGACGCCCAGGGCCACCTGGTGGGCCAGGCGGACACCTGGCTGTACTCCAATGAGCATCAGAGTACCTCCCAATGGGAGCCCGGCCAGACGGTGACCACCTATCACCTCTTATCCAGTCTGCCAGCCACGATGCCTGGCCAGTATCAAGTCTCATTGCTGCTCTATGATCCAGTGGACCAGCATCAAGCCCGAGTTGTGGATCCAGGAGGCATTGTCTACGAGCCGACGGTGTCCCTTGGACCGCTGCAGATCACCAGGCCATGGCGCAGCGACGCCGCAGAGCCCGCGG
The DNA here is from genome assembly GCA_023544525.1 of Anaerolineae bacterium. Lineage (GTDB taxonomy): Bacteria > Chloroflexota > Anaerolineae > JAAYZQ01 > JAAYZQ01 > JAMJFU01. The sequence continues at coordinate 737 of JAMJFU010000004.1, read as the reverse complement.
TAGAGCTGGAGGCTGTGCAGTTGGCCCCTGACCTGGCCCTGATGGGTTACGACATGGACCAGCGGTCGGTCAATCCGGGCGACGCGGTGCATGTGGCCCTTTACTGGCAGGCGCTGGACAAGATCGCGCAGGACTATCGCATTGTGCTGCAGCTGGCAGACGAGGATGGGAACGTAGCCGCAACTTTGGCGGCAGAGCCTACCTATCCTACTTCTGCCTGGCAAACCGGTGACCAATGGCGGGATTGGCACCGGATCAGCGTACCCGCAGGAACAGCGTCAGGAGCATACACCTTGTCGGTGCGTTTGGCGGAGACCGAGGCAAACAATACGGCATGGGTCGCACTGGACCAGGTGCAGGTTCAAGGCCGGGCGCGTCTCTTCGAACCGCCACCATTGGACCACCCTCTGGCTATTAGCGTGGGTGAGACATTCCGGTTGGTCGGCTACGAGTTGGTGGAGGACGTGATAAGCACGGGGCAGGACTTGCGCCTGACACTCTACTGGCAAGCCGGGGCCGAAACGGATACATCTTATACGGTCTTTACGCATCTGCTCGACGCGAGCTCGCGCATCTGGGGCCAGAAGGACAGCGTGCCGGGCGAGGGTGATGCGCCGACAACCGGCTGGCTTCGCGGCGAGGTGATTGTTGACAAATACACGATCGAGGTCGACGATGACGCGCCGGCGGGTGAATACGTCATAGAGATAGGCATGTACGAACCCACCACCGGGCAG
>JAMJFU010000049.1:253-19356 GCA_023544525.1 Anaerolineae bacterium | reverse complement strand
ACCACGGCGCTGTTGATCCTGCTGGTGGTGGCATTCCTCACCTTGCTGGCGGTCATCGCCCTGTTCGTATTGCGGGGCAGGCGGCGGCGGCGCGCGGAGGATCAGTTCCGCTACTAGGCCCCAGGCCGCCTTGCCGGCCACACGATGAGATCTCCTTCCGCCCAGCTTGGCCAGCCCGATGCCAGGCTGGGCGGACTCGCTTTTGGCGGAATGCCTCGCTAGCACTCTTGTTCCACTTGGGCTACAATCCGCCATGGCAAGTTGGGGACCGGCAGATATAAGGGCGCCACCGGGTTTCCGAGCCAGGTTTGGACGCCCATTGGGCGGAGCTAGGCTGCAGCAATGGAAAAGGAACGGATCCTCGTAGTAGACGACGAGCCTGCGATCGTGCAGGTCATCCGTGACAGGCTGCTGCGCGAGGGATACGAGGTGCGGGCGGCGGGCGATGGCCCGGCTGCCCTGGCCTCCGTCGCGCAGGACCTGCCCGACCTCATGATCCTGGACCTGATGCTGCCTGGCATCGACGGTCTCGAGGTGCTGCGCCGCCTGCGCCAGGGGGGCGAGGAGGCCGCCGGGCTCCCCGTGATCGTCCTGACCGCCCGCGACGACGAGGTGGACGTGATCGTTGGCCTCGAGCTGGGTGCGGATGACTACGTGGTCAAGCCCTTCAACCCCCGCGAGTTGGTGGCCCGGGTGCGCGCCGTGCTGCGGCGCCGCCGCGAGGCCCTTGCCCTGGCCGGTCGCCTGGCCGACCTCGAAGCGCGGTTGGACCCACCTTCGCCGGCACAGGGAGGGCCTGGCCTGCGGGTCGATCCCACTGCCCGCCGCGCCTGGTTCCTCGGCCAGCCACTCGACCTGCGACCGCGGGAGTTCGATCTGCTGTACTTTATGACCCAGCGCGCCGGCCAGGTGCTGAGCCGCGACGTGCTCCTGGACGCGGTGTGGGGCACAGCCGAATTTATAGACGACCGCACCGTCGATGTCCACGTCCACCGCCTGCGGCAGAAACTGGCCGAGATTGACCCCGAGGCCGATCCGATCCAAACCGAGCGTGGCCTGGGCTACCGCTTCGAGCCATGAAGCCCCTACGGTGGTTGCGCCGGAGCCTGGCCGCACGCCTGTCCGTAGTCTATGGCCTGCTGAGCGTCCTGGTGGTGGCCGGGATGGGCCTGGGCATCTACATAGCGACGGAGCGCCATCTGGCCAGGCAGGACGAAGAGGGGCTGGCCGCCCTGGCCGATTTCTATGCTGCGTACACCGCCGCTGCGGTCAGGGATGAGGCGCAGCTAGCCTCCCTCGCGCCGCGGATCGCCAGCTTCTTTGCGCCTCAGGCGGACTATGATGTCCGTCTCTTCAGCGGCAGCACAGGGGGTCTGCTGGCGGCGACTCGCAACATCGGGCTTCTGCCCAGCACGGCCGCCCGGGCCGAGCTGGGCCACCGCTGGCCGAGCCTCTTCCTGTTTTCCGCCAGCCAGGACCGGCCTGGCCGGATCTATGCTGCGCGGTCCGTGGCCGCCGCCGACGGCTCCGTGCTGGCCGTGGTCGAGGTCTCCCGCGACGTGAGCCAGCGAGATGCCTTCCTGCGCGCCCTGCGCATCGCCCTGGCCGTTGCCGGAGGCACCGTGCTGCTGGCCGTCCTGGCTGCCAGCCTGCTGCTGGCGCGCCAGATGGCACGTCCCCTGCGCGAGATGGAGGCTGCGACCCAGGCCATCTCGGCTGGAGACTTCAGCCGCCGGCTGGCGCTCGGTGGCGAGGATGAGATCGGCCGGCTGGCGGCGGCGGTCAATACCATGGCAGCCGAACTGGACCGCCTGGAAGGGGCGCGCCGGGATTTCATCGCCCAGGTCTCGCACGATCTACGTACCCCGCTGACAGCCATCAAGGGCTTTGTCGTCAACCTGCAGGACACCGCCCCGGAGGAGATGCAGCCAGCGCTGGCGACCATGGATGAGCAGGCCGACCGTCTCATCCGCCTGGTGAACGACCTGCTGTTCCAATCGCGTCTGCAGAAGGGTGAGTTTCACCTGAGGGCAACCCGGATCGACCTGCAGCAGGTCGTGCGGGCTGCTGTGGACCTGGTTACGCCGCGCGCCGAGCGACTGGGCGTACGACTCTGCGTGGCTGCTCCCGGTAGCCTGCTTCCCGTTGTGGGCGATGCGGACCGCCTGCAGCAGGTCTTGGTCAATCTCCTGGACAACGCCCTGCGTGCCTCGCCCGCAGGCGGCGCCATCCACGTAGAGCTGTCGGCGCAGGACCAGGAGGTGGTGCTCCGTGTCTGTGACGAGGGACAGGGACTGACCGCCGAAGAGCAGGCGCGGGCCTTTGAGCCCTACTTTCGCGGTGAAGGCGGCGGATCTGGCCTGGGGCTGACCATCGCCCGCGAGATCGTGCTGGCTCATGGCGGGCGGATCTGGCTGGCAGCGCGCCCCGGGGGCGGCACGGAGGCGGGCTTTGCCCTGCCCAGCTCTACGTAAACGCCGTCAGGGGGCACGCCCGGCTGGATCGAACGGTAACCCTGTGGTAATATTGCGGTAATATGGCGGCAAACCTCTCGTGTTATACTCGAGGCAGCGTGAAATTGGTTCCGCGTGCTGCACGTTGTCAGAGAGGAGGCAATGATGAAAGTTAGACTTGCCGTTGGGCTGAGCCTGCTGCTGGTCCTGAGCCTGCTGTTGGCGGGTTGCGGCCAGAGGATCACGGCCGAAGAGATTGTGACCCGCATGCGCGAGACGCTGGAGGCTACGGAGGACGCCTCTGCCGTGGTGAGCGCCAGCGTCGACGCCCAGGGCATCCAGATGTCGGCCACGGCCAAGGTCTGGGAGAAATCTCCAGGCTATCTTCGCGCCGAAGTGCTGGAGGCGTCTCGGCCCGCTCTTGTGGGGGCCATCGTGGTGACCGACGGTGAACAGGCCTGGTACTACGACCCGGGCCGCAACGTCGTCCTCACCGGTCCCATCGGCGAAGTGGATATGCCCCTGCCCCAGGAGATGCTGCTGGAGCTCCAGGGGACCATCCAGTTTGTGCTGGACGCCAGCGAGGTCACGCTCGCCGGGGAGGAGACGGTAGCCGGGCACGACGCCTACAAGCTGACCTTGACGCCCAAAGACGATGGCTCTGCCACCATCTTTCCCGGGAATGGCACGGCGACGCTGTGGGTGGACAAGGAGCAGTGGATGGTCCTCAAGGCCCAGTACGAGGCAGGCAGCTTTGGCCAGGGTGGCCTGGAAGTCCAGGAATATACCCTGAATCCAGGGCTCTCTGAGGATCTATTCACCTTCCAGGCTCCCGAGGGCGCCGAGGTGGTCCAGGTAGGTGAGCAACAAGCGATGCCCCTGACGTTGGAAGAGGCCAGGGCCCAGGCAGGTTTCCCACTGCTGGTGCCGGACTATGTGCCTGGCGATGCCACCCTCGTAGAGGTCTTGAAGGCGGGGGACTCGATCATCTTCCGCTACGACCACTCTCCGGACGTGGCCTTTACTCTCGTGCAGGGTCACGAGTTGGCCGGGCCTCCGCCCCTGGGCGGAGAGCAGGGGATCCGTGTGCGGGGCCAGGATGCTACGGCCATCACCGACGAGGTGGGTGGCAACACCTTCCTGTACTGGACGGAGAACGGGGTGACGATCAGCGTTGCCGGGCACATCGAACTGGATGAGGCCCTGCAGGTCGCCGAGTCGCTCCGCTAAGGGTTCGAATCGAGGGCCACTGGCCGGGGGCGGGGAGCGATTCCCCACCCCGGCCTGTCGCCCTGCAAGCGCTGGGGAGTTGACATAGGCTGTTGACAACACACGGACGGGCGGCCATCCGGGCTGTCCAACTGACACGCACCTTCACCCTGGGCGAGACCGAGATCCACGCCCTGCGAGGCATCGACCTGCAGGTGGCCGTCGGCGAGTTCGTGGCCCTGGTCGGCCCGTCCGGATCGGGCAAGTCCACCTTCCTCAATCTGGTCGGCGGGCTCGATCGTCCCACGAGCGGTGAGCTGTGGGTGGACGGCGTCGAGTTGAGTGCCAGCAAGGAACGGGCCCTCACCGAGCACCGGCGGCAGAGGGTCGGTTTCGTCTTCCAGAGCTTTAACCTCCTGCCGCTCCTCACTGCCCTGGAGAACGTGGCCCTGCCGCTCATGTTCGTCGGCGTCAGCGAGCGGGAGCGGCTGGCACGCGCCCGATCGCTCCTGGAGCAGGTGGGCCTGGCCGACCGCGTGGCCCATCGCCCTACCCAGCTCTCCGGGGGAGAGCAGCAGCGAGTGGCCATCGCCCGGGCGTTGGTGGGCCGCCCCTCGATCATCCTGGCCGACGAGCCCACGGGCAACATCGACACCGCCACCGGCTCCGAGATCATGGCCCTCTTGCGCCGCCTGAACCAGGAGCAGCGGGTGACGCTGCTGGTGGTGACCCACGACCTGGAGGCAGCGGGCTTTGCCAACCGCGTCGTGCGCCTGCGCGATGGCCAGATAGAGGCGGGTGCATGAAGTTCCGCGACCTGGTGCGCACGGCCGTCTCCAACCTGTTCCGCCACAAGGCCCGCACAGCGCTGACGACCGTCGGCGTGGTGGTGGGCATCCTAACCATCGTGACTATGGTTTCCCTCGGGATCGGCGTGCAGCACGAGATGCGCGCCGCCTTTGATACGGTCGGGCTGGAATCCCTGCGCATCTACCCCGTGGCGGAGGACACCAGCGCCTTCGACCTTTTTGGCCAGCGCCAGCGCACAAAGTTGCTGACGCCCGAGTTGGCACAGCAGTTGCAGGCCAGGGAAGGCGTCCTGACGGTGGTCCCCTACTTGAACCTGCCCACTAGCATGCGGGTCATCCTGCACCTCGATGGTCACGAGACGGCCGTCACTACCCGCTCGTCACGGCCCTCTTCGCCCGGCGAGCCCTTTGATGTCCCGCCGCGCGCCGTCGCGGGGGTCGAGGAACCCCCTCCTGGGGGAGGTGGCATCGTGCTCAGCTTGGACCTGCTGGCCTCCCTTGGTTACGCCAGGGAGGAGGTGGGTGACCTCATCGGGCGCGAGGTCGAGCTGGTGCTGCATGCACCGCGGGGCGACTCCCAGGCCTTTGACTTTACCATCGCCGGGATCGTGGATCAGATGTGGGGCAGCCTGACGCTGTCCGTGCCGGACCGGCTGAGGCTGCTGGAATGGTGGTACAACGACCCCGACTACCTGGCCCGCAGGGGCTACGACGAGCTCTTTGTCCGGACCCGGTCCTTGAACGACGCGACACAGATGCTGGATTGGCTCAGCGCCGAGGGCTACGAGGTCGAGTCGCTCAAGATGATGTTGGACCTGGCCAGCAGGGGCTGGATCATCGTCGAGACCATGCTGGGTTCCGTCGGTGGCCTGGCCCTACTGGTAGCCAGCATCGGCATTGCCAATACCATGATCATGGCCGTCTATGAACGGACCAGGGAGATCGGCATTCTCAAGGCGGTTGGCGCCGCGCCGGGGCAGATCCGGAGCCTGTTCGTCCTGGAGGCGGCCTTCATCGGGCTGTTAGGCGGCATCGCCGGCACCATCTTGGGCTGGCTGCTGGGCAAGGGCCTGAACTGGCTCATCCTGGAGATCTTTCGCTGGCAAGAGGTGCCCATGCAGGGCACGTTCTTTGTGGTTTCCTGGTGGCTGGTGGCCGGGGCGCTGGTCTTTGCCGCGCTGGTGGGCTTGCTGGCCGGGCTATATCCCGCGGCCCGGGCAGCGCGCCTGGTACCCCTCGACGCCCTGCGCTACGAATGAGGCAGCCAGTCCTCAGCCCTGGGTCGCCTCTACCGCCTCCACGAAGGCCACCGGGTCGCCGGGTGTGACCACGATCGTCTGCCCCGAGAACTCTATGACGACCGTCCTGGCCTCGTCGGTGGCATAGGCCTTGTAGGTGCCCAACATCTCGTTGTGATAATGGCCTACAAAGCCAAATAGCCCGCCAATGCCCAGCGCACGGATCGAGCCCATCGTAGCCCCCGGCTCGAAGCGGATACTGCTCAGATCTGCCAGGTCATACCTTGTCGACCACCCCAGGCGGTGGATCAACAGCTCCCCTTCGACGATGCTGTAGCCACGGATGGCAAACGTGGCAGCGACGAGGCCGATGGCGATCACCACCAGCGCCCCCCAGCCGTCGGCAGCGACGGCGGCAATGACCAGGATCAGGCCCAGGATGGCTGTCGTTGCCAGAAGTTTTCTGCTCCACGGAGCGGTAAAATGACTGCGCATAGTCTCTTCTCTCCTCCAGGCCTGGTCCTATTCCCGGGCCAGCACTACCAGCGTCAGGTCGTCAAAGCGGGGCGCAGCCCCCACAAAGTCATGGATGGTGGCCAGGATGCCCTGCTGAAACTCGTGGGCCGAGCCTCCAGCACAGGAGCGGGCCGCGGACAGCAGGCGCTGGTTGCTAAAGGGCTGCCCGTCGGCCCCCTGGGCGTCAATGACGCCGTCGGTGTACATCAGCAGGACGTCGCCCGGGGAGAGGACCAGGTGCTCCTCCTCCCAGACAGCATCGCCCAGCAAGCCGAGCGCCATGCCCGGGCTATGGAGCGGCGTGGCCTGCCCCGAGGAGAGCAGGTAGGGCGGATGGTGGCCGGCGTTGGCATAGGTGAGCCGGCCGGTTTCGGCGTCGAGGATGGCGCAAAAGAGCGTCACAAACATCTCGGAGTGGGTGTCGGCCAGGATGCGCTCGTTGACGGCAGCCAGGGCCCGGGCTGGCTCGGTGGCGTGGTGGAGCAGTGCAGCGCGCAGCAGCGTGCGGGTGAGAGCCATGTAGAGCGCGGCGCCTGCACCCTTGTCGGCCACGTCGGCGACGACGATGCCCAGCGTGCCTCTGGGCAGGTGGATAAAGTCGTAGAAATCGCCAGAGGTCTCGCGCGCTGGCTCCAGCACAGCAGCCAGCTGCCAGCCGGGCAGGGCGGGCACCGTCTCGGGCAGCAGCCCGGCCTGGATCCTGCCGGCTGTGGCCAACTCCTGTGCGGCTTTGCCGTGGGCGCGGACGCGAGCAAAGGTCTCGGCGCGTAACGTCTCCAGGCGCTCGCGCACCAGGAGCGTATAGCGGTCGAGGCCCATCTCCTCATAGACATCACGCGCCTGGCGTAGCAGGTCCTGGGCGCGCTCCAGGTCGGCAGGCTCGCCCAGGCGGACGTGGATCTCGGCCCACTGGCGGAGCGTGCGAGCCCAATTCCAGCGGCGGCCTGCCTGCTGCTCGAAGGCCGCGATGTACTCGATGATACCCAGGGCGTCGGTCCAGCGCTCCTCGACGATGGCCAACTCGACCTGTGCCAGGCGCAGAATCTGCTCGTCCCAGGCGGAGGGATAGTCGCGGGCGTGCGACTCGGCGTCGGCGAGCGAGGCACGCGCCTGGTCGAGGCGTCCCTGGTGCGCGTGGACGATGCTCAGCAGGGCGCGCGGTGAAACACGGTTGCCGGGCCCGGTGTCGGTGATCTCGAACATGCGCCGGGCCATCACCTCCGCTTCCCGCCAGCTCGGAGCGCCGGATGGGAGCGGGTGGCCCAGGTGGTGCATCTCCAGCGTGAACCACACCAGTTCTTCGGTGGCGTTCAAGACGAGCTGCAGATTGCCGCGGCGCTCTGCCTCGGCGCGCACCTCCTGCTGCAACTCGACGGCGCGCTCCCATTCACCCTTCACCCCGTACAAGCCAGCCTGGATGGAGTTCAGCTCCAGCCGGATCATCTCGGGATCGGGTATGGCCTGCATCAGCTCCTGGATGCGGGAGAAGGCCTCTTCGCCTCCGCGCAGGTCACCGAGCGCCATGGACAGACCGAACACGCTCATCCACGACAGGGCTTCTTCCGAGACAACGCCACGCATGTGGGCGATGCGGACCGATTCCAGGAACTGGTCGCGAGCCGCGCGCAGGTCACCGGTGATGCTGCCGGTCATGATGCCGAGGTTATGGTGGGCGCGGCTGGCCAGGTGGAGCAGACCGTGCTCGTGCACCAGCTCCACTGCCTTGCGCAGTGCGGACAGGGCCTCGTCAGCAGGGATCTCGGGCAGCACACCAATCGTCACCAGTGCGTCGGCCTGCACGTCGACAGCGCCCTGGCGACGGGCCATGTCGAGAGCCTGGTAGCAAAGGGGCGTGGCGCGGTCGGCCCTGCCGTTGAATAGGTAGGCGCGCGCCGCCTCGTGCAGGAGACGCGCCTGATCGCTGCTCTCGGGCGCGCCTCTGACGGCCTGGAGCCCCTCCTCACACAGGTCCAGTCCACGGGGCGTGTCTCCCCCGTACCACGCGGCCCGGGCCGAACGGGCATAGAGGCGCGCGACCCCGTCGGGATTGCCCGCGGCGCGGTGGATGCCAATCGCGTCCCGCCAGGTGTCGATCGCCTCCTCGAAGCGATCTTGCCGAGCCAGGCTCTCGCCGAGTTGTGCCAGCAAGGTAGCACGGTCAGGCTCGCCATGGGTCAGCTGCAGCGCGTGACGGTAGTGGCTCTCAGCCTCCTGGTTGGCAAAGGCGGCGAGTGCCGCGTCCCCTGCGCGCTCGTAATAGCCCCGGGCCCGTTTCTCGTCCCCTGCGCTGTCAAAATGGCGGGCCAGGGTTGCGGCGTGCTCGTCGAGCCTGTCGGCGTACAGCTCTTCTACGACCTGTCCCACGGTGCGGTGCAGGCGGCGACGGTCGGAAGCGAGAAGAGATTCGTAGGCGGCATCCTGCACCAGCGCGTGGCGAAAGAGGTACTCGAGCTCGGGCTCGACGCGCGCGAGGCGGATCAGTCCAGACGTCTCCAGGTGCGACAGGTGGCCGGTGACAATGCTCATGTGCGGGCCACCAGGGCCAGGGTCAGATCGTCGAAACGGGGCGCAGTGCCGACAAAGTCGTGGATCTCTTTGAGGATGGCGGCCTGGATCTCCACCGGCGAGAGACCCAGGTGGGCCTGGGCGGTATCCAACAGGCGCTGCAGGCCAAAGGGCTCCCCTTCTGGCGTCCGGGCATCGATGGCGCCATCGGTGTACAGCAGCAGCGTGTCGCCAGGGGACAGGGTAAGGTGGCGAGTTTGCCGGCTGGCATCCGGTACCATGCCGGGCCCGATGCCCAGGGCCATGCCTGTACTGGTCAGCGCGCGGGCCTCACCCGGCTGGAAGAGATAGCCGGGGTTGTGTCCCCCGTTGGCATAGGCGATCGTGCCCGTCTCGGGGTCGAGCACGGCATAAAAGACGGTGACAAACATATCGGTGTGTGTTTCGGCCAGGATGCGTTCGTTGACGGTGGCCAGCACCTGGCCGGGTTCCTCCGGGCACAGGCCCGCCGTTGAGCGCAGAAGGGTGCGGGTCAGGGCCATGTATAGCGCGGCCCCGGCGCCCTTGTCGGCCACGTCGGCGATGACGATGCCCAGGCAGCCGCCAGGCAGCGGGACAAAATCATAGAAATCGCCCGAGGTCTCCCGCGCCGGCTCCAGGGCCGCGGCCACCTCCCAGCCCGGGATGGACGGTACCTTCTCGGGAAGCAGGCCCGCCTGGATGCGGCCGGCCACGGCCAGTTCCTGCGACAGCATGTCGTCGTGGCGGGCCCGGGCAAAGGCCTCTGTACGGAGTGTCCCCAGCCGGCTGTCGATCCGGGCTGCGCGTACAGGCAGGTTGAGTTCTTGGTAGGTGTCGCGTGCCTGGCGGAGCAGGACGTGTGCCAGTTCCGGGTCCCCAGGCTGCCCCCGGCGCAGGTGGATCTCGGCCCGGGTTTCCAGGGACTCGGCCCAGCGAGGGGTGTGCTCCCGCTGCAGGTGAAAGGCGGCGACGTCTTCTACCGCTTCCAGCGCAGCGGCCCACTTCCCCTCGGCCATGGCCAACTCCAGCTCGGCCCTGCGTAATGTCATGCTCGATACGGGGGTGGGATCGGTCGCCGCCTCGCGCTCTGCCTCGGTCAGGGCCTGCCGGGCCTCGTCGAGGCGTCCCTGGCGAGCGTATACGGCGCTCAGCCGGCAGCGCAGGCCAACACGGTCCACCAGGCCGGCACCGGTGCTAACGATCGCTTTGTGCAGCGCCTCCTCCACCTCGGCCCAGTGCTCAATCCGCTGGTGGCGATCCATTTCCAGAAGGACGTCGGCCATTCCCAGGCTACAGCCGAAGAGCCACTGCCAGTCCCCGCGGGCCAGTGACGCAGATTGGGCCAGCCGGTAGAAGTCCAGGGCCTCATCGAACTCCCCCTTGAACGCCGCTAGGTAGCCGCGGCTATAGTCCAGTACATGTTGCACATTGTCCGGGTCGGGCAGGTTCTGGGCCCGCTGCACCGTCGATGCCAGGAGCTCTTCTGCTCGCACTAGATCGCCCAATGCCAGAAGTCCATAGCCTACCATGAGGTAGGAGGTAGACACCAGATCGGCACTGACGCCGCGCTTCCGTTGTAGCTGGGCAGCTCGGCCAAAGCGGCGGAGCGAGGCGCGCGCATCCTCGTGGACCTTGAGGATCTCTACGCCGAGATTGTGGTGCGCGCGGGCGGCGATGGCCAGCAGGCCGTGGGCCTCGGCCAACTCTGCTGCCTGGCGCAGCGCGGACAGACGCTCTTTGGCCGCCACTTGGGGCAGGATGCCCAGTGTGGCCAGGGCATCCGCCTGGACATCGACGGCTCCCTGGCGCTCGGCCATCTCCAGTGCCCGGCGGCACAGCGGCTCAGCGCGGACCGCCTCGCCGCCAAAGACGTAGGCGCGTGCTGTCTCGTGCACCAGCTGGGCCGACCCGCCGCTCTCCGGCGCGCCGCCAGTGGCTGCCAGGCCTTCGAGGCAGAACTTCAGGCTCTCAGCTGGGCCGGCTGCGGTCGAAGCGGCCCGTCCTAGACGTGCGTAGAGGCTGGACACTGCCTCCAGGTCTCCCAGGGACAGGGACAACTCAATGGCTTCTCGTAGCGCTGCCATCGCTTCCTCGAAGCGGCTCCGCCGTGCCAACGCCTGGGCCAGGCGTGACAGTAGATGCGCCCGCTCCGTGTCGGAAGCGCTCAGATCCAGGGCCTGGCGAAAGTGACTCTCGGCCTCCCGGTTGGCGTACGAGGCCAGGGCAGCGTCGCCGGCGCGCTGGTAGTATTTGCCAGCAGCGCCGTGATCCCCGGCCCGGTGGAAATGCCGGGCGAGCATGGCGGCGTATTCGTCGAGGCGTTCGGGATAGAGGCGCTCGATGGCCTGGCCCACGGCTCGATGCAGGCGCTGGCGATCGTTTCTCAGCAATGACTGGTAGCTCGCGTCCTGGACGAGGCTGTGGCGGAAGACGTATTGTAGGTCAGGCTCTGTCTGGGCGAGCCGGATCAGTCCGGCGGTCTCTAGCTGGGAGAGCTGTCGCGCGAGGCTCACGGTGCCTCGCCTCCGCGCAAGACATATTCGAGCACCTTGACCGGGAACTGCCGGCCGATGACAGCCGCAACCCGCAGGGTGTGGCGCACGTCCTCCGGCAGGCGGTCGATGCGGGCCAGGAGCAGGCTGTGCAGGTTGTCGGGGATCTCGATCTGGTCAATGCTGGCGCTGGCGACCCAGTCCTCGCCCCGGCGGACGATGGCACCGCGGTCGATCAGCATGCGGATGACCTCTTCCACAAAGAAGGGATTGCCCTCGGCCTTTTTCAGGATCACGGCTCGCACCGGCTCGGGCAGAAGCTCGATCTTTAGCAGGTTGGCCACGAGCCGGCGGCTGTCGCTCTCGGACAGGGCCTGGAGGGTGATCTCGGTCAGACTGCCACCGAGCGTCTCCCGGGCGGCGGTCACCAGCCGCCACGCGGGAGCATCTCGCTCCGGGCGCGCGGCCATACACAACAGGACCGGCGCAGTAGAGGCCAGGGGCAGCAGCTTGACCAAAAAGTCGGTGGAAGAGGGGTCCGCCCAGTGCAGGTCTTCCAGGATGAGGACCACGGGCTGGCGTGCTGCTAGAGCACTCAAGAGCCGTCGCACGGCAGCCAGATACTGGGCCTGGAGTGCCTGCGGGTCAAGCATGCTCACCTGGCTGGCTGCGTCCTCCTCCAGCCGGACCGAGAGCAGGTGACCGAGGTAGGGATAGACCTCGTCAGCTGCCTGTGGAAAGAGGTCGCCGGTCAGAGCATGCAGGGCGGCGCGGGTCTCGGCCTCGCCGGCCGCCTCCGGCACCCCCATAACGGAGCGCAAGAGGTCGACGAGGAGATGGTAGGCGAGCCCCTGGCCGTACGACAGGCAGTGACCCTCGGCCCACAACGGGGCCCGTTGGCCCGGCTGCACGGCCAGCGCGGCCCGCCACTCGGAGATGAGCCGGGTTTTTCCCAGCCCGGGTTCGCCCAGGATGAGGGCGGCCCGGCCCAGGCCAGCGCGTACCGCTTCGCACAGGCGCAACAAGGTGGCGAGCTCGGCATCGCGGCCCACCATGGGGCTCTCCAGGCCGGCAACGGCCAGCCCCCGTAGCGGCCCAGGCGCAGCTCTGGGTCCGTGGACGCGGTACACGTCTACAGGCTGGCCGCCCTTGACCTCAATCTGCCCCACGCCTTCGGTCTCAAAAACGGGGTCGATGAAGCGCTGAGTGTGCTCGCTGATGACCAGGGACATCGGCTCTGCTACGAATTTGAGCCGGGCCGCGAGATTGACCGTGGGGCTGCTGGCGGCGTACTCGTAGCGCAGGTCGTCGCCCACGCGGCCGACGACGACGGGGCCTGTGTTCAGGCAGGCGCGCAAGGCCAGTTCCTGGCCGTACTCGCGCTGCACTTCTCCGGCATACTCGCGAGCCGCATCCAGCAGGTTGAGACCAGCTTGCACGGCGCGCCGCGGATCGTCCTCGTGGGCCACCGGCGCTCCGAAAAAGGCCCAGACCCCGTCGCCCAACAGGCGGGCGATGGTGCCCTCGTAGCGGTAGATGGCCTCTGTGACCCGGTCGAGGACGTTGTTAATGACCTTCATCCACGCCTCGGATCCCAGCTCACGGGCCAGTTCCGTGGAGCCGACGACGTCGGCAAAGAGCACCGTCACGACGCGGCGCTCGCCTGCGAGCTCGGTGGCAGCCCGCAGCTTTTTCGCCAGCGGCTGAGGCGTAGCGGCGGCCAGCCGGCTCAACTGGGCATCGTCGGCCGGTGTGGTCCTCATCATCGGCTGGCCGCAGTGCATACAGAAACGCGCCCCGGCAGGCAGATCGCCCCCACAGCCGGAGCAGCGCAGGGCGAGGGCCGCCCCACAGTCCAGGCAGAAACGAGCGCCCGCAGGATTGTCATGGCCGCATTTGGAGCACTGCATCAGACTTGGCCTTTCCCCTACTATCCCTGTCCGTACCCGTGCGTGCAGCCGGGTTGCACCTATTCTACCACACAACCGGCGCCAGGAAAAACCCCCGGACGCTACCTGATACGGCTGTCTCGGGATGTGCCATTGCAGGAGTCATGCCTACCTGTGCGACCAATAGGCGAGGGGACCGTTGGCGACCAAGATCGGGTCGCTGCCCGGCGCGGCACGGGTGTCCACCAGCCAGATACGATCCACCCCGCGCTCGTCCCTGTCGGCGTAGACCAGGTACCGGCCATCAGGCGACCAGAAGCGATGGCTCTGGGCATACTGGCTGGAGCTGTGGATGGCAAAGCGCATCAAAGGCGTGGGATTAAAGGCAGCAAATCCTCGATCCTCGCCGCTGTCCACGTCGACGACCCGCCACTGGCTCCACTCCCCGCCAGGCAAGTCGAGCCAGGTGAGATAGGCCAGGCGGTGGCGCTCGCCGTTGCTCCTGTCCGTGACCGGGGCCCAGAAAAAGCCGCGGATGCGGAAGGCACCCGCGGTCAGCTGCGCCGCCCGTCCCGTGGACAGATCTAACAGGCGTACCGGCCCGTAGAATGGGTCCTGGGCCCTCGCCCGGGCCGCATAGGCGATGTACCTCCCGTCTGGGGACCAACTGAAGGTGAGTTCATTCTGGGCGGCGGTGATGACCTGCACGGGTCGATCCGCCTCGAGCAACAGCAGCTGGTTCTCTGCCCCCTCCCTGGAGACGGCCAGCCAGTGCCGGCCCTCCGGTGACCAGGCTGGAGCCAGGAAGGAGCCGGGTGCGATAGCCAGGGTGCGAGCCTGATGCTGGGCGACGTCGTAGAGCGCCAGGCGTGGTGGCCCGGCGAGTGGCTCCTCTGCGCCTGTGTGCCAGGCCATCAGGGAGCCAGCCTCCTGCCCGGCAGGGGCCCAGGAAAAGTAGAAGGGACGCCCGGTGCCAGCCAGACGGTCGAGCCACCTCCTGGCATCCAAGCTGACCAGGTGCAGGTCGACCCCGTCCTTGCCCTCGACCAGGTAGGCAAGCTGGCTGCAGGCTCGCCTGCCCGAACACGAGCCAGGGGACCAGGATATATAGATGAAAAAGTGGTCCGGATCCTGGGCAATCGCCCGGGGTGACGCGTCCGGCCTGTCGAGTACATATAGCTGGCCCGCCGCCTGGCTGCCCGACCGGACCACAGCCGCGAAGGCGAGCTGGTTCTCACGCGACCAGGCCAGGCGATGGTAGGAGCGCCCACTGCCTTCGGCGGGCGCTGTAGCATCCCTGGTGATGGCCAATCTGGACTGAAGGCCGGCGTCGACGACATAGACGTTGCCGTCGGCGCCGATGTAGGCCAGCCAGCCCGCCCCGCTGCCGGCCCCCGGCTGAGTTGGTGAGGGCGGGCGGGGCAATTGCGCGCTGCCCAGGCCCGACAGTGCAGCCAGCAGGGCTGCCATCAACGTCAGGAGGGCAAAGCCGCTGGCTGCGGATCGGGTCATGCTCCCGCCGGAAGACCACATCCACGAGCAACCTTGGGCCGGGAAGGAATAGGCACGGGCTACCCGGCATCGCGCCTGGTGCTCTGGGCCTCCAGGAATCCCTGTACAAGCTCGAGCACCAGCGGATAGGGGTCGGGACGTGCCTGGAACCAGTGGATGCGCGGGTCGTCGTGACGGAACCAGTTGGCCTGGTGACGCACAAAACGCCGCGTGGCACGTTTGATCTCCTGCTCTACCGCATCCAGGCTGGCTTCGCCCGCCAGGTACTCCTCGAACTGGCCATAGCCGACGCCCGACATGGCTGGCAGGTCAAAACCATAGCCCTCGGCCACCAGGTGCCGGACCTCAGCCTCCAGCCCCTGCTCGAACATGCGCTCCACCCTGCGGTCGATCCGGCCATAGAGCTCAGGCCGCGGCAGGCTGAGCCCGATGATGAGCCTGCGGTAGGGCGGCGGGGACTTGCCCTGCTGCTCAGAGATCGGCTCGCCGGTAACCAGGCAGACCTCAAGCGCGCGGACCACGCGCCGGACGTTGCGAGGATCGATGCTCTCTGCCGCCTCTGGATCCAGTGCTTCCAGGCGGGCGTGCAGGGCCTCGGCTCCGCGCTGCTCTGCTTCCTGGTAGAGCTCGCGACGCAGGTCATCGTGGGGAGGCACCCTGGGGATCCGCCAGCCCTCGAGGACGGCCATCACATACTGGCCGGTGCCGCCCACCAGGAAGGGCACCCGCCCCCGGGCGACGATCCCCTCGATGGCACGGTAAGCAAGCTCCTGGTACTGGGCCAGGCTGAGGGGCTCGTCGGGGGGGACGATGTCGAGCAGGTGGTGGGGCACCCGGGCCTGTTCTTCGGCGGTGGCCTTGGCCGTGCCGATATCCATGCCCTGGTAGACCTGCCGGGAATCGGCCGAAACGATCTCGCCACCGGCCGCCTCGGCCAGCCGGATCGATAGGGCTGTCTTGCCTGCGGCAGTGGGGCCCACGATGGCCACCAGGGGTGGTAGCGAGGGGCCAACCTCGGGTGGCGGCGCACCGCTAGCCGGTGACGGCGTTCTCATAGTGATCCACGCGCAGCAGCCGGCCGCGGCGGTCCATCTCGACCGCTACCACGTCGATGCGCCAGCCACCAGCCCAGCGCTCGGCCTGCACATAGGCCTCGGCCAGGTCGATGAGCCGCGCCTGTTTGGCGGCCGTGATCGATTCCTCGGGCGAGCCCAGGGACCGGCCCCGGCGGGTACGCACCTCGACAAAGGCCAGGTCAGCGCCGTCACGTGCCACCAGGTCGATCTCGCCCGTCTCACAGCGCCAGTTGCGGGCGACGATCTCGTAGCCTTTGGCGGCCAGGTGCCGGGCGGCGAGCTCCTCGCCATGCCGGCCCAGGCCCCCGCGGTCGTCCCTTGCGCTCAACCTGCTTACCCTTTCCCTGCGTGATACTCCGAGTATAGCACAGGCCGCCGGGCGGGTCAAAGGACGGCAAAGCTCCCTGGACGACAGACGACTGGCCTGCCATGAATCGGCAGGCCACTCGCCTTATGGATGAATCAGATAGAAGTGGGACGACTGAACCTTCCAGGAAGCTTGGATTCAGATTCTGACACTTGATATCTGCCGATTCCTCCGGCTTTTCTACCAGATCGGTTCCTGGAGCTTCCTGGAAGGTTGTCCGACCTCTAACTGGTTTCTCAATAAGCCAGGGTCTCCAGGGCGCTGCCGGGCAGGGGCAAGTCGCGGCGCAAGAGGTCCTCCGCGTGCTCGCGCAGTTGGACCGGGTAGGCCTCGCCGCCCCGCAGCCACACGACAGCGGGCCGCCGGGCGCCGTTGTAGTTGCTGGCCATGCTCAGTTGGTAGGCGCCACTCACCGGCACGGCGAGCAGTTCTCCAGGGTGCATTTCGGGCAGGCTGAGGCCGTGGATCATCACGTCGCCGCTCTCGCAATAGGGGCCCGCAATCCACTGGGGCTCGGCCGGCGGCCGTGCTGGCTGCCACACGGGCAGCGCCGAGTAGCAACTGCCATAAAGCGCCGGGCGGGGGTTGTCGGCCAGCCCGCCATCCACCAGCAGCCAGCGACGTCCGGACGTATGCTTCATGGCGCCCACCCGGTAGAGGGCCACGCCGGGCCGCGCGACCAGGCTGCGGCCCGGCTCCAACTGGAGGCGGGGCAGGGGCAACTGGCGCTGGCGACATCCCTGCGCCACTTGCCTCGCGACTAACGTGACATAATCATCAATCGAGGGTTGGGGCAGATCCTCCTCGCAATAGGCCACGCCCCAGCCGCCACCTGGACAGAGCACGGTTGGGCTCCACCCGTACTCGGCCCTCAGGGCCACCATCAGATCCAGGGTCACCGCCAGGGCTGAAGTCACCGGTGATGGATCCTGAAATTGCGACCCCAGGTGAAAGTGGAGGCCGGTTGGAGGCAGTCCTCGCTCGATGCAGAGGCCGACCGCCCGGGCTACCTCCGCCGCATCCATGCCGAACTTGCTGCTCTCCTGGCCGGTCTGCCGGTAGGCGTGGGTCGCGACGGCCAGGCCAGGACGCAGGCGGAGCCAGAGGTCAGGCAGTGGCTCCGTGCGCCCATCGACCAGCGCCAGGAGCCGCTCGAGCTCGAAGAGGTTGTCCACGACGATGGTTCCCGCGTGGGCCAGGGTCGCGTCCAGATCGGCCTGGCTCTTGTTGACGCCGTGGACCACGAGGTTCTCCCGCCCTACGCCGGCTGCCACGGCGATGCTGATCTCGCCGGCACTGCTGCAATCGATGAACAGGTCGCGCTGGCGCGCCCACTGGCCGACGGCCAGGCACAGAAGGGCCTTGGCCGCATAGGTGATGCCCCACGCTTCCGGGTAGCTGGCTGAGAGGGCCTGGCGGTAGCTCCGCACCGCATTGTCCATGGTCGCCTGGTCGTAGACGTACAACGGGGTCCCGTACTCGCTGGCGAGCTCCACCAGATCGCAGCCGGCAATCACCAGCTGCTGTTCCTCGTCCTCTCCAAGCAGGCGGGTGGTGTCCGGGAACAGGGCGAGACGGCGCCTCCAGTCGTAGCCGGTCACTGGCAGCACCTCAGTCCCGGGCCAGCGCGACCACGGCGCGGAAGCCACGGTAGGCGGTCAGAAGATCATCGGCCAGGAACTCGATCCTCTTGCCTGCGAGCCGCTGCGCCCCGGGGAAAATGGCAGCCCGATCGGCCATGTCGGACGTGGTGAATGCGACGGAAACCCTGACCGGCAGCTCAAAGCGCAGTGGCTGGGGCGCGTCTCCCGCCGCCAGGCGCTGGACCGCACGTTTGGCCGCCTCGAGGATGCGCTCTTGTGCTACTGTAGGGGGCAGGCACTCGGCAGCCATGCGGCCCCTGGCCTGCTTGACGACGGCCGTCTCTACCGCGCCAAGGAACGCCGTCCCTTCGGCGCAGGCGTTCTGGTCGCCGGAGATCAAGATCACGGGCACCCCAAAGTGGCCGCACACGCCGGCATTCCAGCCGATCTCACCCACCGGCCGGCCGTTGAGGGAGACTTCGGCCACCGAACCGGCCCAGGTATGGTCCAGGACGGCGTAATCGGTGCCACTGCGCGCGTGGTAGCCGATGAACATGGCGGCATCGGGGCCGGAATCTGCCCCCTGGATCATGGCCAGGGCGGAAGGGCTGCCACTGTTAAGACGAGCCCGGGTATCCAGTTCCTCGATGAGGATGTTCCGGGCTCGGGCGTGGCCGTCGGACACGACCACCTCTTGGGCGCCACCTTCAAAGGCGCCTCGCACGGCGGCGTTCACGTCGGCCGTCATCAGTTTGCGGAAACGCTCGTACTCCTTGTGATCAGGATCGACGTGATCCCAATGGACCACGCCCGAGATCCCTTCCATGTCGGCTGCCACCAAGACCTTCATCGGCGCTCCTCCTCGTCGGTTGCGTTCTTGGCGATTATACAACGCCTCGCGCTGCACTGCAAGAAGGGGGCGGCGTCCGAGCCTTTGGTCTAGCCTACATTCTCCACGGGCACAAGCAAGAGCTCCTGCAGGTCATGCACGTATTCGTCTTGGCAATCGGGGCAGTGTTCCAGGTACTTTTCCGCCAGGGGCAGTACAGCTTGCGGCGAATAGCCTCCAGCTAGCAAGTCAGACAGGTAGTCCATCAGCACGTAGCACTCGTCACAGGAGAGGGATGGTGCCCCGTTGGCGGTGGCCTGCAGCAGAACCTTCCACAGATCTTCCATGCTGAGATGCCTTCCTCCGAGAGCTCGCATTAAGCAGAATAGCTTGATGCAATTCACAGTATAGCACGCCGGTCGCCCGCTGTCAAAACGACCGGGGCCTTTGGCCGCTACTGGCATGTCCGGGGGGCCAGCCCGAGGATGTCCTGAGGCAGAAAGCCGCTGTCACAGCCGCGGCTGCTCTGGCAGAACCAGCTGCCAGAAGAAAGGCGCGGCACCGCACAGTGCCGCGCCCCCTCTTCCGCTTTCAGTAGCGCCTC
>JAMJFU010000049.1:0-243 GCA_023544525.1 Anaerolineae bacterium | reverse complement strand
CCGGCAGCTTGTCCCCGGTGAACAGGTCGCTGGGCTCCACCCCGGCATAGTCCGCGAGGTCAAGCTGGATCCGCAGCCTGTCCGCCGACAGGTTATTGATGACCAGGATTGTGCGCTCAGCCTGCTTTCGCACGTAAGCAAGCACCTTGGCCTCATCTTCGCCGGGGCGATCGGGCTTTGCCTGCAGGAACTCGATCGATCCCCGGCCGAATGCGGGCTCTGCCTTGCGCACCCGGATCATTT
>JAMJFU010000499.1 GCA_023544525.1 Anaerolineae bacterium | reverse complement strand
CTGAACAATGCCCTCAAACATGCTGCGGCAGGCTCTGTCACCGTGCGGATCGAGGCGGAGGGCGACAGGCTGCGGCTGGAGGTCAGCGACGACGGCCGGGGATTCGATCCCGACAGAGTGTGGGGTGAGGGTGGCATGGGACTGGAGAGCATGCGCCAGCGCGCGGAGCGCCTACATGGCACTTTCGAGATCAGTTCCGGCCCTGGGCAGGGCACGAGCGTGCGTGTTACCGTGGAGGACCGGCCGCGTCCATAGTGCTCTAGAGGATACCAACAGGGCGCCAGGCACTGCCACATGGCTGACGGCAAAGCGGCCAGTGCCCGGCAGCTGACAGGGAGGAGAGATAATGGCGGAGACGATCCGTGTTCTGATTGCCGACGATCACGCGGTGGTGCGGGAGGGGCTACGGGGCCTGATCAGCTCCGAGGCCGGCATGGCGGTCGTGGGCGAGGCCAAGGATGGCCTCGAGACGGTGCTCAAGGCCCATGCCCTGCGGCCCGACGTGATCCTGGTCGACCTGGTCATGCCCCGCAAGGATGGCATCCAGGCCATCACCGAGATCAAGAAGAACGACCCCGAGGCGCGCATCCTGGTCCTGACCAGCTTTGCCGAGGATGACAAGGTCTTTCCGGCCATCAAGAGTGGGGCCCTGGGCTATCTCTTGAAGGACTCGTCTCCGCAGGAATTGCTGCAGGCCATCCGTGATGTCTACCACGGCGAATCCTCACTACACCCCACCATCGCCCGCAAGCTTATCCGGGAACTCAGCCAGCCCACCGATCTGCCGCCTGTCGAGGAACCGCTCACGGAGCGGGAGCTGGACGTGTTGCGGCTGGTGGCCCAGGGCCTGTCCAACGACGAGATCGGCAGCAGGCTATTCATCTCGGAGCGCACAGTGCGCACCCACGTCAGCAATATCCTGGGCAAGTTACACCTGGCCAACCGGACCCAGGCCGCGCTCTATGCCCTGCGCGAAGGGCTGGCCAGCCTCGACGACGAGGGCAGTTAGGCCTGGCCCCAGGCCACCCCCTGTCCAGAACCCCGGAGGGGCATGTTCCATGGCCCCCGGGAAGTGTCCCATTGCCCGGCGGGGAATGTCCCATTGCCAACGGGCAATGGGACATTTGACGTAGGCCACCCAGCCTCAGTTACTGCTTTTGGTGCAGCAGAGATCGGCCCTGCCGACGATGTGCGCGCGTACCGTCCGTGATACATTCAGTATGGATCGCGCCTTTTGCCCTTGGCGGGTCGAGATCGTCCTGCTTCCAGGTCTGTCGCAGCCTCTCCAATGGCGCAGCAGAAGCGCTGCCGCGTGCATCCTGAGGAGGCATAAACCGTGCAGGAAGCGGCGCCCGCTGGCTGAGGATCAAGATGTGTGGGAGAGAGAAGTGAACGCGTTCGAGTCTATGCCAAACCGGCCCGAGGGCCGGTCACAGCTTTCGCGGCGGGGCTTCTTACGCCTCGCCGGAGCAGCCGCGCTGGGTGCGACGGTGGGCGCCTGCGCACCACCTGGCGGCAGCTCGGCCCCTGGCCCAGAGCGGAAGGTCCAGCTTGTCTACCAGGATTGGCGAACCGAGTGGTTCCCACCCATGGCCCAGCAGATGCTCGAGGCCTTCCATGCCAGCCATCCCCACATCAAGGTATTTTTTACGACCGATCCCGAAGACCTGACGGAGCGCATGCCGTTGGACATGGACGCGGGCACAGCCCCCGACGTGCTGGCCGGCTGCTGTGATTTTCTGCCGGCCTGGGCGCAGGACGGCCATCTCCTGGACCTGCGACCCTACGTCGAGGCCGACCTGGACCAGGCCACCGTCGCCGA
>JAMJFU010000498.1 GCA_023544525.1 Anaerolineae bacterium | reverse complement strand
ATGACCACCGCGGTATGGTTCTGCGACGACAGCGTAGATCCTGTATCAGAGAATCTGACCTATGCCATGGCGCTAGGCTGGAGAGAAAGGCCCGCAGACTATTCAGGCCCGGCATCCGTGTACGAATTCCTGCCGACTATGAAAAAGGTGGGTGAGCACGGCGTGCGCTTTGCCTACCTCACGCCGAATACTGACGTGCTCGCATGGATCGCAAAGCGCCTGCTGAACCAGTCGTTGGCCGAGATCATGCACGAGCGCATCTGGTCCAAATTGGGTGCTGAGCGGGATGCCTTTTGGATTGTGGATCCGGCGTCCGCCGAAACGTCCGGCTCCGGTTTGCTGAGTACCTTGCGCGACAAGGCCCGGTTTGGACAGATGCTGCTACAACAAGGTTACTTCAACGAGCAACAGATTGTCCCAGCCGCAGTCGTCCATGATATCGAACAGGGAGGGGATCGGGATGCCTTTGCGCGCGGGCCGGCAGCCAGTCCAATGAACCAGGGGTATTCCTACCATGACCAGTGGTGGATGACGCACAGCAAACAGGGTGCCTACCACAGTCTGGGTTATGGTGGGCAGATGCTTTACATCGCCCCTGCAGCAGAGCTTGTGATTGCCAAGCTCAGCTCGTATCCCACGCCCACGCCGGCAGGAAACGAGTTCTATGCCATGATGGCTGCTTTCCCGGCGCTCGCAGAAGTGCTGGCAAGCTGAGGGAGATGCCTTGAACAATAGACGCATTACCTACGGTGCGGCTTCACCAAGCCATCTGTGTTCGTTGGGGCATGTCTGCGCCGGATGCGTACTCCCCAGAGGATGCCCGTCGTATTCATCCACGCACTCCGTGGATGATGGGTCAGCCCTTCAAAAGCGCCCGTCGTGCCTCCACCTCCGTGACGGGCGTCCGGAAGGCCAACACCTGGCAAGGCCGGTAGCCCTGGGCGGACGACGTCCAGCAAGGCCTGTGTGTCAGCAGAGTCGAAATCACCGACAATGGCCATCTCCCGCGGCTTCGAATTCAACAGGGCAGTGACCGTTTCTTGGAACGGTGCTCAAGCTAGAGCTGACTACACTGCTTGACAGAGGAGGATTCTGAGTATATGATATCGTCATCCCTCTTGCCAGGGGTGAGGATAGGCCGGAATGCCGTGGTGGGCGCAGGGCCAGTGGTCAGCCGGAGTGTTCCAGCGAATACGGTCGTGGCAGGCAATCCGGCCAGGGTGATTCGGGAGATCGAGCAGTAGGGGCTGCCAGAGGGCCTGCCAGGTTGCGGCGGCTGATCAGAGGAGCTAGAGATGACTCTCCATCCGGTCAAGACCGCAGTCATTGGCTGCGGCGATATCAGCAGCATCTATCTCGAAAACGCGGCCAAGTGGGACATCCTGGACCTGAGGGCTTGCGCCAATCGCACCCTATCCCGCGCGCGGAGCCAAGCCGAAAAATACGACGTGCCCCAAGCAGTGCCCATCGCCGACGTCCTGGCCGATCCGGAGATTGAACTGATCATCAACCTGACCACTCCGGACGTGCACGCCGAAATCGGGCTGGCGGCGCTGCGTGCTGGCAAATCGGTGTACAACGAAAAACCGCTGGCAATCGGTCGCGAGGAGGGGCGGCGCCTACTGGCAGAAGCCGAGGCGCGCGGTCTCCGCGTGGGCTGTGCACCGGATACTTTTCTGGGGGGCGGGCTGCAAACCTGCCGCCAAGTGATCGATGCAGGGGAAATCGGGATGCCGGTGGCGGCCACAGGGTTCAGGTTGATTCAGGGGCCGGAGGCCCGGCATCCAGATCCGGGCTTCCTGTACCAGGTGGGCGCGGGGCCCCTGTTTGATGTTGGGCCCTACTACC
>JAMJFU010000497.1 GCA_023544525.1 Anaerolineae bacterium | reverse complement strand
GTGTCGGTGTCGCCGTGCCGGTTGGAAAGGAGGTAGGGGTCGGTGTCAGGGTCTGTGTGGGAATGAAAGCCTGCCTCGTCGCGAAGGAAGTGGCGGGCAGGTCGGTATCCCAGGCCGGTTCCTGGCGATAGACGAGCAAGACTACCAGAAGAGCCAGCACGAAACCTCCCACGATCATCGCGGCGGTGCGCAGCCGTTGCTGCTGGAGGGGCCGTTCGTCGACGAGATAGTCGGCGTCCGGCGGCAGGTCAGGATCCCGGGCGTAGACCAGATCGGTGCCAGCGTCGTTGACGACGAACCCGCGGTGGGCTCGCTCCAGCAGATCCTGGGCGATGGCCAGCTCCTCCTCGTCCGAGGTGGCCCAGGCGATAGCCTGGCTGTAGAACCGTTCACAGAGCTCCAGTTCTTCTTCAATCTGCATAGCAAGGCCCCCTTTCTTCCTTCGTGAATCGAGGCATCATGGAATGACGCCTCATGGAATGAGGATTGGCAACTGGATGGCCTCGACCAGGACATCGAGGGACAGATCCTCGCCTCGAAAGGTGACGGTCTCGGCATGGCCAAGATGAGGGATGAGTAGTGCATAGCTGCCCGACGGCGTCTGCTCAAAGTGTATCTGGCCCTGGGTGTCGGTCTGGCCAGCCCACAGTATTGTGGGATCGGCCTGGGACATCAAGAATGCCGCGGCGCCAAAGACGCCCTCATCAGGATCGTAGGTCTTGCTCCGGTTCTCGTCCACGAAGACCAGCACGTGGATGGTTCCTGGTTTGCTGCTCCTGTTGCTGGCAGTGCCGCCGGTCGCGGGCCTGGGAGTGGGTGTGGGCGTTGGCAGCGGGGACCATGACTTCCACCTCGACGGTCTGATCTCCACCCGGTGCGTTGACTATGAGCGTGTATAGGCTGGTCTCGACGGGGCAGACCTGGCGCTGATCCTCTCCGATGACACCTTCCTGGGCGCCATTGGGGTAGACGAGAAAGACCTCGGAGGCTCTCTCCACGTGCCACTGAAGGGTGACGCAATCGCCCGGTCTGTCCACCCGGTCGGGGGAAGCGGAGAAGTTGACGATTGGCATCGGCGGCGTGGCCGTTGGAGGTGGCGTTTGGGTGGGCGCTGGGGTCGCCGGAGGTTGAGGGGTATAGGTGGGAGTGGGTGTCGACGTAGGCGCAGGTGTCGGGGTGGGTGTTGGCGACGCCGCTTCCCCGGCATACAGGGTATAAGTCTGGGTTGTGCTATATACGCCATGGCTGTTGACAATGGTTATGATCACGTCGCCGGTGGTTGGAGCCTCGAAGTAGATGCGCGAAGCCAGGGGCTCGGATCCGCCATCGTCGTCTTCGTAGTAGAGTCCCGCGCCTTCGACGGTCAGAACCGTGTCAACCAGGTTCCCGAGATCGTAAGTATAGACGTCGTACCAGTGGCCTGCTTTGACGCGAAAGCGAGCTCTGTCCACGTCACCCTCCGGACAGAACCAGCGTACTTGAGACTCGCCATTGCTGATCCACATCGGGTCGGTCTCGTCAGGTTCAAACGGGTCCGCGCAGTCTTGAGCTCTGGCCTGCATAGGGATCAGGCTGAGCTCGACAAGTGCGCACAGCAACAAAAGGCCGACTCCGGTTTTCAGTCCACCGTGTTTCATGATTCTCCCCCTTCCGATGTTGGGAAAGCTTGGATGATGTCTGTGACTGCCTGTCCGTACTGCTCGAGCTTTTTGGGCCCAACCCCCTTGACGGCGGCAAGTTCGTCCAAGGTGGTGGGCTGGGCAGCGGCGATGCTCTGGAGCGTTGCATCGGAGAAGACATGGAAGGCTTTCTGGCCGCTCTGCGTTGCTGTTTCCCGTCGCCAGGCGCGGAGCTGCTGGTAGAGGTCCGGGTCGTACCCTTCAGCGTCGGCCGGCGGTGACG
>JAMJFU010000496.1 GCA_023544525.1 Anaerolineae bacterium | reverse complement strand
GATTCAGCGGCGACCTGCTGGGTACGGCGACCTACGAGTCGCGCCAGGCTGGGGACGGTTTTGTCATCGTCTATCCCAAGATCGTCGCCCTACAGGAACTTGGCTTGCCTTCCCAGTCGCCGTTCGGCAATCTGCCCCATCGCCAGCGCCTCTTTGAGGATCCAAGCCGCATCCGCGGCGTCCGCGACTACCAGCCAGGCGACTCGCTGCGGCGCATAGACTGGAAGACCAGCGCCCGGGTGAGCAGGCTGCAGGTGCGGCGTTTTGAGCCGGCGATTGCCCTGGAGACAGGCATCTTTCTCAATCTGGCCCTGGAGGACTATCCGCTCGATCGCCGCTATGAAGCCCCGGAGCTGGGGATCGTTGTCGCTGCGTCGGTGGCGGTCCACCTGGTAGAGAAACGCCAGGCGGTGAGCCTGGTTACCAATGGCCAGGATCCCCTGTCTGAGCTGGCCGATGCCGTGCCCACAGTGCCCCTGCGCAAGGGCAGCGAGCACCTCATGCACGTGCTTGACCTCCTGGCCCGCATCGAGGTGTCACGGCGCGAGGAGGACACGGCACCGTTTCAGCAGGTGCTGAGCCGGGAGAGCCTGGGCCTTTCCTGGGGCAGCACAGTGCTGGTGATCACCCCCCGAGAGGAGGAGGGCCTGCTCAATACTCTGCTCTCCCTGCGCCGGCGTGGGCTGGTCATCACCCTGGTAGTCACCTGCCCGTACCGGGGCTTTGAGGCCACGGTCCATCGGGCCGAGCAGATCGGCGTCAACGCCTTGCAGATCACCAGTGAACGGGACATGGATGTGTGGCGATGAGAGAGCAGCAGGCGGGGCCGGGCTGGATCGAAAACCTGTTGCGGCCGGTGCTCATCTCGGGCATGATGGCCTGCGTTGCTTCGCCGGGCGCGCTGTTGTTAGAGTGGCTGGCTCTCGAATGGGAGAGCAGCTATTTCCTCATCTTTGCCTTCCTTGCCAGTCTGGAGGGCATCCTGTCTGAGCGGCTGCTGCAGCGGCAGCGTATCAGCGGCTGGGCCTATCTCGGCTCCCGGGCCGCGGAGCTGATGCTCCTCCTGATCGTGCTCAAGCTGGTCAACTATCTTGGCCTGGGCGTGACGAACCTGTGGGCCGACATTCAAGGCTGGTTATCGGACGCCGACACGCTTGTGACGAACCTTGACCTGTTCGCGGCCCTTATCTTTGTGCCTCTGTGGATGGGTTCGCTGACGGTGGCCCGGATCGCCGCACGACTGGAGGTTGGTGGCGGTGACGTCGAACCGCCCGCCGACAAGACGTCCACCGAGTACTATCTGTGGCTGACCCAACCGTCGGCAGCCCGCGACCGGCAGGCCGACCTTGACCAGCTGGCGGAGCTGTTTGTATGGGGCGGCATGGGCTTGCTCTTGACCTCGACCCTGATCCATACCTTTGTCGCTTCCATCCAGACCCTGGCCATCCCCATCCTGCTCTACTTTGCGTTGGGCGTCGCGCTGCTGAGCCAGGCACGCTTCAGCGTCATCGACACGAGTTGGCGCATGCAGGGCATCCCTGTCCAACGTACCATAGGACGCCGGTGGCTCGTCTGGGCCGTGATTCTGATCGCAGGCGTGGCTTTCATCGCCCTGCTGCTGCCAACCAGCTATGCGTTAGGTCCCATCCGCGCCATCTGGGGTGCGATCATCTTTGTCGTCCGTTGGATTTCGGCGATCTTTGCCATCCTGTTCTTCCTGCTGATATCCCTTTTGGCGTTCTTCTTTCCCAACGTCACCCAGCCTGAGCGCCCCCAGGCCCCAGTACAGCCCATGCCACCTTCGGAGCCCCTGCAGCCAGGTGCCTCGTTGCCCTGGCTGCAGGTCCTCGGATCGGCTGTCTTCTGGCTGTCGGTCCTGGGCATCGTGGGCTATGCCATCTATCGCTTTGTCGCCGACCGGCTGG
>JAMJFU010000495.1 GCA_023544525.1 Anaerolineae bacterium | reverse complement strand
CTGACCGGACGCGCACCCGCTGGGGAAGGCGCCGGCCCTGGTTGGTGATCGGCACGCCGCTGCTGATCCTCACATTCATCGCCTTCTACTCCACGCCTGCCTTCCTGGCCGG
Source organism: Anaerolineae bacterium (assembly GCA_023544525.1). GTDB lineage: Bacteria > Chloroflexota > Anaerolineae > JAAYZQ01 > JAAYZQ01 > JAMJFU01. Next base: position 1,816 of record JAMJFU010000495.1, on the reverse strand, counting down.
TGAGAGCCTGTTTGCCTATGCCATGTTGTTCTACATCCTGGCCGGCACCCTGGACTCGGTGATCAACGCCAACTACGGGGCGCTCTTCCCGGAGCTCTTCCGGACTGATGCCAGCCGTGCATCGACGAATGCCCTGCGGCAGGCATTCCAGTTGGTGGCCATGATCATCAGCATTGCCCTCACGCCCATGGTCACCAGCGCCATCGGCTACCAGATGACCGCGATCATCTACGGCCTACTGGGCGGCGTGGTCATCCTCTACATGAGTCTTACCGCCAGGGAGGTCCGTGCCGAGGCCGACGAGAACATCCCCCAGCTATGGAGGAGCCTGAAGGACCTGGCCTCGAACCGCAAGTTCTGGATGGCAGGCCTGGCCAATGCCTTCTACAGCGCGGCCATGTCGTTGGTGCTGGTCTCCATGCCTTTCTTTGTCAAGTATACCTTGAGGATCCCGGATAGCCAGGCGACGCTTCTCTTTGCGGCGGTTCTGCTCATCGCCATCGGCTGCGTGGCGGTCTGGGCGCGCTTGGTGCGCAAGTGGTCGCTGATCCCGGTGTGGCGGGTAGCGCTGATCACACTGGCGGTGGCATTTGTACCCCTCTACTTTGCCAACTCGCTGCCGGCGGCCATGATCACCAGCGCGCTGGTTGGTTTCGGCTTCGCGGGTGTCATTACAACCATGGACCTGATCGGCGCCAAGATCATGGATGAGGACACGCGCAAGTACAACCTGAGACGGGAAGGCATTATCTCCAATGCGCTGGGGTTCATGAACCGCCTGAACGGCCTCTTCACCAGCTCTGCCTTCTACCTCGTGTTCCTCCTCTTTGGCTTTGAGAGCGGCGACAACCCGGGGGCGAACCCGGGCGATGCGGCCCGCTTTCTCCTGACCGTCTTTCCCATGGTGTTGATGGTGATCAGCTTTGGGTTCTCCTTCCTCATCGACTTCCCGGAGGAGGAAATCAGCCCAATGGCGCCCGAACCGGCGGCTGAGCCACAGGTCTAGGGCGCATCATGCCCTCGCTGCTGCACCTTTCCGTTCAGATCGAGCCGTCCCAGCAGGGCACGTATTTCACCCTGCCCTTCGAGGTGCCGGAAGGGGTCGAATCGATCGCGCTCAGGTATCGGTATGAACGGTGGATAGTACAGGAGCAGGCGCTCGATCATGGCCTGTTTATGGCCCGGACTGAGGACAACATCATCGATCTGGGCCTGATAGATCCGCGGGGGGTGCAGGTCGGCGCGTCCGGCTCGGACAAGACAGAGATCGCCGTCAGTGAGGTGCAGGCGACACCCGGGTATCACCCCTGTCCCATCATCCCTGGCGAGTGGCAGATCCTGGTCGGGGCCTACAAGGTGGCTCCAAAAGGGGTCACGGTCGAATACGAAGTCAGGCTTGAGCCCAAGAGGAGAAGGCTCCTCCGAGGGGACCTGCACACACATACCCTGGCTTCCGATGGCGTCCACACGTTGGAAGAGCTGGCCTGGAAAGCCAGGCGAACTGGCCTGGATTTTGTGGCGGTCACCGACCACAATCACTTTGCGGCGAGGGACACGCTGCCCCAGGTGGAAGGGGTGACCCTGATCCCTGGCGTCGAATGGACACAGTTCCGCGGGCATGCGAGCTTCCTCGGCGTAGACCGGCCCTACGATGGCGTCTTTGCGACCAATGACCTCGACGAGGTGCGTGCCCGCTTCGAGACGGCTCGCCAGCGCGGTGCATTGATCATCATCGACCACCCGTTTGATCCGGAGTGCGGCTTCCAGTTTGACATGAACACCCTGCCGCACGACGGCCTCGAGGTATGGAACGGCC
>JAMJFU010000494.1 GCA_023544525.1 Anaerolineae bacterium | reverse complement strand
CTCCATCCCTATACCAGGGCGCTTCTCTCCGCGGTGCCGGTGCCAGATCCCACGTTCAGCCGCCCGGCTGTCGAGATCAAGGGCGGGGTACGCAGGGCGATCAACCCGCCGCCCCAGTGCCGTTTCTTCCCCCGCTGCCCGCGGGGCGACAGGTATTGCCGGGACCACGATCACCCGCGTTTGGTGGACAGGGGGGCGGGCACCTGGGAGGTGAACGGATCCCGTGCCGGGCGCGTTTGTATGGGTGAAGAGACAATGCTCGGATCCGTGATCCGCCACATAGTGTGGGGGCGGGTTTCCCTGGCCCGCTATGAACCCTTGCTGGTTGCCCTCGTGCCTGCCCTGCCCAACGGACCCTGCATGCTAGCATTTGCTGGGCCCCTCGACCAGGCTCGCAGAGGCGGGTTTGGGGGGACGGCAGCCGGAAATGCCAGGTACAGGGGGCGTAGAAGGAGAGGTAGTCCTTGGACCTGCGGGTGGTCGAGCCTGAAACTGGAGAGGACGAAAGCAGGCTGGTGACCCAGCAGGCCCTGCGGCGCCTGCCCAGGCTCAAGTTCTATGTGCGCCCCCGTTGGATCCTGCTCGTGCTGCTGGTACCGTTCATCGTGTTGGGCTTGCTGGTGGTCCTGGTCAAGGCCCAGGGCCTGATCCGCTACGATCCGGGCTACTTCACCGGGCCGTACCTGGAGCGGTACAAGACACCCGGCGACGTCGCCCGCAGGCTGGAGACGGCCCTGCAAGGCGGCGACGCTGCCCTGCTGGCCGAGCTCGAGGCACAGCGCTGGCCGAAGGAGCTGGAGACCAGCCCTGGCATCACATTCGTCATGCTCTGGGAGCAGACCGATCACTATATCACCTACCTCTACGTCGACAAGCAAGACTATGAACGGCATCCCCAGCACATCGAGTTTGTGGCTGGGCGCTACGTGGTGGCGCCGGAGGACCTGCGCTACTATCTCTATTCCGGCGAGTGGAAACGCGTCTTTTTACCCCTGGCCGCGGCCTGGTGGACCCTGGGTTTTGTCGCCACCGGCCTGGTCTGGGCTCTGCGCACCTCGGAGGGCTTGCGCGCCCGGCTGTACGGAGCCTGAGGATGCTCAAGTTGGCGGGTGCCGTGTCCCGAGGTAGAGATGCGGGGATCCCTGCCCGGAGCGATTGCCAGCGCGCGGGGTCTGCCCGGCCGGGTGAACCGCGGCGGGTTCCACTTTGGCAGCGTGCGGGTCACGACCGGCGAGCCGCTGGGCCTCTCTCACCGCCAGGTGTTGATCTCAGCCCCGGCCGACCTGCTGGTCCTGCCCCGGGCCCGGCGGCTGGAGCGGGTCGCCATCCGGCCGCTGCGCACTCGGGGCTATGCCGGCCCTGTTCCCGCCCGCCAGGGCGGGTCCGGCACCGATTTTTGGTGTGCGCGAGTACCAGGCCGGGGATCCGCGCCGCTGGATCAACTGGCGGGTCAGTGCCCGGCATCCCCGTTCCCTCTTTACCAACGAGTTCTAGCAGGAGCGCATCGCCGACGTCGGCTTGGTCCTGGTCGTCGCGGGGCCTGCTGGCCATGCTGGGGCTGGGGCGCGCAGCCCGTCATCTATACGGCCAGAGTGGCTGATCTGGCCATCGATGCTCCTTCCCTCGGGCACTCTGATGCTGGACCCTGGCTGCCACTAGTTGACTATCTTGATCCTGCATGGCATAATGTTTCTGTGCAATACGCGCTACGCGGACTTGGACGGCATTGCAGGGCTGGAATACATCGCCAGGAGATAGGCGCGAATAGGGGCAGACAAGAGGAGGTGCCTAGTTGACTTTCGATGCAGACGAGCAAGCACGCCTCCGGATCTGGATCCGGGCCAGGCAGGAGTCGGGATACGAGACAGGTACCGTAGCCCTATACCTCTACGACTTGGATTCGCTCTACGAGTTGTCGAGGTTGGCGGTCGATCCAAGCTACGGAGACTTTGAGT
>JAMJFU010000493.1 GCA_023544525.1 Anaerolineae bacterium | reverse complement strand
CAAATGGCCTGATAGTAGGCACGGCCCAACCCCGGCCAGTTAAAGACCGTCTCGAGGATGATGGCCCCCGTCCAGAGGGTGATCAGCGTCAGGGCAAAGCTGGTGATGATCGTCGGCAGCGTCGGGCGCAGGACGTAGCGGCGCTCGATCTCGCGGTCCGACAAGCCCTTAGCCTGGGCCATCTCCACATAGTCCTCGCTGGAGTAGATCAGGAAAAAGGTCCGCCAGTTATAGACGCTCAGGAAGAGGCTGGAGATGAGGATGGCGGTCACCGGCAGGACCAGGTGTTTGGCCAGGCTGAGCGCGTACTGGACCGGGTTGTCGGGTGGCGGGGCATCGACCATGCCGCCATAGGGCAGAACGCGCAGCAGGGCGGCAAAGATCAGGATCAGGAACAGGCCGTAGAACCAGCCCGGCGCGGAAGAGGTGGGCGTCAGGGCAATGATCGCCCGGTCGAACCAACTGCCGTACCGCCGGGACAGGGCCAGGGCAAGGAAAAGGGCCAGGAAAAAGAGCAACAGGTTGGCCAGTCCCCACATGACCAGCGTCGCCGGCAGGCGCTCCAGGAGGATCAGCCGCACCTCCTTGGAGCCACTGTCGCTGTACATATTCTCGGCGCGGCCCAGGTTCAGGGTCAGCGCGTCGCCCAGGTAGACAAAGCTGCGGATGACGAAGGGCTGGTCGAGGCCGAGACGCTTTTCCTGGAGGGCGATCATCTCGGCCACCATCCTGTTGCGCTCCGCTTCCGGAAGCCGGGTCATGTTGGGGTCGCCCAGGACCATCATGCCCACCCGCTCGCGGATCTCGGCACGGCGGATGTTGTCGACAAAGCCACCCATGTTGGCGATGAGGATCGCCAGGTAGACGGCCACGACGATGGTGAAAAAGAGGGCGACGAGCCGGATGGCGGTGTAGCGCGCAAGCCGGAGAAAGGTGTTCGTCCTTCTGGTCTCTTTGGCTTCTGGCTCGGCACCCATTTCCACCGATAGCGATGCTTCAGCCATACTTCTTACTCACTTTCTCTAAACACAAAGCTCGTCTCAAGTCGGGGAAACCTGGGGCTGTCCCAAGAGTGTCATTCTGAGGGAGCGCAGCGACTGAAGAATCTCTGGTATCCACGGCAACAAGATGCTTCCCCTCGCGCCTGCTCGGGACTCAGCATGACGGGTTCAGGGCCCTTTGAACAGCCCAAACCCCATTCAGGATTTTAAGATAAGCCCGATAGGGGCGGTTTGAGCCTCACCCCTATCGGGCTCTGATTCTAACTACGTCCCAGAGTCAGGACGCGCCCACTAGGGGGCAGTCACGAACTCGTAGGTTCCGAAGGTCGGGATGCTGACGACCTTGGATACGACCGCAACCTCGATCTTGTTCGAGCCAGCCTCGAGGGCGCCGGTCTGGTCAGCCGTCAGCGTGATGGCATACTGGCCCTCGGCAACAGCCTCGGCAAGGTCGGTGGCGGCCAGCGCGCCGGTGGCGTCGTAGAGCAGCCACTTGACCTCGAGGATATTGTCCGCCGCGTAGGGCTCACCCTCGAAGGTGACGAACACGTCGAAGGTGGCCTCCTCGCCGATGGTCACCTGCCCGGGGCCGTCGACCTCGACGACGGCGAGCATGGGCTCAGCAAAGCCCTCCCACTTGGTCGCCGGATCGATGTAATTGGCGTTGTGGGCCAGGATGACCGTGCCCTCGACGGGGAAGACGCCTTCCAGCCGGTAGGGGCCGGTGCCGATCAAGAAGTGACCCCAGCGCCGGTACCACTCCTGCAGGTTGGCGTAGCGGGCCGTGGCCTCTTCTTCGGTGATGTACTGGCCCAGCGTCGGCGCGTAGGGGATAAAGACCTCTTCGGTCGCCGAAACCAGCTTGTTCGCCAGGATCTCCAGGCTCGGGCCGCCGATGATGTTCATGCGCTCGATCTCGAGGGCATCGGACTTGTCAGCCGAGTAGGCCAGCTCCCCGGCCGCCTCGGAGCGGTGGAATACAGCCATGTTGTGCCAGGCCGCC
>JAMJFU010000492.1 GCA_023544525.1 Anaerolineae bacterium | reverse complement strand
GGGGTGGATCATGTTGAAAGTGCCCGACACGGCGGCCATCGTCATGCCCCGGGCCGCCATCTCGTAGCGGATGCGCTCCGGCAAGCCGGGCGGGATCACGTCCGGCATGGAAGGCAAGCCAGCGCAGGACATGTTGAACTGCACCTGGCGCAGCCCATGGGCGGCTACGGCGTCGAGAACCAACTCCAGCGTAGGTCGCTCAAAAACCTTGGTAAAGATGCCGAGCTGCATGGTCACCCCCGTGCGTCAGGCAAAGAGCGCCGGCACGTCCCGGACCGAGTCCAGGATGAAATCGGGCCGGGCATTGCCGTCCGCCTCCTGGCCCCCGAACTCGCCCGTCCGCACCAGCGCCGAACGGATGCCGAAATCGTTGGCGCCGCGGATGTCGGTCGACGTCTTGTCGCCGACCATCAGCACCTGGTGCTTCTCCAGGCCCATGCCCTCCAGGGCCAGCTCAAAGACATAGGGGCTCGGCTTGCCGATGTAGGTCGCCTGCACGCCAGCTGCCCGTTCCAACATGCCGGCCCACGAGCCGACGTTCAGCTCAGCCTCGCCAGCACTCAGGTCGATGAGCTCAGATTGCATGCCCACCAGCTTGGCCCCACGCAACAGCAGCCGCAGTGCCTTGTTCATATGCTCAAAGTCCAGTCGCTGGCGGTAGTCGCCGACGACAACGTACTCGGGGTCATGCTCATCCTGGGGCAGGCCGTCAAACTCGCGCAGCCCATCCCCATCGAGCAGGATCCAGCAGGACCGGGGGTGCAGGCCACGCAGATACCGTGCTGTCGCGTACGAGGCGGTGATCACCTCATCCTCGGTCACGGCAAACCCCCGCCGCTGTAGCTTTTCGGCGGCCGAGGCACGGCTCTTGAGTGTGCTGTTGGTCAGGAAACGGACGACGACGCCGCGCTCCCGGAGCGAGGCCACAGCCTCGGGCGCGCCAGGATAGACCTGGCCCCGGAACTCGAGGACGCCGTCGATGTCGAAAATCACACCCTGAGTTATGACAACCATAGCGCTCTGCCTCCCATGGCCCAGGATTATACCACCAGGCGGTGGGTTCTCCAGGGCGGGGAGAGGGTGCCGGGAGCCACGGGGACAGCCTATCTGCTCCTGGCGTAGTAATACTTCAGCGCACCGCGTTTTCGAGACGGAAGCCGTGGCCGCGGACGGTGACGACGTATTGGGTGTCCGGGTCCGCCTCGGCCAGCCGCTCACGCAGCCGGCGGGCCAGGGCGTCGATGGCCTGCTCGGAGATGCCCTCGCGGTCGTCCTCGGGCCACACCGCGTCGACCACAGCGTCGCGGCTATAGACGCGGCCCGGCTCGTCGTAGAGCAGGGCCAGCAGCCGGTACTGGGCCAGCGACAGCGGCGGGTCGAGCTCTTGCCCGGCGACCCATACCCGTTTGCTTTCAAGATCCAGCCGCAGCCCTGCCTCCTCGTCGTCCAGGATCACGGGCGCGGTCGCGTCCGCGCCCACGAAGGTCAGCTTGCAGCAATAGGCGATCTGGATCTCGTCGCCGTCCTGGAGGGTGTAGGCCCCCTCAATCTGCCGGCCATTGACAAAGGTCCCATTCTTGGAGTCCAGATCTCTCAGTACGTAGCGATCTTGCTCGATGCTGATGGATGCGTGGTACCGGGACACTTGCCGGTCGGCGATGACCAGATCGCAGGTTTCGTCCCGGCCCATGAGCAGCACAGGGGTCTCCATATACAGGCGCTTGCCCGGGGTCTCGCCCTCCACCATCAACAGCATGGCCGTCTCTGCGTATGCCACCTATCCCTCCCACACCTTCCCGTGTCATTGCGAGTTCATTCACGGCGCCAAGCCACCACTCAGTGCCTACGAACCTGTCATTGCGAGCCGCCGTCGTTTGGCCGTAAGCGAAGCGGCGCAATCTCCTCCTGGTCAGCTGGAGATTGCTTTCCCTCGACCTGTCTCGGGACAGGCACCCCTCCGGGGTTCGCAATGACAAGTTTCTTAGTGGCGAGCCGCCTAGGGGGCGGTCTCAAT
>JAMJFU010000491.1 GCA_023544525.1 Anaerolineae bacterium | reverse complement strand
GAAGTGAGTACGGCGGTCACGGCCGAAATCCGATCCCTTGAGGAGGTAGCCGCTGGTGGGCCGCCCCAGATCGTGGACATCACCGACGCCGACGCGGTCCTGATCTTTGAGTCCAGCATCCCCCTGGCCTGCTCGGTCGTCTATGGCACAACCACCGGCTATGGCCAGATCGCTACGGATCAGGATATGAGTGGGGGTGCGCACACCGACCACCACCCGCTCCTGGTGGGCCTGGAGCCGGACACCGAGTACCACTACCGAGTACAGGGTACGGCGGCCGATGGCACGCTATACGTCGGCGAGGATGCGACCTTTCGCACCCTGCCGGCTGAGGAAAGGACCGAGGTTAACCTGGCTTCGCTGGAGGCCGGGGCGCGGGTCGTAGCCGTCAGCAGTAACTTTGGCGGCGCGGCCACCGACGAGACGTGGGGTGCGGATAGCGCCATTGACGGCAATCGCGGCACGGCCTGGTCATCCAACGGCGACGGCAATGATGCCTTCATCGAGGTCGAGCTGGCAGAACCGGCTCGGGTACACGCCGTGGAGGTCTGGACGCGGTCCATGAGCGATGGAACGGCCCAGATCCTGGCCTTTACCCTGACTACTGATACGGGCGATGTCCTGGGACCGTTCGAGATGGCAGACGCGGCAGAGCCCTATCGCTTCGAGTTGGAAGACGTCGTGGCCCGCTCCCTGCGCCTGGACGTGGTAGAGAGCAGCGGCGGAAACACGGGCCTGGTCGAATTCGCCGTGTATGGCACACCCATAGAAGACTAGAGGCCTGCGCAGCAGGACCTACATGTGGGATCAACACCCAACCCTTTGGGCGGGAAAGGGCGACGGGCTGCTGTTTTCGACAACGTACTCAGCATGCCCACGACAAGGTGCCATGGATGGCGCGGTGGTCACAGCCGCGCCCGCCGTCGAGGCGTTCGGTTCCGGGCGATTCGCCCAGGACCTGGCAAACGCCCTTCAGAAAATTACTGGCCACGTGGTCATACGTACGGGACAGGAAAGGATAGCGCAAGGTCGGATGAGGTGGCTGATTTTCGGCGATGCCGCTATGGTAGACATACGCACGGTTGCCTGCCTCGCCCACCTGCTGCCGCCAGTAGCGTGTACTCACATCCTCCTCTCGCCACGGGTCCATGTTATAGTCACCCGTGAGCAGGACGTGCGGTTCGCGCACCAGGCGGTCGCCCTCAAAGATCTGGCGGATGGCGGCCAGGCGGCAGGCGGGGTCCCTGTTTTCGGCGTGGGCGTTGACTATATCAAAGGTCCGGCCCTTGATCTTGACCGTGGCTGCCACGATGGACACACTCCGGCGGCAGTCCTCGGCGCCGTCCCTGTCGATGCGGTCGGTAATGGCCAGGCTGCCCGGCTCCACACCCTCGATCCGGCCGGCATCGGTGTGGACGGCGATGCACTCGAACTGGTTGCGCCCGTCACAGGCGATGGAATAGTCGGGGCCGACCAGCCGCCGGATTTGAGGCACCTCGTTGTCGACCGCACAGGCGCTGCCGGGAACAGCAAAGCGCCATTTCTGGCACAGCCAGGGGGGCAGGACTTCCTGGATGGCAATGAGATCGGGGCGCAGAGCCTGGATGTTGCGAACCAGGCGTTCCTCGACGTCGCGGCGGCAGAGCTTGACGACGTAGGGCCAACACCAGGGTGAGGTGTTGCCCACGTTGACTGAGAGCAGGCTGAAGCTGCGGTGACGATCGTCCATCTTCCCCTTGCCAGGCCTCCTACAAGGTAGATCCCGCCTTGAAAACTGGAACCCTGTCCTGGCCGAAAGATCACACCCGGAAGAGCAGTGAGTCAGCGCGATAGCCCCCGTTGGGTGATTGATTCTGGTCAGCCAAGCGTCAAATCCCTGCCTCTGTTCGGCCAAGACAGCCAGTATAGCAGACCCGCCACAAGAGCGCAAACCTTTCTCAGCAAGAAGAGCAGGTAGCAGGTACAATCCGGGCGCGCCAACGGCTTCTGTCAGGGGCTAACCTCGACTGAGCGCCGGGAATCGGTCCTGTTTGGGGTTCCG
>JAMJFU010000490.1 GCA_023544525.1 Anaerolineae bacterium | reverse complement strand
CAATACCGTGCCGCCGGCCACGCTGAGCGCTTTTATGGATCACGGGACTGTGGCACCTACGCTGGAAAGGGGTGTGGTGGAGGCCCGTGAGCAGTTGGCACAGTTGGCCGAGCTGGGCATAGACCTGCCGGCCATCACCCAGAAACTGCAGGACGAGGGGGTGGCCTCTTTTGCGGACGCCTTCCAATCGCTGCTGGCAACCATTGCGGAGAAACGCGAGAGGCTGTTGAAGCAGTGGCAGCGCCGCCAGGCGAGCCTGGGCAGGTACCAGGCCAGCGTCGACGCCGCCCTGCAAGAAATCGTGGCCGACCGCATCGTGCCCCGCATTTGGGCGCACGACCACACGGTCTGGAAAGATGAGCCAGACGAAATTGCCAACCGGCTGGGCTGGCTGGACATCGCCGAAAAGATGCTGGCGCAGCGCTACCGTTTGACCGACTTGGTGGACGGGGTGCTGGCCGATGGTTACACCGATGTCCTGCTGCTGGGCATGGGCGGCTCCAGCCTGGCGCCCGAGGTGTTCAGCAAGGTGTTTGGCGGGCAGGCGCCTGGAATGCTGCGGCTGGCCGTGCTCGACAGCACCGATCCCGGGGCAGTCCTTGCCCAGAGCGAGCCCCTGGACCCGGCCCGGACGCTATTCATCGTCTCCACCAAGTCGGGTGGCACAGAGGAGACGCTGTCCTTCTTCAAGTACTTTTACAACTGGGCTGCAAAAGCCCTGGGCACTGAGCAGGCCGGCCGGCACTTTGTGGCCATCACCGATCCCGGCAGCAAGCTCCAGCAACTGGCGGGCGAATACGCCTTTCGCGCTACCTTCCTGAACGACCCGAATATCGGGGGTCGCTATTCGGCACTGTCCTACTTTGGGCTGGTGCCGGCCGCGTTGGTCGGCGTGGACGTAGAGACGCTTTTGCAGCAGGCGCTCACCATGGCCTGCAACTGCGAGCCATGCAACTGCCCCATCAACGGCGACAACAACGGCGCCTGGCTGGGCGCGGTGCTGGGCGAGCTGGCCAAAGCCGGGAGGGACAAGGCGACCTTTATCACCTCGCCCCAGTTGGCCAACTTTGGTGATTGGGTCGAGCAGCTCATCGCCGAGAGTACCGGCAAGGACGGGACCGGCATCCTGCCGGTGGTGGGTGAACCGCTGGGCGCGCCCGACGTCTACGGCGACGACCGCCTGTTCATCCATCTGCGCATGGAGGGCGACGACACCTATGACGGGGCGGTGCAGGCTCTCCAGGAGGCTGGGCAGCCCGTGATCCGCCTGCATCTGCGCGATCTGTACGACCTGGGCCAGCAGTTCTTCCTCTGGGAGATGGCCACAGCCGTGGCTGGCTACCGGTTGGGGATCAATCCCTTCGACCAGCCCAACGTCGAGGCTGCCAAGGTGCTGGCCCGCCAGGCTGTCGCTGCTTACCGCGAGACAGGCCGGTTGCCTGAAGACCAGCCTGCCCCACTGACCGCCGAAGCGCTGGCAGCCTTCCTGGCCCAGGCGCAGCCCGGTGATTACGTCGCGCTGCAAGCCTATGTCCAGCCGGCCCCCGAGACGGACGCAGCGCTCGTGGCCCTGCGCACTCGGATCCGCGACGCGCGCCAGGTGGCCACGACGGTGGGCTACGGGCCACGATTCCTGCACTCCACTGGCCAACTGCACAAGGGTGACGCCGGGAATGGCCTGTTCATCCAGTTCACGTCCGATCCGGTGCGCGACGTCGCCATCCCCGACCAGGCCGGCCAGCCCGACTCGGTGATGACCTTTGGCACGCTCAAGATGGCCCAGGCGTTGGGCGACAAGCAGGCCCTGCAGGACGCCGGGCGACGGATGATCCGCTTCCACCTGGGAACCGACGTGGCCGGCGGTCTGAGGATGTTGGCGGAGAGCCTGGCATGACGCTGGACTACTGGTTCATGTTTCCCGCAGCCGTGCTCATCGCGACCATCGCCATGGCCTCTGGCGTCGGCGGCGCGACCTTTTTCTCGCCCTTGCTCATCCTGGCCCTGGGCCTGCCGCCGGAAGTCGCCATTGGCACGGGCTTGATCACCGAGGTGTTCGGTTTCGCCAGCGGCCTCTACGCCTAC
>JAMJFU010000048.1 GCA_023544525.1 Anaerolineae bacterium | reverse complement strand
CCGTTACCCTGGAGGGCAAACCCTACGTCGAGATCATCCGCCACGCCGAAGAGAGCCAGGCGGACCTGATCGTGATATCCACCCGGGGCTATTCTGGCCTGAGCCGCTGGCTGTTGGGCAGTGTCACCGATCGCGTGGTGCGCGGCGCCACGATCCCGGTGCTGCTGGTGCAGAGCCGGGGCGAGGCCGCGACGTGACGCGCCGACCCGAGTACGATCCTGTGGAGGACCCTCCCGCCAGCGAGGACCCGGCTGTTACGCCAAAGGTCCTGGCGGACAAGGTCGCGCCTCGGGCCGCCCCGCGGATCCTGGCCTTGCGGCTGGGGCGCATCTTGCTCCTGGCCAGCAGCCTGTTTCTCTTTGTGCTGGCCATTGAGCTGATCAAGGGCGGTGCCGGTGGGGCCGCCTCTATCATCGAGTCGCTCATCGACATCGGTTCGCTGCCCAACGCCCTGGGCTTTGGCTGGCTGGCCACCTACCTGGTGATGAGTGGTTCGCCGGTGGCCGCCGTCAGCGTTGCCTTTCTGGCCGCTGGCGCGATCTCGCGCATGGCGTCCTTTGCCATGATCATCGGCTCGCGCCTGGGTGCCTCCTTCATCGTCCTGTTCATCGGCTTTGTCTACGTCCTGCGCGGGCACGAGCGTCGCACCGGCCTGTCGATGGGTCTCCTGTCCCTGGTCGTCACCGGCACGGTCTACCTGCCAGCCCTGGCGTCAGGCGCGGTCCTGCTCCAATACGGCTGGCTCGACGTCGTGCAGTTCCACGAGGGCACTGTCCTGAACTCGGTCCTGGACCGGCTGGTGGCACCCCTCGTGGACCCGCTGACCGCGCTTCTGCCGGGATGGGCGGTGCTGCTGATCGGGCTGGTGGCGCTGTGGCTCAGCTTTTACCTCTTTGACCGCATCCTGCCCGACCTGGACCTGGAGCACAGCCGCTTCTCGCAGGTTGCCCGTCTGGTCTATCGTCCCCTGGTCATGTTCCTGCTGGGTGCCGTCTTGACCCTTATCACGCTCTCGGTGTCTCTGTCACTGAGCTTGCTCGTCCCGCTCTCGACCCGTGGTTACGTGCGGCGGGAGAATGCCATCCCCTACATCATGGGTGCCAACATCACCACCTTCCTCGACACGCTGTTGGCCACCGTGTTGCTGGGTAGCGCCGACGCCTTCAGCGTGGTCTTGGCCAGCGTGACGAGTGTCACTGCGATCAGCCTGCTGGTGCTCCTGCTCTTTTTCCGGCCCTATGAGCGGGCGGTGCTCAGGGTGGCTGGCTGGGCAGCGGCCAGCAACCGCAACCTGGTACTCTTTATGGGCACCATCTTGGGGGTGCCCCTGGTGTTGCTTTTGATTTGAGGAGGAGTAGCGTCATGAGATTGCTTCTGTGTACCGATGGCTCGGCGCACGGCCAGGAGGCGTTGCGCTTTGGGGCCCTGCTGGCCCGCGCATCGTCCGAGCCAGCGACCCTTCTGGCCGTGGTCGAGCAGGCCACGGAGCGGCCGGCGGTCGAGCGTGCCCTCGAAGAGGGGCGCCGCTGGCTGGCTGGTGCCCCGAGCCCTGAGGTCAAGATTCGGGTCGGCCATCCCGCCGAGCAGATCCTGGAAGAAGCCAGGAGTGCCGATTATGACCTGGTGGTGGTCGGCGCTCGCGGGCGCCGCGGCCTGACCCGCTTTCTGCTGGGCTCCACGGCAGAGCGGATTGTGCGCCATGCTGCGCTGCCTGTGCTGGTCTTTCGTGGCCCGCGGCGGGAACTGGACAAGATGCTGCTCTGCACAGGGGGCCAGGCACGGGGGCTGGCCGTGATCGAGTTTGGCGGGCGCCTGGCCCGGCTGGCCGGGGCCCAAGCCACGGTGCTGCACGTCATGTCCCAACTGCCGGCATCGCCGGTCGCCGAGGACCAGCCGACCGTCCTGGATAGCATGTCACGCCTGCCGGCCATGCCCAGCGGGCTGGCTGGCCACCTGGATGACCTGGAATTCTCGGCCGAAGACCTGATCGCCGACAAGACCCCCGAGGGGAAACATCTACAGCAGGCGCTCGGTATCCTTGCCGAGCTGGGGGTCTCTGCCCGGGCGCTGGTCCGGCATGGCCTGGTGGTCGACGAAGTCGCGGACGAGGCCTGTGGGACGGACTATGACCTGATCGCCGTTGGTGCCCATGGTGCCAAGGGCTGGATGCGCCTGCTTCTCGACGACGTGACCCAAGAGATCATGCACTCTTGCCTGGACCGGCCCATCCTGGTGGTCAAGGCCTGAAGGAGGCGTTGCAGATGACGGACAAGGAACCCCTGCCGACCGCCAGAGGATGGCACGTGGCCGACTGGCCGGCGCTGGCCTGGCTGGAAACGGGCATCAAGCTGCTGGCCATCGTGGCTGGCATTGCGGCCCTGGTCCAGGCCCTGGTTTCCGGCGGCTTTCGCCTGCCCATGGACCTGCGCCTGGTCCAGCTTGTGGCAATGGTTGTCTTGTCGCTGGGCCTGGTGGCAGCCATCCTGGATCGCTACCTGGAGCGGGAGGTAGTGTCCATGGTCTTTGTGCTGCTCAACAATCTGGGCCACTGGGGTATGGTCGTCGCGCTGGTCTCCCGGGCCGGCCCGGGCTGGCTGCTGCCAGCCTTTGCCCTGCTGATGCTGGCCGGCGACGCGGTCAAGCTGGTCTTCCTCCGCCTCCACGATTTCCACGTCCGCAACACACCGCGCGCTCTGCTGTTTGGCCTGACTTCCTTCTACATCGTCGGCTTCCTGGTCGTACTGCTTGTCGAGCTCATGCTCGTCTTCCGGTCATAGCCCAAAACTCTACGGTGGCGCGAGCGCCGTCCTAGACGAGGGGCGGCACGAGCACCAGGTCCACCGTCGTCGCAAACCGGGCCAGGTCGTCCAGCGCGCGCTGGGCATAAGCAGCGTACCGCTCGCGTTTGTTGCGCACCGGCGGTACGACAGGCGGCATCAAGCCAAAGTTCGCCTTCATCGGCTGGAAGCCCTCTGGGTCGGCGCTGGAGACATAGTGGCACAGGGCTCCAATCATGGTGGAGGAAGGGAAAGCCACCGGAGGCTGGCCGCCGGCCTGCCGGGCGGCGTTGATGCCTGCCACAAGTCCGCTGGCGACAGAGCCGATATAGCCCTCGGTACCGGTGATCTGGCCGGCAAAGAAGAGGTCATCTCGCCCCCGGTATTGGAGCGTCGGCCGCAGGAGCAGGGGCGAGTTGAGGAACGTATTGCGGTGCATCTGTCCCAGGCGCACGAATTCGGCCTCCTCGAGGCCGGGGATCAGGCGCAAGATCCGTTCCTGCTCGCTCCAGCGCAGGTTGGTCTGAAAGCCCACCAGGTTATACAGAGTCGCTGCCTGGTTGTCCTGGCGGAGCTGGACGACAGCGTAGGGGCGCGTGCCAGTCCGCGGATCCGTGAGCCCGACGGGCTTCAAGGGCCCATAGGCCAATGCCTTTTGCCCGCGGCTGGCCAGGACCTCGACGGGCAGACAGGCTTCGAAAAACTGGGGGTCTTCTCTCTCAAACTCGCGCAGGGGTGCGGTCTCGGCCTCCAGGAGCGCAGAGACGAAACGGTCATACTCTTCGCGGGTCATGGGGCAGTTCAAGTAATCGCCTTCGCCCTCCCCGTGCCCGTAACGGCTGGCCCGAAAACAGATGGAGGTGTCGATCGAGTCGGCGACGACGATGGGTGCCATCGCATCGTAGAAGTAGAGGTGTTCGCTGCCGGTCAGCGCGGCCAGCTTGTTGGCCAGGGCCTCAGAGGTCAGGGGGCCGGTGGCAATCACCGTGGCCCGGTCCTCGGGGATGGCCGTTGCTTGTTCCCGCCGCAGCTCGATACGCGGATGCCCCTCGATGCGGTTGGTCACCTCCTGGGCAAAGGCCTCGCGGTCCACCGCCAGGGCGCCCCCGGCCGGCACGGCAGTGGCATCGGCGCAATCAACCACGAGGGAGCCCAGGCGCCGCAACTCCTCCTTCAGCAGGCCCGGTGCCCGGTCGACGAGGTTCGATCCCAGGGAGTTGGAGCAGACCAGCTCGGCGAGGTTGCCGGTCACGTGGGCTGGCGTCGTCTTTTCGGGGCGCATCTCGAACAGCGTGACCGCCAGCCCTCGCTGGGCTGCCTGCCAGGCTGCTTCGCTGCCGGCCAGTCCGCCGCCGATCACCACCAGATCAGCCATCCGTCCCCTCTCCCTTGGGCAGGAGGCTGCGGACCGCTTCGATCATTTTGCCTACATCGAATGGTTTGTCCAGGTAGCTGGTGGCGCCCAATCTAGCTGCTTTCTCCCTCAGGCCCGATGAGCCGTAGCCCGTCATGAGGATGATGGGCACGGTCTCGTCGAGGTAGCGGACACCCTTGATCAGCTCCAGCCCGCTAAAGCCTGGCATCCGTAAGTCGGCGATGATCAGATCGTACGAGGCCTCGGCCATGCGGCTCAGGGCCTCTTCGCCCGAGTGCGCTGCGTCGACCTCGGTTCCCGGCAGTTCCAGCAGCAGCGTCTGGCGCAGATAATAGGCCAGTTGCCTCTCGTCGTCGACAACCAGGATACGAGCACTCATTTCTCCCCCCTCGGTCCTATTATACCATAGCGCGGGCGACTTTTGAAATCGCCTGGTCTGTGCTATACTATGATCTGGCTCTGTCCACGCGGGAACCGACGGCGCGCTGGGCCGGCGCGTCAAGGAAATCCACCCAGGAGGGGTCCATGCGAGCAGCTGACATCATCGCACGCAAGCGCGATGGCATCGCCTTGAGTGCTGAAGAGATCGACTTTATGGTCCAGGGCTACACCCAGGACACCATCCCTGACTACCAGGTTGCCGCCTGGTTGATGGCGATTGTGCTGCGCGGCATGGAACGCCAGGAGACCATCGATCTGACCATGGCCATGGTCCGATCGGGAGAACGCCTGGAGTGGCAGAATATCGACGCCTCCGTCGTGGACAAGCACTCGACCGGCGGCGTGGGCGACAAGACCACGCTGGTCGTGGCTCCCTTGGTGGCGGCTGCCGGTGTCTATGTCGGCAAGATGTCGGGGCGCGGCCTGGGTTTCACCGGCGGCACATTGGACAAGCTGGAGTCGATCCCCGGGTTTCGCGCAGATCTGTCGGTGGAGGCGTTCCGGGCGCAGTTGGAGCGGATAGGGATCGTCGTCACAGGCCAGTCGGCTGGCCTGGTTCCGGCCGATGGCAAGCTGTACGCGCTGCGCGACGTCACGGCCACTGTGGATAGTTTGCCCCTCATCGCCAGCTCGATCATGAGCAAAAAGATCGCCGCTGGCGCCAATGGCATCGTGCTGGACGTGAAGGTGGGCCACGGGGCCTTTATGGAGACTGAGGACGAGGCCGAGGAGCTGGCTTCGTTGATGGTCCACATTGGTACCAAGATGGGGCGCAGGGTCCGCGCTGTCATCTCAGACATGAACCAGCCGTTGGGTCACGCCGTCGGAAACGCCGTCGAACTCCAGGAAGCCATCGCGACCCTGCACGGCCGGGGACCCTTGGATTTCCGTGAGCATTGCCTGACCATCGGCACCCAACTGCTGCTGGTCGCTGGCACGGTCGAGGGCACTTCGGATGCGCGTAACGAGCTGGAGAACCTGCTGGACACCCGCCGTGCCTGGTCGAAATTCCGGGAGTGGATTGAGGCCCAGGGAGGCGACCTTGCTTTCGTGGATGAGCCGGAGAGACTGCCCTCGGCGCGTTTTGTCCGGGAGCTGCCAGCGCCGCGGACGGCCTACGTGGCCGGTCTGGACGCCCGCGAGATCGGGTTAACCTCGATGCTCCTCGGTGGCGGCCGGGCCAAGAAGGGGGATACCATTGACCATGCGGTCGGCGTGGTGCTGCATGCCAAGGTCGGCGCCCGCGTGGAAAAGGGCGAGCCCCTGCTGACCATCCATGCCGATGACGAAGGGAAGCTGTCCGGGGCACAGCAGCGCTTGTTGGCAGCGTATGACTGGAGCGACGAGCCGGTGGAGCCGGCGCCGCTCATTCACAAGGTGATCGGCCAGGGCTAAGGGCCGGACTCGGGCCAGGCAGGTGAGCCCCAGCGTACAATCCCCTACCAGTTCGCGATGCTCCGTTCGGCAATGACCTGCCGGTACGTGTCTACCGTCTTCCGTGCAATGCCATCCCAGGTGTACTTTTCGCGGACCATGCGGTAGGCGTTCTCTACGCGCACCGCAGCCCACTCGGGATGTTGCAGGGTGTGCACAATGCCCCAGGCCAGCGATGAGGGATCGTCAGGATAGACGGTGATGCCCGTCTCGGCGTGCTGTACGACATCTTTCAACCCGCCAACCTCGCTCACGACAACCGGACACCGGGCGGCCATGGCCTCCAGGGCCACGATGCCAAAGGGCTCGTACAGGCTGGGAAAGACGGCACAGTCGGCGATCTTGAAGAGGCGATCGCGGTCCTCGTCGGAGATAAAGCCGGTCAGCAGTATCTTTTCCCCGACCCCAAGCTGCCAGGATAGGGAACGCAGCCAGTCCAGTTCGGGGCCCCTGCCGGCGATGACAATCTTGGCTGCCGGGTGTTGGCCCAAGATCAGAGGTGTAGCGCGGAGTAGCACGTGCAGCCCCTTCTCAAAGACAACGCGCCCGACAGAGAACACGACCTGCTCGGCAGGCAGGGCGTACATGCTCCGGAAGTGGCTCAGGTCCTCTCCTTCCAGCTCATCGAAGCGGTCGGTCTCGACGCCGTTGGGAATCACGTCGATCTTGTCCCGTGGGCAGTGGAAGTAGTCGCCGATCTCCCCGGCCATATACTCACTGCAGGCGATGACGCGCCAAGACTCGTAGGTCAGCCACCATTCGACGTGGTGGATGGCACGCGCCTGATCGCTGCTCAGGGTTCCCCGGCCACGCCCCTGTTCTGTGGCGTGGATGGTGCTCACCAGGGGGACGCCGTAGTTGTGCTTGGAGGCGACGCCGACAAAGGCGACGAGCCAGTCGTGGACATGGATCAGGTCGAATGGCCCGGTTTCCTCCCACAGGCGGTCCGCATACTGCTCCAACCGCAGGTTCGTTTGCCAGGCAGCGGTGTAGAAGTCGCCGTTGGTAATGGGCGGATCCACGCGATGTACCGTCGCCCTCCCGACGGCCTCCACGAGCTGGCCGCCTGTCCAGCGGGGGGTCACCAGGTGGACCTCCAGGTCGGGTAACTCACCCATGGCTGGCAGGAGCTCTGCGGTGTGCTTGCCCAGTCCACCGACGACGTGGGGTGGATATTCCCAGGAGAACATCAAGATGCGCATCTTTCCTCCGGCTTGCTCTGGTACACGACGTCGCCTTCCGCTCGAGATCCGAATCTCCGCCGGCGTGTCTGCTCGGGCTCAACCATCTGGGGCGTCTTGGGCAAGCCGGGACCGGACTGCCTCTCGGCTGGGCTCCCCCTCCTCCAGCATCGCCGCGTCCACGGCATCGAGCATCCGCTGGGCCTCAGCGTAGGCCCAGGCCGCCACAGGACCTGGATCAACGCCGCCCGACAGGGCCCGGTATGCTTCGACAAAGGCCGGGTCCGCCACCTCCCCGGCTGGCGTGGTAGCGTGCACCACCTCCAGAGGAGGCGCGACAAAGGCCAGCCCCTGCTGTCGGTACACCGGAGCCGCTGCTTCGGCCGTCGCCGGCGACCAGCCGCCCAGGACAGCCAGCACATCGGGGTCGACGGCCATTTTGCGTGCCTGCTCTATCGCTTCAGCGGCCTCGTTTAAGTCGTTCAGCGCGACCAACTCGACGAGATGACGACCCCCCCCGACGCCGCCGGCCTCGTTCCGCTGCCGCACGGCCAGCCGGACGGCGTACAAGGCCTCGTGTCCCAGGTCGCGATAGCGACCCTCAAATGGGGCCGACAGGCCGAGCTTGACCGTCGGTTGGACCGAGCCTGGCGGGCAACAGGCCACTAGCAACAACCCGCACAGAGCCAGGAGCCAGATCCGGCCTAGCACCTACTGCCTCCGATGCAAGCCTCCTGCCGGGCAATCCGGGACATGGCCTGCGGACTGGCCCGGATCAGGGGCTGTACTGCTGCTGGTTTTGGAGGTGCTCCTCCAGCGTCGCAGCAAATACGTGCGACCCATCGCCGATGGCATGGAAGTAGAGATAGTTGGTCTCCGCTGGGTTCAGCACGGCCAGGATCGAGGCCAGCCCCGGGCTGCAGATCGGTCCCGGCGGCAATCCCTGAGTCTGGAAGGTATTGTAGGGCGAATCGAGCGTCAAGCCCTCCCCCGGAAGCATGGGGTTCCACCAGTTCCCGGTGGCCGGATCAAAGCCCTTGGCATACTGCACCGTCGGATCGGCGCTGAGGCGCAGGGCCGTCTCCTCCACATGGGCAGGGTCCAGCCGGTTGAGATAGACGCTGGCGATGATGGGCCGCTCCTCCGGTACCACTGCCTCCCGCTCGACAATCGAGGCCAGCGTGACCACGTCGTACACGGTCATGGCGCGGTAGTTGCTCAGGCCCATGTCAAAGATCATCTTGCCCGGCAGGCGTCCCGCAATCTCGGGCGCCACCCGGGCGTCGAACGTGGAGAGCATCAGTTCGACGACCCCGGCCGGGCTGGCGTCCTGCGAAAGCTCGTAGGTGTCGGGGAACAAAAAGCCCTCGAGTGAGGCACCTTGGGGCCGGCCGGCCAGCCAGGGGAAATCGTACTGGCCCGTGCGGGCCTGTGCCAGGAAGTCGTCGCTGCGCATCAGTTCCTGCTGTTCGAGCAACCAGGCGACCTGCTCCATGCGCCAGCCTTCCGGGATGGTAACCGTCAGCGCATCTCCGCTGCCATACTGCAAGGCCTCGGCGATCTCGTGCATGGTCATTGTCTGTCGCAGGGCGTAGGTGCCCGCTTCCAGGCTGACGTCCAGGCCGTGGTAGGTCATGAACCGGCGAAAGACCTCGCCGTCGACGACCAGTCCTTGCTCCTCCAGGCTGGTTGCCACCTGTGCCGCGGTCTCGCCCGGCTCGACGATGAAGGTGACCGGGGCGGGGTCGTCTCCGGCCGGCTGGTTCAGCTCGGCCTGGTGCATGCTCAAGTAGAGGCTGAGAAAGAACGAGTCCGTCGAACTGAACGATAGCTCAAGGTCCGGGTTCTCGCCGGTGCCGGCCCGGGCCTCGAGCGAGCTCATCATGATCCCCCCAGCCAAGAGCACGGCCACCGTCAGGGCGCCGATGGTGCCCACGAGGATCGACAGCCGGGAAAGGTTGCGCAGCCAATCGGGCACGATGCGCTGTAGCCAGCGTATCTCTGAAGCCACGAGGATAGCCAGAGCCGCCAGCCAGGCAACGGCTGCGATCCGTATCCAAAGCATCAATGATTCCAACAGGATGCCTCCCACATCGTTCTTCTGCGTAGTCTGGCCCTGGTCTGGCTCAGGATTCGATTGGCTCCACAGGCGCAGCCGTAGGTGGATGCTGTACGTCCAGGTACTCCTGGAGGATGACGGCTGCAGCCACGGCGTCGATCCACTCCTTGCGGTCCCGGGCTTTGTGGCCGGAGGCGCTCATAACCTGCCCGGCCTGCTGCGTGGACATGCGCTCATCCCACAGGATGAGCGGCAGGTCCAGCCCCTCGGCCGCCAAGGACTCCTGCAGCGCTGCCGCGTAGCGTTCTATCCGCTGGGCCTGCGGTCCCGCACGCCCGTCCTCGTCGACTGGGTGGCCGACGACCAGGGCTTCGGCGCCTTGTTCGAGCAGAAGTTGCGCGATCCGTCCAAAGTCCTGGGCCTTGGACCCGCGTCGGACAACGGTCAGCGGCGTCGCGATCAGGCCCATGGCGTCCGAGACGGCCACACCTACCCGGCGCTCCCCCACGTCCAGAGCCAACAGCTTCATGTCAGGCAGCCATCACTCGACGATAACCACCTGGATGCGGAACGGCAGGTAGGGCACCCGGTCGAGCTGTTCCCAACGCTTTATCCACTCCGGCTCCACCTCGACGATAGGCGGGGCGCTCAGCGCAAAGGTATCGGCCAAAATCTGGGTCGCTTGCTCTACCGTCAGACCGGCGACGGCCGATCGGACCTCGCCCCGGTCCACGCCGACCACCAGGGGCGCTGATGCGCGGACGTCGAATACGGCGATGCGACCCTCCATCTCGACGTTCTCCTCGTCGAGCTCGAACGTGGGCTGCTCAGACTGCAACTGGTAGCTGCCCGGGATCCGTTCCTGGAGCGCCTCGTAGGCCAGGAGGTTGGCATTGGCCCGATCCACGGCCGTGCCGCTGGCCAGGATGCGCATCTGCAGGTGGAGCACGTCCGCTTCGGCGTCGAGGAACTGGTCATAGACCTCGGCCAGGATCTCGGTGGTCATCGATTGGGGTGGCAAGAACTCTTGCTCGCCTAGCTGGTTCTGCAGCTCGACATAAGCTCGCTGCTGGAGTTGCTGGAGCAACTGGCCCTTGAGCCGGTCCATGTCGGCCCTGGTGACCACGCCCACCTGCCTCACACCGCCACCCGAGGTCGCTTGCTCGTTGATGACCCGCACTCTGCCGCGCAGGTCCCCGGTCTCGACCTCGGTGATCGTTGCCCGGTCCACGTTGCCCACTGGACCTGGCTGTAGCGCTTCGATCTCTGCCTCGGCCGTGCTGCCCACCACTGCCTGCAGGGTGGCGGCAGTCACTGTTCTGAACCGGACTGTTGTGCCCGTGGCCGTGCGCACGACGGCCCCCGGTTCGATCGTCAGTGGAGCGGCGGCCTGGTTGATGAATGTGATCCGTCCCGTGGCCGGCGCATCAGGAGCATCCCTCTTGCTGACGGTGGCAATCTCGCCCGTCTCCTCTACCTCGGCTTCCAGAATCCGGGCTGGGACCGTCAGATTGGCCAGGCTGGCCTTCTCGGCTTCAGGATCGGCCCGCAGCCGGAGGTCCACCTCGACGATCTCCCGGTAGGGCACGACGGTCACCCGGGCCTGGGGCACGGCCAGTGCTGCAATGGCCACGATCAGGATCAGCAAAAAGACAAAGAGCAGCACACCCAGGACGCGGCTGGCCCAGATAATGGCCCGGTCGCCATAGCCCACGTCGCCCTGGCCCGACCGCAGGCCATCGACCCGGGCAGCGGCAGCGTGCTGGGCCGAGGAGCGGCGAGGAGCGCCCAGGCTCCAACGCCGCCGCCTTCCCCGCCGGATAGAGGACATGACCGGGATGCCCTCCTCCTTGGCCAGGCGGCGCGTGCGGCTGTCCCGGGTGACGAGTCCGACGTCCAGGGCCAGGTTGGCCGCGTAGCGACGCAGGACCCGCAGGTTGATCGGCTCCCGGAAGACCAGCGAGCCTGCAGGCACCACCAGTAACACGCGCCGTGCCTGGGCGCCCTCTAGCAGGTCCCGGACCGCTGGCAAATCGTCTTCGACTTCTAGATAAATCACCTGTTGCATAATGTCCTCAGCCGTGACAGAGGCCAGCCAGGATGCGCGCCGGCCGGCTGGCCGGCTGCTGCAAGCAGGCCGCCCAGGCCGCCAGCACCAGGGCAGGTACGTCGCCCGGCCCACGCCCGTGTTCAGTCCGGTTCTGCACCCCAGGCACGTCGGTGGTGCGTATCGAGCGGACCTGCGGATAGCGGCTGAAACTCAGCCGCCGGCTCCAGGCCAGGGCCTGTACGGACTCGCTCACCTCTGCCAGGGCACTGCCACCTCCCAGAAGGTACAGCCGCTGGGGCAGCGGCTCGTCGCGGTTAAGCTGGGCCAATGCCCGTTCTGTCTCCTGCAACCAAACGTGCAGGGCAGGGAGCATGACCTCCTGCACCTGCTCGCTGGCTTCGGCATCCAACTGCCCGGCCGCATAGATCTTTTTCAGGCGCTCCGCACGATCCGGGGCCAGGTTCCATTTGCGGACCAGCATGTGTGTCAATGCCGAGCCGCCGATGGGCAGCGAGCTCAGGGCCGTGGGCCTGCCCTGGCGGCACCAGATCAGGTCGGTGCTCGCCCCACCCACGTCGACGAGGATCGCCTGCGGCTCCGCGACTGCGGATGCCAGGGCGACCGGCCCGGCGGCCAGCAGTAATTCGGTAAACTCGAGTTCCTGGGCCGCCCGGCGCCAGACGTGCACGTCGCTTTTGCGAGCCATGGCGGCAAAGACACTGGCCCCAATCTCCTCGCCGCGAAAACCAACCGGGTCCGTCACACCCTGGGCATCGATGGTCAGGGTCACCGCCGTCGAATCGACCAGCAGCCACGCTGCCCTGTCCTCGACTGAACTCTCCAGGCGGTTGGTGGCCAGGCGCAGCCCCCGGCCCAGTAGGGCCTCCAGCTCGCGTTCTTCGACCGGCCGATCCGGCCGCGAGCGGCGCTGGCTGATTGGCCAGGCACAGCCCAAGAGCCGTGATGTGGGCAATCCTACCAGGATCCGATCTGGCAGGATCCACTGCTTGGCCAGATCCTGGGCCATCTCTTCTGCCCGGGACAACGCCTTGCCACAGGCGTTCGTCAGCCAGCCCGGCTCGTCCGCCTGGCCCGGCGGGCAAGGGAGCTCGGTCCAGCCCCATATCGTGGCCTCCCCTCCCGACGCTTCTATCACCAGAAGACGCAATGTCGTGGTCCCTGGTTCCACGACACTCAGGTAGGTAGGCCGGGCCTCAGCCCGGGGCTGGCCGCGCAGCCGCCGCTGCCAGACAGACACCTTTCCGCCTTTCAAGCCGACCCGGTCAGGCGCCCTGCAGCAGGTCGCCGACGACCCGCGCCACGAGGTCCAGGGCCTCACCCAGGCGATCGGGGTCGCGGCCCCCCGCCTGGGCCAGGGTCGCGCGGCCACCACCTCCACCGCCGACGACCCGCGCCACTTCTTTGATCAGGCTGCCGGCCTTGAGCCCCCGTTCCACCAGGTCGGGCGTGATGGCTGCCACAAAGTTGGGCCTGTCGTCAATCACAGTGCCCAAGACGATGACGGCCGAGCCCAACTGGTTCCGCAGCCAGTCGGTCATCTCCCGCAACGTCTCGACGTCAGAAGCCCCGACCCGTTCGGCCACGACCTGGACGCCGTCCACGACCTGGACGCGTTGCACCAGGCTCTCGAACTCCAGCCGGGCCAGCTGGCGCCGCAGGTCGGCCACCTCTTTTTCTCGCTCGTGTATCTCACCCATCAGGCGCAGGACCGCCCGGTCCACATCCTCCGGCAGGGTGCCGAGGTGGGTTGCGGCCGCGTCCAGGACGCCAAGTCGCTTTTGGATGAGTTGTTGTGCGGCCCGGCCCGTGACGGCCTCGATGCGCCGGACGCCGGCGCCGACGCTGCCCTCCGAGACGATGCGGAAAAGCCCGATCTCTCCTGTGTATCGCACGTGGGTCCCGCCGCAGAGCTCCTGGCTAAACGGTTCGTCGGGCACGCCGATACGGATCACCCGCACGTCATCCTCGTACTTTTCACCAAAGAGGGCGATGGCTCCGCCGGACACTGCCTCCTGGTAGCTGGTCTCCTCGGCGACCAGGGGGTAATTGGCCAGGATGGCATCGTTGACCGATTGTTCTACCGCGTCCAGCTCCTCTTGGGTGAGCATGGCGCCGTGGGTAAAGTCAAAGCGCAGGCGGTCTGGCGCCACCAGAGATCCTGCCTGTTGTACGTGCTCTCCCAGGATATAGCGCAGCTCACTGTGCAGGAGGTGGGTCGCCGTGTGGTTCCGGGCAACGTCCATGCGCCGTGCCGCGTCGACGATGGCCCAGACCGGGTCATCCTGCCGTGGCCGGCCGTAGGTCACCAGGCCCACGTGCACGAGCAGTCCCGGCACGGGCTCGCGCATGTCCTCGACCTCGATCTCCCACTCGGGCTCTTCGTCGCCCCTCTCGTAGCGGGCCAACAGGCCGCTATCGGATACCTGGCCGCCGCTCTCAGTGTAGAAGGGCGTGGCGGCCAGCACCACCTCGACCCGGTCCCCCTCCCGGGCTGCTGTCACCCGCTCGCCATCACGCATGATGGCCAGGAGGATCGTCTCTACGTCGAGGGTCTCGTCGTATGGGTTCTCAACCCCGTCGGGACCCAGCCGTCCCTGGCTGCGCAGCTCCTCCGCCAGCGCGGCATAGAACTCCAGGTCTTCGGCCTCCGTCGAGACGAACTGCTGGGCTGCCCGCGCGCGGGCCCGCTGTTCTTCCAAAGCCGAGCGGAAGCCCTCTTCGTCGACGTCAAAGCCCTGTTCCGCGGCCACGTCGCGGGTCAGGTCCAGCGGAAAGCCAAAGGTGTCGTACAGCCGGAACGCGTCGGAGCCGGGGATGATGGTCTCGCCCTGGGCCCGCAGGCCATCCATGACCTCGTCCAGCAGGGCCAGGCCCACGTCCAATGTGCGCTGGAAGCGTTCCTCTTCCTGGCGGATGACATTCAGGATGAACTCGCGCCGGCGAACCAACTCGTCATAGTGGTCACCAAACATGTCGACGACGACCTTGGCGACTTCGCCCAGGAACGGCTCGGTGAAGCCCACCTTGCGGCCAAAGCGGGCCGCGCGCCGCAGGATCATGCGCAAGACATAGTTGCGGCCCTCGTTGCCGGGGATGACGCCATCGCCCACCAGGAAGGTGACGGCCCGGCCATGATCGGCGATGACCCGGTAGGAGATCAGGTTTTCCTGGACCTGTTCGTCGCTGTGTCCCAGCATCTCCTGAACGCGGTCAAAGAGGGGCTGGAACAGGTCGGTCTCGTAGTTGGCCCTGGCTCCCTGGGAGATGGCAGTCACACGGTCCAGTCCCAGCCCGGTGTCGATGTGCTTCTGAGGCAGCTCTACCAAAACGCCATCGGCGTCGCGGTTGTACTGGATGAACACCAGGTTCCAGATTTCCAGAAAGCGGGCGCAATCGCCGTTGACCTGGCAGACGTGCCCTGGTTCGTCCTGCTTGTCGCAGTATTCGGGCCCGCGGTCGTAGTGGATCTCGCTGCAGGGCCCGCAAGGACCTACGGCGCCCATGGCCCAGAAATTGTCGGCACGGCCATAGGGCAAGATCTGCTCGGGCCGGATGTCGGTCTCGTTCTGCCAGTGGCCCCGGGCTTCCTCGTCCGTGGGCAGGTTGCCCTGGTCGTCCTCAAAAATGGTAGACCACAGCCGCGCTTTTTCCATGCCCCAGACTTCTGTGACCAGTTCCCAAGCCCAGCGGATGGCTTCCTTCTTGTAATAGTCGCCGAATGACCAGTTGCCCATCATCTCAAAGAAGGTGTGGTGGTAAGGAGAGGGCCCCACCTCTTCCAGGTCGTTGAGGTGGCCCGAAACGCGCATGCACTTTTGCGCGTCGGTGACACGCGGGTACCTGGGCTCCTCCAGCCCCAAGAAGATGTTCTTGAATTGGTTCATCCCAGCGTTGGTCAGCAGCAGAGTCGGGTCGCCAACCGGCACCAGTGGGGCGCTGGGCACGACCACGTGGTCTTTGCTGGCAAAAAAGTCGAGGAAACTCTGGCGGACCTCGGCTCCGGTCATTCGTCTCATAGCCTGGAACTCCTTGTCAGTCCATCTCAAGGCTGGAGAGGGCAACCCGCCGCCAGCCAGCGGCCATTGTAGCCCAACTCAGTCGAGATGTCAAACCAAGTTTGGCTGTGACCATGCTCCTCAATCGCCTGCTTGCTGGTCACTATGTTTTCAAGTATAATCTGCTGTATTGGGAGGGTGGAGTGAGACAAAGACTCATTGTCAACGCCGACGACTATGGCCGGGCACCAGGTATCTGCCGCGGCATCCTGGAGGCCCACCGTTCGGGGATCGTGACCAGCACCACGGTCATGGTCAACCAGCCCGGAGTGGAGTCCCATCTGGCCGCAGCGCTGGCCCAGCCGGCCCTGGGCGTCGGCCTGCACCTGGTTTTCACGGCTGGGAAGCCGCTGCTGCCGCCGCAGCGGGTGCCTGGCCTGGTCGATGGATCTGGAATCTTCCTCGACCAGCACACGGTGTGGGCCAGGGCGGAAGAGATGCCCATCGCCCAGCTCCGCCAGGAGCTCTCGGCGCAGATCCAGCGCTTTGCCGGGCTAGCCGGCCGGCTGCCCGATCACCTCGACTGCCACCACTTTGCCCACCTGTACCCGCCGTTCTTTCAGCTCTATGCCGATCTGGCGGCCGAGTACAGGCTGCCGCTGCGAGTACCCTTTCCGGTTGAAAGCGAGTTCCGGATCGCGCTGGGGTCCCTGCCCTATCTGGAGGGCTTCCCCGCCGACCACGTCCGCGGTTTGATCGCCACCAACAGCAACCTGCTGCGGACCCGGGGACTCGCCTATCCGGACCATTTCGTGGGCTCGTTTTTTGGGCGGCCGGCACTGACGCTCGATCATCTGTTTCGCCTCTTGGAGGCACTGCCACCAGGCGTCAGCGAGCTGATGTGCCACCCTGGCTACGATGACCCGGCCCTGGCCGGAAGCAGCTACCGTGCTGAGCGGGAGGTCGAGTTGTCGTTGTTGACCGATCGCCGGCTGCGGGCCCGGGTGGATGCCCTCGACATCGAGTTGGTCACGTTCGGCTGCTTGCAGGCGGGCGAGTCCTCTTCATGAAGGCCGCCTGGTCGCGCCTGATCGCCTTTGGCTTTCGCCTGTTGTACAACGAGCTGGCCTGGCTTTACGACGCGGTGAGTTGGGTTGTCTCGCGGGGGTTGTGGCGCCGCTGGCAACAGACGGCCCTGGCCTACGTCCCACCAGGGGCCCGGGTCCTGGAGGTGGGCTTCGGACCGGGCCATCTGCTGGTCGATCTCGCCGGGGCCGGCCACCGGCCGGTAGGCCTGGACATCTCGCCGGCCATGCTGCGCCTGGCCCGCCGGCGCCTCCGCGGCCAGCAGCCTGGCGCGGCCTTGTGCCGGGGGAAGGCCCAGCACCTGCCCTTTGCGGGCGAGGCCTTTGATGCCGTGATCCTGACCTTTCCTACCCCCTTTGTCTACGATCCCCTGTGGCTGGCGAACCTGTGGCGTGTGCTGCGCGCACCCCAGGAGGACAGGCCAGGCGGCCGGCTTGTCGTCGTCCATGTGGCTACCTTTGCGGGGAACGGGCCGCTCGACCGCTTCCTGGAGTGGTTGTTCCAGATCACGGGCCAGAGGGCTCATCCCACCAACCAGGCTGGTCACTCCCTCAGTCTGCGGCCCTTGCTGGCGGCCCAGGGGTTCCGTGCCTGGCGAGAGACCGTACCCGTGGAAGGTACAGAGGTGCACCTGATCCTGGCCGAAAAGGTGGCGACCGGCGATTAGAACGCTTGTTCTTGCCAGGCCCTGCAGTTGACCAAACCTCCCTTCTGGGTTATAATCCGGCGGTATGACCGGGCTTTTACCATTCCTTGAGGAGATATCGATATGCAAGAAATCACCGTGGCTGCCGTGCAGATGTACCCGCTCCTGGGCAAGGTCGAGGACAACCTCATTGCCATGGGCAAGTTCGTCGACAAGATCTGCACCGAGCAAAAAGTGGACCTCATCGTGTTCCCCGAGCTGTCGACCACCGGCTATGAACTCGGGCTGCGTTTCACCGAGATGGCGGAGCGCGTGCCAGGCCAGGCCGTGAACCTGCTGGCCCAAAGGGCCGCCGATTACAGCACCCACATCGTCTTTGGCCTGGTCTCCAAGGAAAAGGTGGAGAGCATCCTCTACAACGCGGCTGTGGTCATTGGCCCCGATGGGGAGCTGTTGGGCGAGTACCGCAAGCTCCACCTGCCGGGCGAGGAGCGGCTGGCCTTCCGGCCTGGCTACCGGCTGCTGACGTTCGAGGCGAGCTTTGGCGAGATAGGCGTTGTCCTGGGCTGGGACCTGGCCTTTCCCGAGGCCGCCCGCAGCCTGGCCCTCGAAGGGGCTGAGGTCCTGTGCGTGTGCGCCAACTGGGGCCACGCGCCGAACGTGGAGCGCGACCAGCCGGTCCAGGAATGGCGGACCTACGTCCAGGCCCGCGCTCTGGAGAATGCCTTCTACGTGGTGGCCAGCAACCGGATCGGCGAGGAGTACAGCTATCGCTTCGTCGGCGAGAGCATGGTCGTCGGCCCTCGTGGCGAGGTCTATGCCTCCATCGACGAAGAGATCGAAGGCTATGCCGTGGCTACCGTGGATCTCGACGCCGTGCGCCGTGCCCGGGAAGAGCTGCAGCTCATCCAGTGCCGGGTGCCGGCTGCCTACCGGTCGGTGGTCAGAAAGTACTAGGAGGGTGAGGCGCCGCGGGGACGGAGGAAGAGATGCCGCAGTTGGTGCTTGACTATTCGGGCAATGTGGGGCAGGAGGTCGATTTTGAGCACCTGTTTGAGGGGCTGCACCGGGCACTGGCGGACGCGGCGGGGGTCGACGTGGCAGCGTGCAAGAGCCGTGCCATGCGCCGCGAGACGTTCTGCGTAGGGGAGGGGGGCGCCGGGCAGGCGTTCGTCCACCTGGAGGTGGGCCTGCTGTCGGGGCGCACGGCGGAGCAAAAGCGCGACATCGCGGCAGCCTGCCTCGATGTGCTGGCGCTGCATTACGCCGAATCGCTTGATCGCCTGGACCTGCAGCTCACGGTCGAGGTGCGCGACATGGACCGGCCGGGCTATGCCAAGCGTGTCGGGGGCCGGGCGCAAGCATCCTCCGCTGGGTTGGCGCCGGATGCGGTCGTGCTCGACACCAACAGCTTTGTCGCCGCAGGATTCAATCCGGGCAGCAGTTCGGCGCGGGTCATCTCGGCCGTGCGTGCCGGGCGCCTGCGCCTGGTGTGGGACGACGCCACGCGTGGCGAGATCGAACACATCGTACGCAAAATCCCGCCCCTGTCGTTCGAGCCGTTCGCCGGCTTGTTTCGCGCCCAGGACCGCTATGAAGGCGAGACCCATCCCGAGCGCTACGGAGACGTGCCCGACGAGGACGACAGAAAGTTTCTGGCGCTGGCAGAAGCCACCGGCGCAACGCTGATCACCCAGGACGAGCACCTGCTCGATGCGCGCGAGCGGGCAAGCGTGCCGGTGCTGCGGCCAGGCGAGTTCCTGCAGATGCGCGGCGAATAGCCCCCTGGTGGAATTGATTCGTGAGGCGTGTGATGAAAGCATATGACTTCAAGGTGCTCCTCGAGCCCGATGAAGATGCAGGAGGCTATGTCGTGTCATGTCCTGCCCTGCCGGGCTGCTATACACAAGGCGACTCGATAGACGAGGCGCTTGAAAACATCGAAGAGGCCATCCTGCTTTGCCTGGAAGACATGTTGGCCAGAAATGAACCGATCCCAGACATGTCCAAGACTCTGGTTAGCAGCGTCGCGGTCACAGTATGAGCCCCAGACTCCCGGTAGTATCGGGGCGTCAAGCAATTCGCGCCCTGGAACACGTCGGTTACGAGGTCGTTCGCCAGCGGGCCCTCATTTTCGGCTTCGCGACGAAAACGACCCGGAGCATCTCCCCTTGACTGTACCAGATCACACGTCCCTGAAGCCGGGCCTGCTGCGCCGGATCCTCCGTGATGCCAACTTGACAGTTGGCGCTGTTGCGGCCCAGCTGCCGACCTGGCACAATTGGACGCAGTATGCTATAATGTCGCCAGAGATACTCGACGGGAGGGAGTGCTCGGGATGTACTCAGATGTGATCTCGAAACCGATTTAT
>JAMJFU010000489.1 GCA_023544525.1 Anaerolineae bacterium | reverse complement strand
GTTCGAGAGCCCGCCGTACCTCGGCCGTGATCTCGATGGTCTCGTTGTTGACCGAGTTGCTCCAGTTGAACCCGATCAGCGAGGTGGTGCCATCGTCCCGGCCGAACAACTTGGCTCCGATCAGTGTCCACAGGGCAGCATACGGGTTGTCGTTGCCCATAAACACCGAGATCTTGAACTCAATGTCGACGCCGAGCTTGTGAAGAAAGTAGCCCAGCAGGACGGTGCCGGGATTGATGTTCAAGACCTGCTGGATCCCATAGTTCGTGTAGTAGTAGAGGAATTCGTCGACCCACTTCAGCGGATGGCTGTTCGGCTGCCCGATCCCACCAAAGTAGCCGGTGATGGTCTCTGGCCCTCCCAGGTGGATGTTGGAGCCGTCGGTGCCTTTGGTGTCCAAGGTTTCGACGTAGCTGGCGCCGACGATCTGCATGGCAGCCGCGATGGCAAGGATGTCGCCATTGTCTGCTTCCTGTTCCTTCATCTTGCGCACGCGGATGTATCTCCCCGGCATGAGCTCGCGGTTGGCGATGGCTTGCTTGGCCTCAGCTATGAGGAAGGGGAAATACTGCAGTGCACTGATCTCGAGTGTGACAGCCAGATCATCAGCAAAGTGCGTGCCCTCTGCTTTGTCGCCCAGTACTTGGCGCCGGTAGTCGGCAATGCTGATAAAGGCGTTCTTGTCTCTCTGCTCTGCCAGCCAGTCGAGATCAGCCCGGTAAGGGGACTCGATCTCGTCCAGTCGGGACAGCAGGTTCGGCAGCTGCCGCGCTTCGCGCGCCTGGCGGTTGATCTCTTCTACACTGCCGTGTTTGGCTACTACTTCCAGGAAATCGTTCACAACTCTGGAGTTTGGATCGAGGAGAAGGTCGTTGATCTGCTTGAGGTGGTCCTGGGAGATCTCTAGACGATTCCGAAGATCGCTCTGCATCTCACCCTCCTTGTGAGTGGTTTAATTCAGTAGGCTGTACGGACCGTCACAGCAATTGTAGCACAGGTTGGGCCTCCTGTCATGTTGGTGAGCATAGGCGGACCGGCCGGCGTACGCTGGACCGAGGGGTTTCCGTGTGTGCTCTGGTTGATTCCTGCTCCCTCCCGCCGAGGGCTGGTCAGCCGGTGGCCTTCAGCGCGACATTCGCAGCAGACACGGCACGGTCGATATCAGTGGCTTCGATGCCATAGTGCGTGACTGCGCGCAGCCGGCGGCCGCCGATGGCCCCCATTCTCACGCCTTGCTCGGCCAGGCCTGACACAAACTCACCAGGACCTGGCGCTGAGGGATCCAGCTCAAAGATGACGATGTTTGTCTGCACCCGGTCTAAGTCCAGCACGATGCCGGGAAGCCGGGCAAGGCCTGTGGCAAGGCGGTGAGCATTGTCGTGATCGATTGCCAGCCGGTCGACCATGGTCTCCAGGGCGACAATCCCCGCCGCGGCCAGAACCCCTGCCTGGCGCATCCCGCCGCCCAACAGCTTGCGCTGGCGGTGTGCACCTTGGATGAACGCCTCGGAGCCGCAGATGAGCGAGCCCACCGGTGCCGATAGGCCCTTGGACAGGCAAAAGCTCACCGAATCGGCGTGCCGGGCCAATTCGACAGGTGGCACGCCCAGAGCTATGGCCGCGTTAAAGATGCGTGCCCCGTCGAGGTGGATGGCCAATCCGTAGCGGTCAGCCAACTTCCTGGTCTCGGCCATGTAGCTTGGGGTCAGCACGGCGCCGCTGCAGCGGTTGTGTGTGTTCTCCAGGCAGATCAGGCGGGTACGAGGATAGTGTGGGTTGTCCGTGCGGATGGCACCCTCTACCTCGTCAAGGTCCAAGGTGCCATCGGCCCGATTCTGGACCGTCCTGGGGTGGATGCCACCTACAGCGGCAGAGCCACCTGCCTCAAAGAGGAAGGTGTGGGCCAGATGGCCCATGATCGCTTCGTCGCCACGCTGGCAATGGGCGAGAAGGGAGGCCAGGTTTGCCATCGTGCCGCTGGGCACAAACAGGGCGGCTTCCTTGCCGAGCTTGCTGGCCGCGGTGGCTTCGAGCCGGTTGACCGTGGGATCCTCACCGTAGACGTCATCGCCCAGCTCGGCAGTAAACATCGCCTGTCGCATGGCGGGGGT
>JAMJFU010000488.1 GCA_023544525.1 Anaerolineae bacterium | reverse complement strand
AGATCCTGCCTGGGCTCACGGCCAAGGTGTTCCGTACACACCACTCCACCATCTCCGTACAGGAAGCGCTCGCGGAGGCGGAAGTTACGGCTGAGGACCCAGAGTACAAGAAATGGAAGGCGGCCAGCCTGGCCAACCTGGAGGCGGCCATCCTGTGCAACCACACCAAGAAGGAGCCAGCCAGCTGGCCGCGCAGCCAGCAGAGGTACAAGGAGCGGCAGCGCAAGGCCGAGGAGCGTGTGGAGAAATACCGGGAGCGCCTGGCTGGCTACCAACTAGCCCTGGCTGAACTGCAGGTGGAAGCCCGGCAAAAGGAGGCGGAGGCGGCCCCCGAGAAGCTCGACAAGGTCCGTGCCCGCTATGAGAAACGGTTCGGTGTGGCCCAGCGCCGCATTGAGCGGGCCGAAGCCCAACTGCAGAATGCCCGGAATGCCCTGGGCAAGGTCAAGGCCCAGGCGCAGGTCGCCGCCCAAAAGCGTACCTGGAACCTGGGGACCAGTCTGAAATCCTATATTGACCCGCGCGTGTACTACGAGTGGGGGCAAGAGGTCGACTACGACGTGCTCGACCGCTACTATCCGAAGGCGCTGCGACAGAAATTCGCCTGGGTGAAAGACGAGGCGGAGGGGTCGTCCTGAAACAGTGCTCATGAAACAAGGAGGCTTGGCGTGATGGGCGAACCGGTCCGGTTGATGATCCCTGGTCCCGTGGACGCAGCGGAGGAGGTCCTCCAGTCCATGGCCCACCGGGTGATCCCGCACTATGGCCAGCAATGGATGGAGATTTACCAGGAGGCGATCGACGGCCTCCAGCGGGTTTTTGGCACACGCAACGACATCATCATGATGGCCGGTCCTGGCACGGCGGGCCTGGAAGCGGCGCTGGGCAGCCTGATGCGGACTGGCGAAAAGGTCCTGATGCCCAGCAACGGCTTTTTTGGGGAGCGCCTGGCAACGGTCGCCCAGAGCTACGGCCTGGAGCCCGTGCGGTTGACCGCCCCCTTGGGCCAGCCCCTCGACCCGGACATGATCCGCCAGCGACTGTCTGAAGTGCAGGGTATTCAGGCGCTGACAGTGGTGCATCTGGAGACCTCGACCGGGGTCCTCAATCCCCTCCAGGAGATCTCGGCCGTAGCAGACGAATTCGGCGTGCCGGTCATCGTCGATGCCGTGTCGTCGCTGGGAGGCGTCCCGCTGCCTGTAGACGAGTGGAACATCGACGTGTGTGTGACTGTCATCAACAAGTGTCTGGCCTGCCCGCCGGGGCTGGCACCGATGTCCGTAAGCCAGCGTGCCTGGGATCAGATCGATGGCAAGCCAGGCAGGGCCCACGGCTGGTATCTAAACCTGCGCACCTGGAAGGACTATTCCATCAATTGGGGCAGCTGGCATCCTTATCCGACGACCCTGCCCACCAATAACATCCTGGGGCTCCTTACGAGCCTGCGCCAGATCTTGGAAGATGGACTGGAAGCCCACTATCGGCGCCACAGCGAAGCAGCGGGACGGATCCGGACTGCACTTGAGGCATGGGGCTTTACCATGTTCCCCAATGAGGCTTATACTTCGCCGCTCATTACGGCCATGTACGGAGCGCCAGGAATTGACATTGACGACCTCCGTCGTTATCTGATGCAGGAATGTGGGATTATGATCGCCGGTGGCCTCGAGGAGTTGAGCGGCAAGATCTTGCGGGTAGGCCACATGGGCAAGGCAGCTTCCCGAGACTATGTCGATCGTTTCCTCGACGGGGTCGAGGCCTACTTGCGGTTACAAGGGCGACCGGTGCCACCCTGGACCGGGTTGGTCTAGCCCTCCTTTCGGGCGAGTGAGACCGGGCTCTGTGTCAAGCAGGTGGCGCCCGGAATCCGGAGAGGGGTCAGCCATGGATACCAAGTCGATCCGGGAGTCCCAGCAAAGAGAAACCATCTTGGCCGTGCTGCGGGCTTCCCTGGCCGCGGTCGATCCTGGGTTCGTGGTGCGCCAGCACGTCCAGTGCCGGGACGGCCAGTTGCTCGTGGGAGACCGGCAGTACGACTTGAGCGAGATCGGGCAGATATTGCTCGTCGGCGGCGGCAAGGCTGCGGTGCCTATGACGGCTGCGTTGTGGGAT
>JAMJFU010000487.1 GCA_023544525.1 Anaerolineae bacterium | reverse complement strand
ACCCAGGCGTTGTACGGCATCACCCTCTACTCGGAAGCAGCAACGAGGCAGATCCAGGCAGAAGAGACCGGGCTGGCCCGGGCACACCTGGCTGACATCCGCACGACTGCCCAGGAATCGCTGCGGGAGATGCGGCTTCTGATCTACGAGCTGCGGCGGCCCATCCTCAGGAGGGACGGCTTGGCCGCGGCGTTGCAGGCCCGGTTAGAAGCGGTCGAGGCCCGGGTGGGCATGGAGACCCAATTCGAGCAAGAGGGCGACCAGGAGCTTTCGCCCGAGGTCGAGGAAGGGCTGTACTGGATCGCCCAGGAGGCTCTGAACAACGCGCTGAAACATGCCCGCGCCGCCCGTGTCGCGGTGCGCCTGCATCGCAACGGCAGCCAGGTGACGTTGGAGGTTGCCGACGACGGGATCGGGTTTGACACGAGCCGCGTCCAGGAGCAGGGCGGCTTTGGCCTGCGCACCATGCAGGAGCGTGCAGTCCGGTTGGGAGGAGAACTTGCCGTCATCACTGGTCCAGGAGCA
The DNA here is from genome assembly GCA_023544525.1 of Anaerolineae bacterium. Lineage (GTDB taxonomy): Bacteria > Chloroflexota > Anaerolineae > JAAYZQ01 > JAAYZQ01 > JAMJFU01. The sequence continues at coordinate 1,599 of JAMJFU010000487.1, read as the reverse complement.
GGAACCGTGGTACGGGCGGAGGTGTGCGCATGACCCAAGACGCAGAGATGGTCCAGGCTAGCCAAGAACCCCGCGGCCCCATTCGCGTGCTGATCGCCGATGACCACGCCATTGTGCGCAAGGGCCTCTGCGCGCTGCTGGCGACCGAACCGGGCATCGAGGTTGTGGCCGAGGCCCAAGACGGCAGCCAGGCGGTTGCCCTGGTAGAGCGCGCCCAGCCCGACGTCGTCCTCATGGACCTGGTCATGCCGGGCACCGATGGGCTGCAGGCAACGCGCAGCATCCTGGAGACACAACCCGCGACCCGCATCCTGGTGCTGACCAGCTTTGATGGCGACGACAAGGTCTTTCCGGCGATCAAGGCCGGCGCCCTGGGCTACCTGCTCAAAGATTCGGGACCCGAGGAGCTGATCCAGGCCATCCACCAGGTGTACGAGGGTGAATCCTCGATCCACCCAGCGGTGGCCCGCAAACTACTGCGGCAGCTTGCCCGCCCAGAAGAGCCCGCGTCTGGAATCGAGGCCCTCACAGAACGGGAGGTCGAGGTGCTGGGCCTGGTGGCCCAGGGACATGGCAACCGCGACATTGCGGAGCAACTTACCATCAGTGAAGCCACCGTGCGAACCCACGTGAGCAACATCCTGGGCAAGTTGGAGCTGTGTAGCCGGACCCAGGCGGCGCTCTATGCCTTGAGGAAGGGCCTTGCTTCCCTGGACGAAGTGGATTGAGGGTGGCGACCTACGACTTTTGGACCAGGCAGCCTGGTCCCTGGTTGGAGATGTGAGCCCGCAGAGATACGAGGAATATCGTATCGAGGATCGGCGTTTCTTCCGATGACAGATCCGGCGCCGCATGATACACTAGGTATCGAACATTGTCTCGAGTCCCGTAGAGCGTTCTGGGCCACCGGTCCAAGGAACGCTCTACCCCTTTATGGGGGTGGTTCGGAGGGCTCCAGCGGAGCAGGTGACAGGGGGAACACCGGCTCGATGGGGCCCTCTGCTGCGGATGGAGCAAGCGAAGGCTCCTGGCTGGTTTGGCGCGGCTTGGTGCCGAAGGGAAACGCTGATCCTGGCGCGGGCCGCTACCAATCGCCGGGCACGGGCTGTCCGTGGCGGTATAGCACCTCGGCGGCCTGTCGTTTCCATTCGCCAAGGAGCTGGTCCATGAGCGAGCGGAGCTCAGGAACGGACCGGCCCAGAGACAGGGAGAGGATCTCGAAGACGCGATCTGGATAGTCGACAGCGGAGGGAGGGAGCCAACCCCGTTCCAACTTGTCACCAACCGATTGCGACCAAAACGATTCGGCGAACCACTCCAGTTCCTCGCGACGGGTCTCCAGCCCGTAGCAGGCCAGGAGCCGGACCAGCAGGTCCGAGCCATCTAGGGCCCGGCCCTCGCCACCCTCACTGAACAGGACGAAGGTGAAGGCGCAGGCCGACAGGCTGTTGCACAGCACCCCAAACCACTCGCGCTCCAGCGCCTGGCGGACGACAGCCTCGAACTGGGCGCGAACCGCGTCCTGATCGCCGGCGGGCGGCAACTGGCCGGCAATCTTGTACAACTGCCCGACATAGTGTCCAAAGTAGCGCGACACGG
>JAMJFU010000486.1 GCA_023544525.1 Anaerolineae bacterium | reverse complement strand
CAGCCGCTAGACAGCGAGGTCGAATTGCAGGGGTTGATACAGGTAGACGCCGCTGTGAATCCCGGCAATTCGGGCGGTCCCCTCCTGAACCGGCATGGCCAGGTGGTCGGCATCGTCGTCGGGATCGTGAGTCCCAGCCAGCAAGAATTCTTTATCGGCATCGGATTTGCGGTGCCTATCCAGGTCGCAGCCACAGCCGCCGGGCTGCCGCCACACTAACTGGAGAAACTCCCTGATGACCCGTACGGGCGAGCGGATCAGCGCACAAAGGAGAAAGCCAATGCCTCAACAAACCCATTCCGACAACGGGAGGCCCATGGAACGCGTCTTGTACGAAGTGAAAAAGGTGATCGTCGGACAGGATCACCTGCTGGAGCGACTGATCGTGGCACTGCTGGCGCGCGGTCACATTCTCGTTGAGGGTGTGCCGGGCCTGGCCAAGACCATGGCCATCAAGACCCTGGGGGAGGCCATCGGCGGCGAGTTCAAGCGCATCCAGTTCACACCCGACCTCGTGCCCGCCGATCTGATTGGCACGCGCATCTACAACCAGAAGACAGGTGAGTTCAACACCGCCCTCGGGCCGGTCTTTACCAACCTGCTTCTGGCAGACGAGATCAACCGCGCACCGGCCAAGGTCCAGAGCGCACTGCTCGAAGTCATGCAGGAACGGCAGGTGACCATCGGCGGCGAGACCTTCCGGGTGCCCGACCCGTTCCTCGTCCTCGCCACCCAAAACCCAATAGAGAGCGAGGGTACCTATCCCCTGCCTGAGGCACAGGTCGACCGTTTTATGCTCAAAGTGCTCGTTGGCTATCCCGATGCGACCGAGGAGTTTGTCATTGTCGAGCGCATGACCCGCGCCCTGGAAGCGGTGCGACGGGTGCTGACCACCCAGCAGCTTCGGGACTGGCAGCGGCAGGCCGACCAGGTCTATGTGGACCCCGACCTCATCGAATACGCTGTGCGCCTGGTAGCCGCCACACGACAGCCCGGTGATTATGGCCTGAAGCAGATACAGGACTATATCATGTTTGGCGCCAGTCCACGTGCTTCGATCAATCTCATCCTCACCGCGCGAGCGCTCGCCTTCTTGCGCGGCCGCGCCTATGCCCTGCCTCAGGACCTACTCGACATGGCGCTCGACGTGATACGCCATCGCCTGGTGCTTTCCTACGAGGCGCTCTCAGACAATGTAACCAGCGACGACCTCCTGAGCGAGGTTCTCGACCGCATACCGGCTCCAGAGGTGCCCTTACGTGAGCATGCAAACGTCCCTGTCCACGCCTAAGGGAGCTGTCCCGGAACAGATCCTCCAGCGCCTTGACTGGAAGGTCATCCGCCGGCTGGATGGCCTGTTACAAGGCGACTATCGCAGCCTGTTCTACGGCTATGGGGTCGACTTTGCCGATCTACGCGAATACCAGCCTGGAGACGACATTCGCTACATCGACTGGAATGTCACGGCCCGGATGAATGTGCCCTATGTCCGCCAGTACGTCGAGGATCGCGAAGTGGCCGCCTGGTTTCTGCTCGACCTGACGCCCTCTATGGATTTTGGCACAGGCGGGACTCTGAAGCGTGCGGTCCTGGTCGATTTCGTTGCGACGCTCGCGCGGTTATTGACGCGCCATGGCAATCGCGTCGGTGCAGTCTTTTTCGGGAACGGCATTGAGCGGACCATTCCCGCCCGTAGTGGGCGGATCCAGGTGCTCCGCCTCATCAACGATCTGCTCAGACAGCCAGGGCCTCCGCGCAAGGCGCTTACCGACTTGGCGCCGCTGTTCGAGGGCAGCCTGCACGCGATCAAGAGGCGCTCGCTGCTCTTTGTCATATCGGATTTCATCAGCGTGCCGGGTTGGGAGCGGCCGCTCCAGTTGCTGAGCCGAAGACACGAGGTCATCGCCATACGCCTGTGGGACCCGCGGGAGATTGAGCTGCCCGACGTAGGCCCGATCATCATGGAGGACGCAGAGACAGGCGAGCACCTCTACGTGGACACTCACGATGCGCGCTTCCGCCGTCGTTTCAAAGAGGCGGCCCAGCGCCGGGAGGCTGCTTTGGCCGAAACCTTCAGGCGCGCTGGAATCGACGCACTGCCCCTCTCGACTGAGGAAGACATGGTCCGTGC
>JAMJFU010000485.1 GCA_023544525.1 Anaerolineae bacterium | reverse complement strand
CTGGCAGCGGGACTGGGAGATCCCACTCCAGTTCGGCGTGCGCCAGCCGTATGGCGAGAACGGCGGGCCGGGTGGGCTGGCGCACACGCTGCGCCAGGTGCCCGAGATGCTGGCCATTGCCCGGGACATGGAGGACCTGTGTCCCGAGGCCTGGCTGATCAACTTTACCAATCCCGTGCCGCGCTTGTGCCTGGCCGTGAGCCGCTACTCAAGGATCCGGACGGTGGGCCTGTGCCACCAGATCAACGAGGCCTACATGATGGCTGGCGTGGCCCTGGCGGACCAACTGGGGATCGACGTGCCACCGGGCACGAACAGCAATGCCCACCCGGACATCTGGACCAAGGCGCGCTACGTCGCCGACCAGGCCCGGCCGCTCATCGCCATCCAGGCCGCCGGGCTCAACCACTTTACCTGGATCCTGGACATGCGGGACAGGCGCAGCGGCGAGGACCTGTATCCGGCGTTCAAACGCGCGCTCATGGCCCTGCCCGCTGGCTTTGAGCCACTGACCCGTGCTGTCTTCCAGGCCACGGGGCTGTGCCCGGTGCCCGGTGATAGCCACCTGGCCGAGTATCTACCCTGGTGCCATGACCCCCAGACCCGGCCCTGGGAGAAGTACAACCTCTACCTCTACGACTGGGAACGGGCCAAGGCAGATCGCGCCAAGGGCTGGCGGGCCATCGAGAAGATGGCCGAGGGCATCGCCTCAGTAGATCCCCTCAAAGAGACCCGTGGGGAAGGCGCCGTCGAGATCGTCGAGGGGGTGCTGGGCGGGGACGAACACTTCCGGGATGCGGTCAACCTCCCCAACCAGGGCCACATCCCGAACCTGCCCGACGGTGCCATCGTCGAGGTGCCGGCGATGATCAGCGGCTGGGGGATCCGCGGGCTGCACGTGGGTCCTTTGCCGGAGGTGGTTGCCGAGCTGTGCCGGCGAGAGATCGCCGTCGCCGGGCTGGCTGTGGATGCTGCGGCCACTGGAGATCGGGACGCGGCCCTGCAGGCGCTGCTGCTGGACCCCTGCATCGACGACATCGATACCGCGCGGTCGATCCTCGAGGCGTACCTGGGTGAATATGAAGGCCACCTGCCGCAGTTCGGGTAGGTACGCTCGCCACAGACCGATTTGACCCTCCGGGGTATTTCTGCTACAATGGTCTGCGGATTGGCCCCCATCGTCTAGTGGCCTAGGACACCGCCCTTTCAAGGCGGCGACAGGGATTCGAATTCCCTTGGGGGCATTTCCAGGTCGCCATTTACCATAAACGCGGCGACACAGAGGGATTGAGCTGCATAGTCAAGCTCGACTCCTTCTCGTTTTGACCTCAAACCTGATCATAGACTCGAATCTATCCACCGGTTTCACCGGCAGGCCTTCACACGGATCTGTACCTCGAGCCAGCACAGAATATGGACATGCGATGGCAAGCAGACTACAGTGGAGATTCCACACTGCTTTAGCCTTCTACGATACCCCGAATGGGTTACTCATTCTGATCATCTGGCCTCTTGACGGATGAACATTCTCGGCCAGGACAGGGATACCGGTTGTGGCGAGTCCTTCTTATAAGACGGGACTCAATCGACAAAACCAGCTGAACGATGAACTAACTCTGACAACTCGAATCCGGATCCATATGTTTTGTGCCGGACGCTTCTGACGGCCCAGCGGCCTCGAGCTCAGCTACCGTCGGCTGGGGCAACGGTCCAACCATTATCGCGGTTCCTGGCGGGCAAGGCACGCTACCCTTTGCGCTCACCAGCCGGGTCGGCTGCGGCGAGCTATTGGGCGGCGCTGCGCCTCAACGGGCCAGGAAGTCCAATAACAGGGCGTTGAACTGCTGTGTCTTCTCAAGCATCGGTGCGTGTCCGCAATTGTCGAAAATATGCACACGCGCGTTCGGTAGTCCTTGAGCCGCCACCTGTGCATGAGCTACGGGTATCCATTGGTCTTGCCGTCCCCATACAATCAGTGTGGGCTTGTTGATGGACGGTAGGAAGCGGAGGATCGGGCGGTAGTAACGTTCATAGGGGCCAAACAGATTGAATCCCCATCGCAGCATCTTAAGTAACGCTTGTTGCGCACCGGGCAGCAAAGCCATCTGATATCGTAATTCGATTAACTCATCG
>JAMJFU010000484.1 GCA_023544525.1 Anaerolineae bacterium | reverse complement strand
CCAGCCCGGGTAGTGGAACTGGTGCAGTGTGACCGTCCCCCCCTGGGGCACATCGACGGTCAGGCTGCTCCTGGTGTAGCCCACGCCGTTGAGTTGCACCTGGCCGGCGGGCACGGACCCGTTGTCCTGCGCCGGCTCAGCCAGGGGGCGGGCCAGGGCCCAGCGTTGCTCCTGCACCCAGATGGGCAGGTACTCGCCCGTCCAGGTGGCGCCTACCTGGCCTCGATCGCGATCCTGCTGCCACATCGTCTCCACGGACAGCGTGGGCTGGATGGGTGCGGGCGACAGGCGCCACAGTGCTGAGGCGCCGACAACCAGGCACAGGCCGGCGGCCATGGACCAGCGGGGCAGATCGGGCAGGGCCTGGAAAGCGGCCATGCACAGGGCCCCGGCCAGAAAGGCGGTGGCCAACGCAGTCAGGGCCTGGAAGCGCCACGGATACTGGAGAAAGGCCAGGGCAGGCTCCAGGAGGCGCCAGACAGGCTCAGAGATGGCCGTCAACATGAATGCGGATGCCAGGCCGACGCCCAGGAGAAGGAGCGCGATCCGCCGTTCGGAGTCGCGCCAGAACACGAGGAGCGGAGCAGCGGCAAGAATGGCCAGCTGCGCCAGCCCCAGGGGAAAGGTGGGCGTGGCACCGCTCTCGCTGGGATATCCATAGGCGGGTTGTAGAGACACCAGGTCGCTCGAGGTGACGAGGTGATCCCGGTATCCCTGGGACGCACTGCTGCCCAGGCCGACAAATTGGGATTCGGCCAGGACCGGCAACCAGTAAAATGCACTCAGCGCAACCGACAGCGTCAAAGCCACGGCGACCCTGGCCGCCGGCCGCCAGCTGCCGGCCCTGATCAGCAGCAGGGCCAGATAGGCCAGGAGGACGGGAGCAAAGATCAGCGCAGAAAGGCTGTGGGTGGCCACCAGGGCGGCCAGAACCAGGGCCGCCAACGCGGTCCTGGTCAGGCCGGACGGGCGGGTTGGCTGGACCAGGGAACCGAATGCCCAGAGTGCCAGTGGGTACCAGGCAAAGGCCAGGAACTCGGCGAGCGCCCCGCGCACGTAGAGATCCACGAGGTGGTACGGCAGATAGACATAGACGACCGCTGCGACGAGCGCCGGGATGCGCGCCAGGTGGGAACGGGCAAACAGGTACATGGCCAACCCCGAAGCCAGGAGGCCGCTGGCAAAGACGAGTTTCACGGCCAGTATCGAATCGGCCCCCAGGAGCGTGAACGGCAGGCCCCAGTAATAACTCAGCGGCCCGTAGAAGTTGAGCACAGGATGGCCGTAGCCGAAGGCAAACTCGGGAAACCACCGGGGATAGAGCACGCCTGCCCTTACGGCACGGTCGAGTGCCTCCAGGCGGTAGACGTGCAGCAGGCCGTCGTGCGACTCGAAGAAGCCGCTGCGCGCCAGGGGTGCGAGGGCAGGCAATGCCAGCAGCACGATCCACCAACCGGCTGGAACACGCCCTAGTTTCCGAGCAAGGGACGGGATTCGCTGAGTCACGTCGAGATTATAGCATGGCCGGGGATCGCGGACAAGATGGAGGCGCCGATCGGTATGTCCCTTGCCCTGGCAGAGAAAGCCCGGGCTGTGTCCCCGCCGCTGTGGCACCTCACATCGCCGTCAAGGATCTCTGAGGATCAGAGGTAGGCACTGGATGAACGGACTGGTGTAGAGCTTGATGATGCTGGCGTACTGGTCGATGGTGGCATAGCCCACACTGGGATCAGCGTACAGCTCCGATTCGAAGGCCCACATGAGCCCAACCATGTCGTTGGCCCGCATGCGCTCGGCGGAGAGCCACAGCTTGGCAAAGTCGTCCTGCCCACTGTTCTCCGCCCAGGCGGGCAGGCCGGCGCGCTGAGCCAGATGGGCAATCCAACGGGCCGCACTCCAGTCGCTGGGGTAAGGGGACGAATCATCTGCCAGATCGAGGGGTGGCTCGTCGATGCCGGTCAGATAGAGGGCGACCCTGTCGGCTGGACCCAGGCCAGCCACGTGCCTGTCGTACAGAGCAGCGGCGTAAAGGGCGCTGCTGTCCTCGCTCTGGCCGTCGCCCCGGAGGTCGTTGGTCAGGGCATCGGTCACCTGCTCGGCCAGCAACCCCTTGCCGGCCCAGACCAGGTCGAGCTG
>JAMJFU010000483.1 GCA_023544525.1 Anaerolineae bacterium | reverse complement strand
CTCTCCCGCGACAAAGGCGCCAAAGCTGCCGCAGAGCAGCGGCAACAGCGACACTGGCTCGCCGCCCCGCATGAAGTGGAGCCAGTTGCTGGCCAACTCGATGGAGTGTTCGCCCCTATGGTGCAGCTCCTCGTTGAGCGCGGTTTCGCCCAGCGCCTCCACCAGCGCGTCGACCACAGCCTGGTCGGTGGGCAGGGCACCCCAGGGGCTGGCATAGGACTGGCGCGTCGGCGTGATTGTGCCAGGACTCCCCTGGTGGTCTGTGCCGAGGATGATCACCAGGTCGGCTTCGCGGGCCGCCTGGGCCGCGGCGCGCCACACCTCGGCATAGACCGGCCCGCCGCGCTGGTAGTCGATGTGAGGGCTAACCACCCCCCGGATGGGAGCAACTGCCTCAGGCGGATCGGCTGGCGGCAGTTGGTCCAGGTAGGACTGTAACTGTGCCGAAGCCGGGTCCGGATTCGAGTAGGCAGCGCCGTCCATGGTCAGTGACCGGAAGGGCGCCTGGCGATAGACCTCCACGGCGGCAGATCTGGCCGCGGCAAAGCGCTCATTCTCGAGCAGGTAGGCCTTGTCCAGGTCGGCCAGAAGCTGGCTCAGCAGGCCGGGCGCCAACCGCACGCCCGCGCGGACGCGAAGCGCTGCCTCCAGAGCAGCCTCGTCCCGGGTCCCGTCCATCAGCCCCAGGAGTAGTCCCAAGGCCCGCGGTACGGCGATGCTTGCCTCGGCTAACTGCAGCGGGTCGTGGAGCAACAGCATCTCCTGTCCCTGGTGCTGGATCGGGTGGACTTGGATCTCTCTCAGTTTCGCTTTCATGCAGGTCCTCGCTCCTGTTGGTTCGTCTGGCTCCATAGGCGGTTGGGGTGTCGCTTCGGGCCAGCCGGTGGAAGACGTAGCGAGCCAGGGTAGACTTGCCGCTGTCAGAAGCTCCGATGATGAGGATTGTGCCTCGCAACTCCTCGACGGCGAGCTGTTGCCATTGAGGTGATACGATGATGTCGTCCACGGCAGGTAGTATAGCACAAGTGGCAGGCAGCAGCAAGCCACCGGCGACCCTCCCGCGCGGGCTTGCAGGCAGCCCAGGCAGTGCTATAATAGGGCCCATGACCGCACGGAAGCCAGTGGCGCTCGCCAACTGGCAGATGGAGATGACCATTAGCAGGCGGCGCTCGGGCGGCGCTTCTGAGCCGCTGGGAGCTGCGGCGTCGCCTGGGTGAGATAGGCGGCATGGTCAACCAGACGACGTGATATCCTGGAAACGGAACCTCTACATTATCTGGGTCGCCGAACTGATCGCCATCTCTGGCTTTGCGGTCATGTTCCCCTTCCTGCCCTACTACGTACAGGAGTTGGGAGTCACCGAGCTGCACCAGGTCGAGCTCTGGTCGGGAGTCCTCTTTGCGGCCCAGGCCGTAACCATGGCGATCTCGGCACCGATCTGGGGTTCTCTGGCCGACCGCTACGGCCGCAAGATCATGGTCCAGCGGGCCATGTTCGGCGGGGCGGTGGTCATGGCCAGCATGGGCTTTGTCCAGAATGTATGGCAGCTGGCCGCCCTGCGCGCCATCCAGGGCGCACTCACCGGCACCGTGTCGGCGGCGACGACCCTGGTGGCGAGTACGGCGCCCCGGGAAAGATCGGGTTATGCCCTCGGCCTGCTCCAGACCGCAGTCTGGACGGGCGCTTCGGTGGGACCGGTGCTGGGCGGCCTGGTCGCGGACACCTGGGGCTACCGCCCTGCTTTCTGGATCACCGGCGTCCTGCTGTTGATCGCCGGGGTGACTGTGTCCCGCTATGTCCAGGAGGACTTTTCCCCTCGCGCCGAGGATCCGAACGAGCTAAACACTGGCTTCTGGGATGGGCTGCGATTGGTCCTGCAGAACAAGCCCGTGCTCAGCCTCTATTCCGTACGCCTCACCGTAAACATGGCGACGCGGCTGATGGGCCCGGTGTTGCCCCTCTTTGTCCAGAGCCTGCTACCGCCCACAGCGCGTATTGCATCCGTGACGGGCCTCATTTCGGGTGTGCGGGCGGGCATGGGTGCCCTGGGGGGAGTGACCCTGGGTCGCGCCAGCGACCGCTTGGGCTACCGTCGTGTCCTGCTGGCCTGCGCCGTGGGTGTGGGGCTTCTCTACATACCGCACTTTTTTGTC
>JAMJFU010000482.1 GCA_023544525.1 Anaerolineae bacterium | reverse complement strand
ACGATGTCGGTTGGCATGAGCCCATACTTGGCCAACAACTCCTCGGGCTCGCCTGACTCTGCATACCGGTTGTCGATGCCCACAAAACCCATGGGCACCGGCCAGCGCTCGCCGACCACCCGCGCCACGGCCGATCCCAGCCCGCCTTCCAGGACGTGCTCTTCCGCCGTGACGATGGCGCCCGTCTCCCGGGCAGCCCTCTCGATCGCATCTTTATCCAGTGGCTTGACAGTGTGCATATCCACGACGCCCACGTCGATGCCTTTCTGCGCCAGGCTGTGGGCTGCTTCCAGCGCAGCCGCGACCATCAAGCCGCAGGCAATGATCGTCGCGTCCTGGCCCTTTCGCAACCGGTTTGCCTTGCCGACCTGGAAATCAACCCCGTCCTTGTAGACGATGGGCACCTTGGGCCGCCCGGTGCGCAGGAAGGCAGGCCCGCGGAAGCCAAACATCGCCCGAGTCGCTGACCGGGCCGATGGCTCGTCCGCCGGGACAATCACGGTAAAGTTCGGCAGGGAGGTCGCCAGGGCAATGTCCTCGATGGCCATCTGGCTGGGGCCGTCCTCCCCGATACTGATGCCACTGTGGGAGCCCACCAGCTTGACGTTTGCCTGCGGAAAGGCCACACTCATGCGGATCTGGTCGTAGGCGTTGCACATCAAGAACACGGCGAAACTGGCAGCCAGTACATCCTTGCCTGCCCCGGCCAGCCCACTGGCGATCCCCACCAGGTTGCTCTCGGCGATACCGACGTTAAAGAAGCGGTCGGGGAACTCCTGGCCAAAGTACTGGGTCCTTGTTGAATTGCCCACGTCGCCGTCGACCACGACCAGGTTCGGGTTCTCCCGTCCCAGCTCCCTCAGTGCTTCGCCGAAGGCATTGCGCGTCGAAAGCCCGTATTCGAGACCAATGCTCTTGCCAATATTCATGCTATCTCCCTCCGGCCAGGTGCCCGTAGCGCTCGTCGAGCTCCTGTAACGCTACCTCGGCTTCCTGTGACGTCAGTGGTTCACCATGTTTGCGGTTGACGTCATCCTCCTCGAAGGGCGACAGTCCCATGCCCTTCTTGGTGTGAGCCAGGATCATCTGCGGCTTGCCGCGCACGCCTCGCACTTGGTCGAATGCCGCCAGTATCTGCTCCAGATCGTGACCATCGATCTCACGCACATCCCAACCAAAGGCCTGCCACTTGTCCGCCAGGGGCTTGAGCGCCGGCATGACGACATCGATCGGACCGGTCTGCTGGAACTCGTTCAGGTCGAGGATTGCCGTCAGGTTGTCGAGCTCGAACTTGGATGCCGACATCGCAGCCTCCCACACCTGCCCTTCGTCTGCCTCGCCATCGCCGATCATGACATAGACGCGATAATCGCGGCCATCAAGCCGGCCCGCCAGGGCATGGCCCACGCCGATGGACAATCCCTGGCCCAGCGAGCCGGTCGAAGCCTCGAGCCCGGGCAGGACCCGCATATTGGGGTGGCCCTCCAGCGGGCTGTCGATCTCGCGCAGCGACATCAACAGGCCCGGGTCAAAGTAGCCTGCCTCCGCCAGCACAGCGTAAATAGCTGGCGCCGCGTGTCCTTTACTCAAGATGAACCGGTCTCTATCCGGCCAGTCCGGGTGCCCGGCATCATATCTCATGACGCCACCCAGGTACAGGGCGACCAGAGTATCCAACGCCGACAGCGAACTGGACGGATGTCCCGAACCAGCCTCCGTCGTCATCTGGATAATCTGGCGCGCCAACCGCCAGGTAGTTTCTTGCAGCTCGGCCAGCGAACGGCGGACCGTCTCTTGCTCCCTGTTCGCGTTCATGCAAATCCACCCCTCTCTCAGGCCGCCGCCACGGCTCAGGTTTCTTGGTCCCAGCCCTGACCCACCTCGTCAAAGCGCTGTTGCAGCTCAGCCACAGCTTCCTCCGCGATGGGAAGGACCTCCTCTACCCAGCGGATATTGGACTCCATGTGTTCTGGGTTGCTGGTACCCACGATTGCAGTGTCTACTGCGTCGTGACCGAGGACAAATCCCAGCGCCAACACGATGGGGTTTTCCGGGTCGGCCGGAATGGATCCCATTTGGGACAGGATCTGGGCCCGGCGATGATATTCGCTCGCATAGAGACTGGGGCTTGACTCCCGGCCCCAGGCTGCATTGGCGATGGGCCGCTTGG
>JAMJFU010000481.1 GCA_023544525.1 Anaerolineae bacterium | reverse complement strand
GACGGCCAGTTTACGCGCATTGATCTCCAGGGCGTCTTTCCCGTGCCGGCCATGCAGTCATTTCACGTCTCCGCTGCCGGGCAGATCGCCCTGATCGGGGCCAATGCCACGACCATCTCCGAGGCCTACCTGGCAGAGCCGGCAGGCGACGGCGGCCCGTACCAGGTGAGGCAGCTAACCGGCTTTGGCCAGGCCGTGGAGGGCTGGCAACTGGGCACGCTGGAGACCATCCGTTGGACCAGCCGCGACGGCACCGAGATCGAAGGCGTCCTGCGCAAACCCGAGGGCTTTGATCCCAGCCGCAGGTACCCCCTGCTTTTCGTGGTGCACGGCGGCCCATCGTGGTTCTCGGCAGAGTACCTGCTGGGCGGTGAGGAACGCGCCTACTACCCCGGGGTGCAGTTTGTCAACAAGGACGTGTTGGTCCTGAAGCCCAACTACCGGGGCTCCATCGGCCGCGGCCAGGCCTTCGCCGACCTGAACGTGAACAACCTGGGCATCGGCGACCTGTGGGACCTGGAGAGCGCCATCGACCACCTGGCGGCCCTGGGCTGGGTGGACGTGGAGCGCGTCGGCTGCATGGGCTGGTCGCAGGGCGGCTACATCTCGGCCTTTGCCGGGCTGCACTCCGCAGCCTTCCAGGCGGTTTCGGTGGGTGCGGGCGTCTCCGACTGGTACACCTACCACATCAGCAACGACATCCCCGACTTTACCGTGGACTATCTCTCTGGCTCGCCGTTCCGCGATCGCGACCTGTACGTCAAGACGGCGCCCATCAGCCGTCTGGCCCAGGCCCGGACGCCGATGCTGATCCAGCACGGCACCGAGGATCGCCGTGTGCCGCTGTCCAACGCCATGGAGTTGTACCGCGGTTTGAAAGAGATGGGCGTGCCGGTGGAGCTATTCGTCTATCCGGGCATGGCTCATCCGATCACCAAGCCGCGCGAAAACCACGCCGTCATGCACCAAAACCTGGCCTGGTTCAGCCACTATCTGCTGGGCGAGGAACTGGCACTGGAATGAACTGAGGACAGTGAGTGATGGCCAAGCGTCTCTTGTATCAGAAAGGGGCAGACCAATGAAAACACGATTCTCTTCCATTTTGGCTCTCACCCTGAGCCTGGCGCTGCTGTCGAGCGTCTCAGGCGTGTCAGCCCAACCACCGGCTCCCAGCCTCCCGGCCTACCAGGAAGAGGCTGCCCGAGGGGTGGCTGCGGAACAATACGCGCACGATGTTCAAGTCGTGGGCCAACTGGGGGGCACCACCCTCGCTGTGACGGTGGAGGGGAACTTGGCCTATGCCGGTGTTGGCCCGCGCCTGGTCATCCTCGACATTTCGGATCCAACCCAGCCGGTGCGCACCGGCCAGTCAGCCCCCCTGCCCGAGATCGTCGAGCGCATCAAGGTGGTGGGCTCCCTGGCCTACGTCGCCGACGGGTATGCCGGCCTGTACATCTTTGATGTCTCCAATCCGGCGCGCCCGTCGCTGCTCGGCCATCATGACACGCCGGGGCAGGTGTATGACCTGGTTATAGAGGGAGACTATGCCTACGTGGCGGATGGGGGTGAGGGACTGAAGATCGTCGACATCTCTAACCCGGCAGTACCCGGTGAAGTTGGAGCCATCGACACCCCAAGCGCCGCCCACGGTGTCGCCCTGGCCTGGCCCTACGCCTACGTGGCCTCCTACTACAACGGCATCCGCATTATCGACGTCACGGACCCGGCACATCCCCTGGAGTTGAGCCCCTATGACGAACATCTCGGCTACCCGGTTAAGATCGCCGTCGACGGAGTCCATGCCTACGTCGTCGACCGCTACAGGCTAACCATCCTGGACATCACCGACCCGGAGAGCCCCACCGAGGCCGGTGTCCGGCGGGTGGACGACTCGACCGACGTCGTCGTCGTGGGCGACACTGCCTACGTGGCCTACGGCTACTATGACGGTGGCCTGCGCGTGATCGACGTCCGGGACCGGAGCAACCCGGTCGAGGTCGGATTCCGCGACACGGGGGACTATGCCGCGGCTGTGGCCGTGGCGGGGGCTCACGCCTACGTGGCCAGCAGCGAGAACGGCCTGCGGGTCGTCGACGTCTCCAGCCCGCTCGCTCCGGACGAGGTGGGGCACTACGACACGCCCGGAACCGCCAACGACGTCGCCCTGTCCCGGGATTATGC
>JAMJFU010000480.1:1930-2190 GCA_023544525.1 Anaerolineae bacterium | reverse complement strand
AAATAGGTAGACAGCCCGTCTACACTGCTCAAGAGCCGCAGTGGCAAGCCGTCGACCACCACACCCGACGCGCCTGACCGGATGGTGGCCTCAAACAGGACGTCCTGGGGCTCGCCGCTGTTGTTGAGCCAGAGATCGATGAGCACTGCGTCGCCCTGCGGATACTCTGCCCGGTCGGTCGCGAGCAGCTCGATGGCAACGCTCGCGGGGGTGGCGTCGACGTTGAACGCATAGTCCTTGTAGAACTTACAATCGGTCGT
>JAMJFU010000480.1:0-1920 GCA_023544525.1 Anaerolineae bacterium | reverse complement strand
CAGGCGCAGGGTAAGGGTAGACCCGCCCCCCGCGTTCTCCTGGATCTCCCAGTCGAACGTCGGTTCAGGCCACCAGCCGGCTTCGAGCTCGGCCGCGGCAGCAGCCGCCCCGGGCGCATCCCACTCCAGGACCGCCAGCGGCAGGTTCAGGCCTGTGGCAGTCGTCAGTCCGGAGCGGCTGGCGAGCTGCACGTCCTGAACTCGGAAGCCCTCGGGGATCTCGGTCTCGACCGTGAAGATCGGCACCAGCGGCTTGCCCAGCTCAAAGAAGGTGTTGCCTCCGGGGATGTCCACATAGTCCATGCCATCGACGTTCGTCACTTCGTAGTCGGGCACCTCGACACTGATGGTCGCCGGCGGCTCGGCGGTCACAGTGCCTGCACTCGCAAGGTCCGAACCCGCAACAGGCGCACCGCCGTACTTGGGGTCACCGTAGAGGTTATACATCGCCGCCCACCGGTCGCCTTCGTATCCGCTCGCCCAGTCCCCCTCGGTGATGTCCCTCTTGGTGTCCCGCAGAGCCTTCCCGATCGTACGAGTGCTATTCACCCACTTGGCATAGAGCCGAAGGCAGGACTTGTTATTCCACAGCCGGTCCGAGACCTCGGTGGCGCCGATATAGACGCCTGCACCGTCCTGCAGGAACGCCTCGGCCAGGGAGACGCCACTGTAGTTCCCGGACAGGCAGGCGCAGCCAAAGACAAACGGCTTCGCGGATCCAAAATCGATGGGATTGGCGCCTGCCAGATCGGCCGTATCCACGACGGTGCTGCCATCCCCCCAACTGCTCGTACTGGAGTGGTCCCGGTAAAAGATCACATCCTGC
Source organism: Anaerolineae bacterium (assembly GCA_023544525.1). Classification (GTDB taxonomy): domain Bacteria; phylum Chloroflexota; class Anaerolineae; order JAAYZQ01; family JAAYZQ01; genus JAMJFU01. The sequence goes on along the minus strand of JAMJFU010000480.1, from coordinate 1,094 downwards.
TCATAGGCGTAGCTCCTGAAAACATCCTTGATGTTGAGGCCGGCGTCCTCGACATCCTTCTGGAAGAGCAGGTCGACGTCGTCAAACTCCTGATCCAGAACGTTTGCCACTTGCCATGCGCTGAGTTCGAACAACGTAAGCCCGTCTCCCCGGCCCGCCAGCGAAAGGGCCTTAGCCCGGTCAAAGTGGTAGCCCGACACCGAGTTGTGGACGTTGATGCTGGTCTGGATAGGTATCGTGAGCTTGGCAACGTCGTCGCCGACGATCCGGCCGACCACCCGCTCGGGGTTGGGCCAATCGTTGTTCGTGTCGCCGTACCACAGGTCGCTCAGGTGCACCGTCCAACCACTCTTACTCAAGTCTATTGCCGGCAGAGTGTCGGTCTCACCCACCAGGAGGACGTAGCCGTTCTGCGGATGGTGTCCAGGTAACCCGTCACCACCCCTCATGCCCAGGCCCCACTGGTCGAGCAGGGTCTTGACGTATGCTGCTCCGTAGGACGGGACAAGCCAGCCCGGCCCGATCAGCGGCCCTGAGAAGGCCACATCACCGAGGATCCCGGCCTTGAGCTGGGCCAGTTCGGCCATGGCGGACAGCAGCTCGTTGACCGCGTCCGGCATCGATGGATTCTCGACGAAAAGCAGGCTGGGGTTGCTGGCGATCAGGTAGTTGGCGGCGGCCCGCGCATTGGAGACCTCTGTGACCAGTGGTGTGTAGCCGGCCGTGGTGGTGGTCGGCCTGTCGAGGGCCACGTTGATCCAGCTCGTCCCATCCTGGTAACGGACCTGGAGGAACTGCTCGCCGGCCGTGTACTGGTCCGGGTCCGGGTTGGCATACAGCACCGGCACAGCCAGGTACTCGACGATGATGCTCTCGCCGGGTGGCAACGGCAGGGGCCCGCCGCTGCCATCATCCAGGTCGAGGGTCACGTCGCAGCGCCGCTGGCCGGCCACGTAAGCCGGGCTCACTGCATATTCGCCGGCGGTCCCTAACGGCTCCGACGCCTTTCGGATCGCCTGGAAGCCAGTCAGGTTGTCGATCAGCCGGTCCAACCCTGCCTCGGCCGTGCCCAGATTCTGCACCCAGAGCTGGAC
>JAMJFU010000047.1 GCA_023544525.1 Anaerolineae bacterium | reverse complement strand
CCATGTTCTTCATCGCCGAATATGTCAACATGTTTGCCGCTGGGATCCTGATCTCGACCCTGTTCTTGGGAGGCTGGAAGTTCTTTGGCCTGGAAGACCTGGCGCCCGTGCTGACGCCGTTCATCGTGTTCGCCAAGGCGGCGTTTGTCATCTTCTGTATGCTGTGGTTCCGGGCCACCTTTCCCCGCGTCCGGTTCGATCACCTGGTCGGTTTTGCCTGGAAGTTCCTGGTCCCGCTGAGCCTGGTCAACCTCTTTCTGGCAGCCCTCGTGGTCAAGATCCCCGTAGCGGACCCGGTCCAGGAGCCCTGGATACACGGGGGGATCATGCTCCTGTCCAACATCGTGGTCATTGCCGTCACTGCGATCATCCTCAACCGTTCGGCGCGCCGTGTCGAAGGCGCACCCGCCTTGAAACGCATCGTCGCGGCGGAAAGGTAGGCAGCCCATGACCGTATCCCAAGTCGTCTTTATCCTCCTGAGTATTGCCGCCCTGGGCGGTGCCCTGGGTGTGGTTTTCGCCAGAAACCTGTTCCGGGCAGCGCTGGCCCTGGTGCTCTCGTTCGTGGGGGTTGCCGGTTTCTACGTCCTGCTGGAAGCGGAGTTCCTGGCCATGGTCCAGATCCTGGTCTACGTGGGGGCCATAGCCATCCTGATCATCTTTGCCATCATGCTGTCGCGCCGGATGATGTCCTCTGAAACCCAGCCCTGGAACGAGCAATGGGTCGGAGCCGTGGTCGTCGCCGCGGCTCTTTTCGCCGCATTGGTGTTCATCCTCAGCAGAGTGGATTGGCCAGCGACCGAGGCACAGGTGCCGGCCGACAGCATCAGCCAGTTGGGCCAGGCCCTGGTGAGCCCAGACTTTTACGTACTGCCCTTTGAAGTAGCCTCGGTACTCCTGCTGGTGGCCCTGGTCGGCGCGGTCATCATCGCTCGGGAACAATAAGGGAGGAAAGAACACCTATGGACGTCCCACTGTCTTGGTATCTCGTCGTCGCCGCCGCCCTGTTTTGCATTGGCCTGGCTGGCGCCCTTTCCCGGCGGAACGCAATTGCCGTGCTCATGGGTGTGGAACTGATGCTAAACGCGGTCAACGTCAACCTACTTGCCTTCTGGCGGCATGTGGAGGTGGTCAAGGCCACGTTGTCCGGACAAGCATTCGCCATCATCGTCATCACCGTTGCTGCGGCCGAAGCGGCCGTGGGCCTGGCGCTGGCCATCGCCCTCTATCGAACGCGTCGCACGGTGGATGTCGAAGACGTGGACCTGATGAAACTGTAGAGGAGCGAGGAGTTCATGACCGAAACCTTTTTCAATCTCACCTGGTTGATCCCGCTCTTTCCCCTGGCTGCCTTTGCCATTATCGTGCTCTGGACCAACCGCCACCGGCTGCTGAGTACCTGGATCGCCTGGATCGGCATCGGCCTGGCCTGGATCTTGGGCTGGATCGTCTTTTTCCAGGCATGGGGGGGCTTTGAGGAGCTGACGCCCCCGACTCACAAGTACCCGGTGCCGCTATTCAGCATCCCCACGGGTACGACCTCCCTGAACCTGGGGTTCCAGGTGGATACCCTGACCGGCGTGATGCTCTTCATGGTGCCTTTTGTCTGCCTCATGATCTTTATCTATTCCAAAGGCTACATGAACTATGGCACCAAGGATGTCGATCCACGCTATTCGCGCTTCTTTGCCTACATCTCGCTCTTTGCCTGCGGGATGCTGGGCCTGGTCGTATCGGACAATTTCCTCACCCTGTTCGTCTTCTGGGAGATCATGGGGCTCTGCTCCTACCTGCTGATCGGCTTCTGGTTTGACAAAACGTATCCCGATCCCAAGCGCATCACACCCAAAGAAGCAGGTCTCAAGGCTTTTCTGACCACGCGCGTCGGCGACGTCATCATGCTGGCCGGCATGCTGTTGCTCTATTCACAGGTTGGCAGCCTGACCTTTAGCGATGTCTTTAGCCAGGAGACACTGGAACAGCTGGCCCATACCTATGCCTGGGGCAACGTCCCCTGGGCGACCTTCATCGCCCTGCTGTTCTTCGGTGGCGCCGTAGGCAAAAGCGCCCAGTTCCCACTCCACGTCTGGTTGCCCGACGCCATGGAGGGTCCCACGCCCGTCAGCGCGCTCATTCACGCGGCGACCATGGTCTCGGCAGGCGTGTACCTGGTGGCCCGCTCCTTCCCGCTGTTTGTCGCCGTCGAGGGCGGAAGCCAGCTGGCGGTCGTGGCCTTTATCGGTGCCTTCACGGCCATCTTTTCCAGTACCATTGCCGTTGCCCAGAACGACATCAAACGGGTGCTGGCCTATTCGACGATCAGCCAGCTCGGCTACATGATCGCCGCCCTGGGCATCGGGGCCTACGTCGCCGCCGTATTCCATCTCATCACCCACGCCTTCTTCAAGGCGCTGCTGTTCATGGGCTCCGGGTCGGTCATCCACGGGGTAGAGCACGGGCACCACCACAGCCACCACCACGCCACCGGGCCTGAGGGCCACGAGGAAGAAGGCGAGTTCGACGCCAACGACATGATGAACATGGGTGGGCTGCTGCGGCGCATGCCCGTCACCGGCTGGACGTTCATCGTAGGCGCACTGGCTCTGACCGGCATCTTTCCCTGGGCTGGTTTCTGGAGCAAGGACGAGATCCTGGCTGACGCCTGGAAGACCTTCCAGGAAGGCGGCCACTTTGGCGTGACTGCCAATTGGGGATTCTTCGTCTGGCTGCTGCTGACCATTGCCGCCTTCTTGACCGCGTTCTACACGGGACGGCAGATCTTTCTCACCTTCGCTGGCAAGCCGCGGACGGCGGCTGCCGAGCACGCCCCGGAAAGTGTGCCCAGCATGACCTGGCCGCTGGTCATCCTGGCCGCCTTTGCCACGCTCCTGGGTTTGGCGGGCACGCCCTGGGCCAACCAATTCTTTGAGATGATCGGCGAGAGCGCTGTCATCCTTGGCGAACGCCTGGCCCACGGCGAGTTCAACCTGGTGATCGCCCTCGTCTCCAGCGGAGTGGCCCTGGCGGGCTGGGTGGTCGCCTGGCTGATCTACGGCTTCAGGCCTCTGACCGTGCCGGTTGACCCACTGAGACGGCCACTGGGCCCCATATATACCCTGCTCGAAAACAAGTACTACTTTGACGAGATATACCAGGCTGGTATCGTGCGGCCGGCCATCCGCCTGGCCCAGGCCTGCTACACCTTTGACGACAAGGTCGTCATCGACCCGATTGTAGACGGCGTAGGCCGTTTCGGCCGCTGGCTATCCGATTGGCTCAGAAGGGCCGTGGACAACCCCATTGTCGACGGCGCTGTGAACGGTGTGGGCCGGGTCACCACTTGGTTCGGCGAGTTTATGCGAGCCACCCAAACCGGCAAGGTACAGAACTACCTGTTGGTGGCGGCCGTCACCGTGTTCCTGCTGGTCGCCTTGTACGTCTTCCGAACCTATTTGCCAGATTGGCTATCGGCTCTGGGCCTGGGTTGAGGGCCGGCGGCCCCGCGCGTTTGAAGCCGCGCCATCCCTTGGACGAGGAAATCGCGAAAGGCACTTTTGCACCGAGGAGGATATAGATGGAGTATCTACTCACCCTGATCACCTTCACCCCGCTGCTGGGCGTGCTGCTGGTCCTGCTCGTCCCAAAGGACGACGAGCGGACCATCAAGAACCTGGGCATCGGCATCAGCTTCATCCCGCTGGTGCTGGCCACTTACCTGTGGTTCGCCTACGACAAGGGGCAGAGTGGCTTCCAGTTCGAGTTCATCGCCGACTGGATCCCAGCCATCAACGTCAACTACCATGTCGGGGCAGATGGGCTGAGCGTCCCCCTCATGTTCTTGACGGCCCTGCTGACCACGTTGGGGCTCATCTATTCATCGTACACGATCAAGCAGCGGGTCAAAGAGTTCTTTTTGCTCTTCCTGCTGCTGGAGATGGGCATGCTCGGCGTCTTTATGTCGCTCGACCTGGTGCTCTTTTACGTCTTTTGGGAGGTCGGCCTGGTGCCCATGTACCTTCTCATCGGCATCTGGGGCCAGCCCAAGGACCGGCCCCAGTACTCGGCCATCAAGTTCTTCCTCTATACCCTGGCCGGCAGCGTGCTGATGTTGCTCGCCATCCTTGGCCTCTACTTCTACCACGGCACCTTTGACATCGTGCAGCTCTCCCAGGGCCTCGGCAGCGAGGGGCCCCTGGGGTTGGTGTTTGGGGGCAACTCGGCCCTGGCCATCGCCGCCTTCTGGGCCTTCTTCATCGCCTTTGCCATCAAGGTACCGCTATGGCCCTTCCACACCTGGTTGCCCGACGCCCACACCGCAGCACCGACGGCAGGCAGTGTCATCCTGGCCGGTGTCCTGCTAAAGCTCGGCGGCTTTGGCATGCTACGGATCGCCCTGCCCATCTTCCCCGAGCAGTTCAAGTTCTACTGCTGGGATGTGCCCATTATCCCCATCCTCGCCCTGCTTAGCATCGTCTACGGTGCTCTGGTCTGCATGGCTCAGTGGGACCTGAAGCGGCTCATTGCCTACTCCTCGGTGAGCCACATGGGATACTATATGCTGGGGGTGTCTGCAGCCGCGGCAGGTTGGGGTGTCAGCTCCTACAGCGACGCAGCCGCCATGGCCTCCAATGGCGCCGCCCTGCAGATGTTCAACCACGGCATCATCACCGGCGGGCTGTTTTTCCTGGTGGGCGTCATCTACGACCGGGCACACTCGCGTGACCTGGCGCTGATGGACGCAGAAGGCAATCCTCTCCGCGATAAGGACAACAAGGTGCTACCAGCGTTTGGCGGGCTGGGCAAGATGACGCCCTACTACTATGGCATCTTTTTGGTGACCGCTTTTGCCAGCCTGGGCCTGCCGGGCTTGGCCGGTTTCTGGGCCGAGTTCTTTGTCTTCCGCGGTGCCTTCGAGATCATGCCCTGGTTTGCCGCGTTCGGTGTCCTCGGCATCATCTTCACGGCTGCCTACATCCTGTGGAAGATCGTCCAGTACCTCTTCCTGGGGGACTTTAACCTGGAGCGGTGGAAAGAGGTGACCCACGACGCCAAGCTGACGGACCTGATGACCTTCGAGAAGGTCACCATGTGGCCCTTGGTGCTCCTTATGATCGGCTTTGGCATCTATCCCACACCATTGGTCGACTTTTTTAATAGCTTTGCCCAGAAACTCTTTGGTGGCTAGCGTGAAAATGAGCAAATCTGCAAATAGGCAGATGAAGGCGGCTTCCCATTTGCTCATCTGCTCATTGGCGGGAGGTGAGTCTTGAACCTAGGTGAAACATTGCGACTGCTCTCACCCGAACTGCTCCTTTTGTTCACCGGGTTGGTGGTCCTCATCGTGGACTTGATCTGGGGGGACGAGGAGAAAAAGACGATCTGGGTGCCCACATTGTCCCTGATCGGGTTGGGCGCGGCGCTGGCTGCAACCATCTTGTTGTGGGGCACGCCGCCAACTACGGTGGTGGCCATGATGGCCGTCGACCCCTTTGCGCTGTTCTTCAAGCTTATTGCCATCGGTACGGTGATGCTGGTCACCCTGGCCGCCATCCCCTACCTGCAGGATCGCACGCCATACCGCGGCGAGTTCTATGCCCTGTTGGTGTTTGCCTGCCTGGCGATCACCCTGGCCTCCTCGGGCACGACGCTGATCTCGGTCTATCTCGCCATGGAGTTCCTGAGCATCACGTCCTACGTCCTGGCTGGCTACCTGCGCAATGACATGAAGTCGACTGAGGCCGGCATCAAGTACTTCCTCTATGGCGCCGTCACCTCGGCGGTGATGCTCTACGGCATGTCCCTACTCTATGGCGCCACGGGTAGCATCTACCTGGCAGAGATCGGGAGGATGGTGGCCGCTGGCGGCAGTGGTCTGAACGACCTGACCGTGGTGGCCATTGTGCTGATGCTCGCCGGTTTTGCCTTCAAGATCGTGCTGGCCCCCTTCCACCAGTGGGCGCCAGACACCTACGAGGGTGCGCCGACGCCGATCACCGCCTTCCTGTCGGTTGGCTCCAAGGCCGCAGGCTTTGCCATCCTGATGCGTGTCTTGCTCACCGCCCTTCCGGCGTTCCGCTATGACATTGGCTGGATGGCTTTTCTCATGGCCCTGTCGATCATCTCTATGGCCCTGGGCAACCTCATCGCCCTGCGCCAGAGCAACATCAAGCGCATGCTGGCCTACTCCAGCATCGCCCAGGCGGGCTATATCAGCATTGGCTTCATCACCCTGGTTTCCAATGTGCAGGGATCCTTTCTGGGCATGAACGGGACCCTCTTTTACTTGTTTGCCTATCTCTTTACCAACCTGGCAGTCTTTTCGGGGGTGATTGCCTTCGAGAGTGCCACGGGATCCACCGAGATTGCCGATTTCCGGGGCCTGGTACGGCGCTCCCCGCTGATCGCGGGGGTGATGATGGTGGGCCTGCTGTCCCTGGCAGGCATACCCGGCACCGGGGGATTCCTGGGCAAGTTCTTTGTTTTCGGTTCGGCCATCCAGTTCAACACGGCGCAGACCCTGACCCTGGCACTCGTAGGCGTCATTACCAGCGTCATCGCCGCTTTCTACTACTTGAACATCGTGCGCTACATGTTCTTTGAGCCAGCCGACGAGGACGCCCAGCCTGTGGTCGTGACTACGCCCGTAAAGGTCGGGCTGGCGGTGACCACCGTAGGCATCCTCGCCATCGGCCTCTACCCCCAGCCCTTCATCGATCTCGCGACCCAGTCCATCCAGATGCTGGGGATGGCCTTCTAGACCGCACTCACTCTACCACGAGAAACGCCGGGGGTCGAGCCCCCGGCGTTTCTCTGTTATTGCTGAGTGTGATGTCCCAGCGAAAGGCGCCGCTCCATGGCACGGAACTCGCCTTCTATTGCACAATTGCCTGACATCGGCTACAATAAGTATTGGCACCCAATCTCACAGTCAGTGCTCGTTGATAGAGCATCAATTGCTAGGAGGAGTCATGGACAAACGCGATTACGCGCCGCTTCTGGCCGAGCTCTCTGAAGCCTATGCCCGCCACGCCCCGGCATCGCGGGCCCTGAACGATAGGGCACAGCAGCACCTGGTGGATGGTGGCAGCCACGCCCTACGACTCGTTGAGCCCTTTCCGCCCCGTATCACAGCGGCCCGGGGCGCCTGGCTGGAAGACGAGGACGGGCACCGTCTGCTGGACTTCTGGCAGGGCCACATGGCCAACATCCTGGGGCACAACCCGCAGGTAGTCACCAGCGAGCTGTCCCGTGCTTTTGGCGAAGGTTTTGGGCTGCAGACCGGCTTTACCGACCGCCTGCAGGTAGAAACGGCAGAGATTCTGTGCCAGCAGACGGGGGCCGACCGGATGCGTTTCACCACCAGTGGCACACTGGCCACGATGTATGCCATCCTCCTCGCCCGGGCTTACACGGGGCGCACCCTGGTGATGAAGGTGGGTGGTGGCTGGCACGGCGCCCAGCCCTGGGCTCTCAAGGGCATCAGCTACTACCCGGGGGCCATTGCCGGCTTTCAGCGCGTCGAGTCGGACGGGGTCCCCACCTCCGTCACTGACAAGGTCATAGTCAGCGGTTTCAACGACGCCGACCTCCTCCGGGCCCATTTCCGCCAGTTCGGCGACCAGTTGGCCTGTTTCATTGTTGAACCCTTTATCGGGGTAGGTGGTTTTCAAGCAGCCACCGTCGAGTATTTGCGGGCGGCGCGCGAGCTCAGCGAACAGCACGGCGTCCTGCTCGTTTTCGATGAGGTGATTGCCGGCTTCCGCTTCCGTGCCGGCAACGTGGCCGCGATCTATGGCGTGCAGCCCGATCTGGCCACGTACGGCAAGATCATAGGTGGCGGGATGCCAGTGGCGGCCGTAGCGGGGCGCAAAGAGGTCATGGATCTGGCGGGGCGCACGGCCGAGCCACGGGTCAAGTTCTCAGGCGGCACCTATTCAGCTCATCCAGCCTCGCTGTTGGCCGCCAAGACCCTCATGACCTACCTGGTCGAGCACGAGGATGAGGTCTACCCCCGGTTGGCGGAATTGGGTGAGCGACTGCGCCAAACCGTCGTCGATGCCTTTGGGAAGGAGGGTATCCTGGTGCGTTGTACCGGCCAACCTGCCGGCGTTCTGCCCGGCAGCTCGATGTTCATGATGCATTTTCCCTATCGTGAGGATACTGCCTTCGAGCGACCGGAGGACTGGTTCAACCCTTCCCTGTACGACATGACACTCAGCCACCGAATTATCGACCTGGCCCTGCTGCTCGAGGACGTCATTACACTGCACAGCCATGGAGCTGTGTCGATGGCCCACACTGAGAAAGATATCGAGGTTCTTGGCGAGGCTTGCCGTAGGGCTGCCCACCGCATCAAGTCCCACTTATAGTCTTGGAGGAAGAATGACAAAGTCAATCCGGATCATTCAGTATGGCCTTGGCCCTATCGGCAGTGGTGTTGCCCGACATACCTATCGTGACCTACCGGTAACATAAGCGGCTCCCGAACCCGTCTCCGGGTGCGGGAGCCGCTTGGACAGGCAGCCCCGCCGTGGCAGGCGCGCGCGATGGTGCGCCCTCAGCCGCCCAGATAGGCTGCCTTCACCTCAGGATTTGCCAGCAGCTCCTCCGAACGGCCCTCCAGTACCAGGTTGCCGCTCTCCAGCACGTAGCCGCGCTGGGCAAAGTGGAGCGCCATGCGCGCGTTTTGCTCCACCACCAGAATAGTGGTCCCTTCCCTGTTGATCCCTTCCAGGGCCTCAAAAACGCTGCGCATCAGCAGCGGCGCCAGGCCCATGGAAGGCTCGTCCAGCAGCATCAGCCGCCGGGCGCTCACCAGCGCCCGGCCTACGGCCAGCATCTGCTGCTCGCCGCCGCTGAGCGTGCCCGCCTTTTGCCCGATCCGCTCCTTCAGCCGGGAGAAAATGCCAAAAACACGCTCCATATCCCGTTCGATGCCGCGTGGGTCCGTGCGAGCGAAAGCTGCCAGCTTGAGATTCTCCATAACCGTCAGATTGGCGAATAGGCGCCGGCCCTCAGGCACGTGTGAGACGCCGAGCTCGCTGACCACCTTGTCAGCCGGATAGCTGAGCAGGTCTTGGCCGCCGAACGTCATGCGCGTCCCCTTTTCCACCGGCAGCATGCGGGAGATAGCGCGGAGCGTCGTGCTCTTTCCCGCGCCGTTGGCGCCGATGATGCAGACAATCTCACCCTCTTCCACCTCGAAGCTAATGCCGTGCAGGGCCTTGATCCTGTCGTATGAGACGGCCAGATTTTCCACGGAGAGCAGCATCAGGCCATCACCTCCTTACCCAGGTAGGCTTCAATCACCCTGGGGTCATTCCGGATCTCGTCCGGCGTGCCCTCGGCAATGACCTGCCCAAAAACGAGGGTCTGGATGACCTCGCAGAGGTCCATCACCACTTTCATACGGTGCTCGATCAGGAAAATAGCCAGCCCCAGTTGCTCGTGCACGAGCCGGACAATCTCCATCATCTGCACCAACTCTTCGGGGTTCATGCCCGCCGTCGGCTCGTCCAGGAACAAGATCTTGGGCTGGATGGCCAGCGCCCGAGCCAGTTCCACCCGCCGTTGCATACCGTAGGGCAGATTGGTGACGATGTGGTCAGCCCAGTCCACTGCGCCCACCAGCTCCAGCAGCTCCCGTGCCCGCGTTTCGATATCGTCCTCTTCCCGGTTGCGTCTGGCAGTGCCAAAGAAGGCGCCCGCCAACCCGTATGTGATTTTGGAGTAACGGGCCATCTTGACGTGCTCGAGGACCGTCATGTGCCGCCACAGGCGCAGGTTCTGAAAAGTTCGGCCCAGGCCCATCGAGGCGATTTTGTGAGGTGGCAGTCCAGTGATCTCCTGGCCATCCAGGAAGATATGCCCTTCCGTCGGCCTGTATCGCCCGGTGATCAGGTTGAACACCGTCGTCTTCCCAGCACCGTTGGGGCCGATCAGCCCCCGGATCTGGCCCGGCTCTATCGCCACATTATAGCCACTGACGGCCTGCAGGCCGCCGAACCAGTGTGTCATGTCGTCAACGCGAAGCAATGTCATGCTGCACCTCACCGTTCCGCCTGAGGTTCGACCGCGCCCGGACCTGCGTGCCCGGGGGTGCCCTCTCGGGGGTGGAGAAGCTTGACGACGTCAAACTCCCTGAAAGCGATCAGGCCCGTGGGACGAAAAATCATCACCATGATGAACAAGAGCGGGATAATGATCCACTTGTAGAGCTCCAGCGGCCGCAGCGCCTCGCTCAGCAGGTTGTAGCTGACGGCCCCGACGATGGAGCCCACGACCGAGTTGAGGCCGCCGAGATAGACCATTGCCAGGACTTCGGCCAGCTTTTTCAGGTCAAAGGTGCCCGGGTTTACGTAACGCAGCACGTGGGCAAAGAGCCCTCCGGCGACGCCTGCCCAGAAAGCGGCAAAAAAGAAAGCTACCATCTTGGTCCGGCGCGTGTCGACGGTCATCGCATCCGCTGCCAGTTCCCCGTCGCGGACTGCATTGAGGGCCTTGCCCACGGTCGACCGTACAAAGTTGTTGATCGTCCACACGCAGAGGATGGTCCAGGCAAACACGACGGGCAAGCTGGCCCAGTCGGGCTGACCGCTCAGTCCCCGTGCTCCCCCGAGGAACTCCAGGTTCTCAAAGAGGCTTTTGATGATGAACATAAAGGCCAGGGAAATGATGGCCAGGTAGTCGCCCCGGGTTCGGAACGACGGGATGGCCACCAGCAGGGCGCCCAGCGCGGCTACTGCCCCGCCCAGGATCAGGCCCAGGGGAAAGAGGAAAGGCCCCAGGCCGATCGGAAGCAGCGGAGCACCGAAGGCATCGTTTCCGACAAAAAAGAGGACACTGAACAGCGAAGCCGCGTAGGCGCCCAGGGCCATAAAGCCGGGATGAGAGCAGGAGAACTCGCCCATGTAACCGTTCACCACGTTCAGGCTGAGGGTCAGCATGATGGCAATGAGCATCAGCCGCACTACGAGCACCCGGTAGTCGCTCAGACCCGCCCACAGGTGCAGGGTACCATAGAGCAGGCCCAAATGCACCACCACCGATAGCAGTGGGGAGGTGCGCATGAGCCAGCCGGCCAAGAGGTTGCCCAGCCGGATGCTCAGGCGGGCCACCAGCGCCACCGGCAAGACATAGATTAGCAGCACGTAGACGATGGCGCTGGGGATATACACTGGTTGTGCCAACGCCAGGGCAAACCCAAACAGGACCGGGAACTTGGACATGCCTAATAGCCTGGCCAGCGGCGTGCCCACCAACATCTCCAGGATCACGGCCACCAGCGCCGCGAGGAACCAGCCCAACAGGGGCACCGGGGAGAACTGCACCCGCAACCATTGCCGGACGCGGCGTCCCACGCTGGACAGCCGTTGTCTCAGATTCTCGTCGGCCGACATTCTTCCACTCCTTGCGTCCATTTGTCCCTCTTGACCGTGTGATCCGAGTGCGCAGCTAGAGCCGCAGTTGGGCGCTATAGGGCTCGCCAAAGAAGCCATGCGGTCTGAAGGTCAGGATGACGAGGATGATAGAAAAGGCGATCAGGTCGCGCATTGTTGAAGGCAGAAAGGCCGCCACAAAAATCTCGATAAAACCCAGCAAAAAACCAGCCAGCCCCGCGCCCAGCACCGACCCTCTGCCCCCGACAATAGCCGCGACAAATGCCTTCCATCCAAACAGCACCCCCATGTAGGGGTCTAACACGGGGTAGGCCACGCCATAGAGGATGCCTGCCGCGGCGGCCAGGGCCGATCCCAGGCCAAAGGTAAGCAGGGCAATGGTGTTGATCGAGACGCCCATCAGAGGCACCACGACATAGTCGTAGGCCATGGCTCTCATGGCCATGCCCCATTTCGTGCGGCGCACAAACAGGTGCAACCCAAACATCAACAGCAGCGACACAGCCACGATCACGATCTTTTTGGGCGTGATGTTCACACCCAGGACGTGGATGGTCTCGCCCGGGATCAGGTCGGGGAAGCTGCGGCGCTGGGCGCCCAGCAGGGCCAGGTTGCTCGTCTCCAGGATGATGCCGATCATCAGCCCGGTGATGGCTGCCGATGCCCGGGGGGCTCCGCGCAGCGGCCGGTAGCCGATGCGCTCGACCAGCATCCCCACAACCGAGTTCAGTAACATGGAGATGATCAAGGTCAGCACCAGCACCAGAGCCAGCGTAACGCCCGTGGGCAGAGACAGGAATCCGACGGCAGAGAGGGCCAGCAGACCGCTGGAGACAAAGAACCCGATATAGGCGCCCACCATAAACACGTCACCGTGAGCAAAGTTAAAGAGCATCAGCACCCCATAGACCATCGAGTAACCCAGGGCGATAAGGGCGTAAAAGCTGCCCCGCTGCAGAGCATTGACAACCTGCTGCATAAAGAACGCCATCGTCCTCACTCCTCGTGCATTGGAAGGGGGCGGGCCGGGGCGCCCGGCTCGCCCCCTCCTTGCTCTTGATGTGTAGGGCGGGATGTTATCCGGCCCTAGGGGCAGACCTGCTCATAGAACTCGAACTCGCCGGCCTCGCTGATGCGCACGAGCACGGCACACTTGATGGGATCCCCCTCTTCGGTGAAGGTCATCTTGCCCGTGATGCCATCATAGTCGGTAATCTTGGCCAGGGCGTCGCGCACGCACTTGCGGTCGGCTTTGATGTCGCCCGTGATTTCGCCACAGTCCTGGATGGCCCGCTGCACGATGCCCATGGTGTCCCAGGTCAGGGCCGCCACGTCGTCGGGCACATAGCCATGGTTTTCATTGTAGCGGTCGATGAAGGCCTTGGTCTCACCCACCGCGCCGGCGGCGGCATAGTGGGTGCTGAAGAAGAGGCCGTAGCAGTCCTCGCCACACAGCTCCACCGTCTCGGCCGAGCCCCAGCTATCGCTGCCAACAATGGGGGCGGTCCAACCGAGCTCATGGGCCTGCTGGACGATGAGGGCTACCTCGTTATAGTATTGGGGGGTAAAGATGAACTCGGCGCCCGACTCCTTGATCTTGGTCAACTGGGCGCTAAAGTCGGTATCGCCTGTCGTAAAGCTCTCGAAAGTGACCACCGAGCCGGCACCTTGGGCCTCCTCCCAGGCCATCTTGAAGAACTCGGCCAGGCCCTTGGGATAGTCGCTAGCAATGTCGTACAGCACGGCAGCCTTGGTGTAGCCAAACTCCTCCTGGACAAAGTTGGCGACCACCGGCCCCTGGAATGGATCCAGGAAGCAGGCGCGGAACACCCAGGGGCGATCCAGCGTCGTGTCGGGGTTGGTCGACCAGGGACTCACCATCGGCGTCTCTAGCTCATTGGCTTTGCCCCCAGCCGGCACCGCCTGCTTGGAGGCCTGGGGCCCGACGATCACCAGCACCTCGTCCTGAGTGATCAGTTTGGTATTGGCCGCGACCGCCGACTCACCCTTGGACTCATTGTCCTCGATGAATAGCTCTACCTTGTAGGTGGTGCCTCCTACGTCCAGTCCACCAGCAGCGTTGATATCCTCCAGCCACATCTCAGCCGCGTACTTGGTGCCCTCACCTACCTTGGGGATGTCGCCGGTGAGTGGTGCGTTGATGCCGATCTTGATCGTGTCGACCCCGGGGCCGCACGCACCGACGAAGGTCATGCTCAGCAACATTAGCAAAGTTAATCCCGTCCAGACAGTCCTTTTCTTCATGGCTCTTTTCTCTCCTTTGCCTCCATTGTCTCGGATCGAAGGGTGCCAAGGAAGTGGACTCCCTGCCGTGGCACAAAGCTGCTTCGACCGAATCACTCACGGACTCACTAGACCGGTTACATTGCTGTGTATCACCTCCTCTCTTCTTCTTTCCGGCACTGGCCCTATCGGCCCAGTGCCGGAAGTCGAGGCCAAAGGTACGATCTTCCGATCGTCCCACCAACTATAGGGCGAGGAAAGGTCCTGGCTGCAGCAATCTGAGCAACGATTCGAATAAGATGAATTGGCAGCCGTAGATGCCCCAATTATATCATAGATTCACCGGGATGCAACATGAGGTGATCCACCCCTGGCCTGGAGCGTTGTTAGTAGATAGTCTGCACCGGAACAAGCACACCGGAAGGGGGACCGGGGGAATCGTTCCCCCAAACCGGACATCACTGCCCAGCCGTGGACACCCGCATGGGCCACCCCTGACCAGTTCTGATGGTTGGGGCACGATCGATGACGCCATGTCCGGTCCGGGGAGAGGTACAGCCCCTCAGGCCCGGTACTCCAGCATCACCTGGCCGTGGGCCACACGATGGCCCTCCGCGACGTGGATCGTCTCGACCACTCCCTCCCGTGACGCACGGATGACGTTATCCATCTTCATCGCCTCGATGACGAGCAATGTCGCGCCAGGGGTGACCTGCTGGCCCGGCTGCACGGCGAGCGATTTGATCACCCCGGGCAAAGGCGCGGTCACCGTCTTGCCAGACGGAGCCTGGGGCACCGGCACCGCGGCTGGGCGGACCGCCGCTTCCGGGCCGGAACCTGCCACCGGCTCCGCTGCCCTTTCTGCCACTGAGGCAGCGACCGGTTCAACGCCGACGGAGAAGGCCTGGCCGTCCACCTCCACCTGGACCGTATTCTGCCGCGGATCGCTCAGCAACTGTACATCAAAGGTACGGCCATCCACCTGAATCCGGTATCGCTTCATTGAGGCCTCCGTGGAGGGGGATTGGGGCCCAGCCTCCGCTGGTGGTGGAGAGCCCACCACGGGCTTGAGCCGGGCGAGGGTATTGCCTGCGGGCTGCCTTCCCTGGCACCTTCGCTATCCTCGGCCGCGGCCCGGGCCAGGGCCACGGCTATGGCTGCCGCCCGCAGCGCGGTCCCTTCGTCCTGGGCAGCGGGGGGCGCGGCGATGGGGCTGGCTTTGCTGGATCGCCGCTCTTCCATCACCGAAGCCAGAAGGGACAGCAGGCCATAGAAAAACGCCAGGGTCAGAAACAACAACGTCATGCCGATGGCTGTGATCGCCAGTGCGGTGCCCATCGATTTCCCCAGTCCTCAGTCTTTCAGGCGCAGCAGGGCCAGAGCCATGATGGCCGCCCAGGGCACCAACTTGAACTCGCCGGCCTGGAGGGCCGCGTCCGTCTCCTGGCGCGTGAGGAGCAGGAGCTCTTGCTCCTCCAGGTCATCCGCTTCGGGCTCGGCCACACAGCGCGCGCCCTGGGCCAGGAAAAAGTATGCCTGACCCAGACCACGGTTGCCGTCGACGCGAAACTGGCCCAAGCCCGTCCAATCGGGGGCCTGGTAGCCGGTCTCTTCCAGGAGCTCGCGGCGCGCCGCAGACAACGGGTCCTCGCCGGGCTCGAGGTAGCCTCCCACCGGAGCCAGCGACTCGCCCTCCACGCCGTACTTGGTCTGGCGAAAGCAGAGAAACCGCCCCTCTTCTGTGAGGGCCACTACGTTCACATAGTCGGGGGCCACTACCCAGGGCCAGTCCGAGATCACGCGTCCGTCGGGCAACTCCACCGTATGGATCTCGAGCCTCAGAAAGTCGCTCTGATCCCAAACCAGCCGCCGCGCCAGGGTCTTCCAAGCTTGCATCATCTGTCGCCGGATCCTGTGATCTCCCCTATAGAGGAATGCTACCATGCTTCTTGGGCAGCGACGAGGCCTGCTTGTCCCGTAAAAAATCCATGGCCGCCACCAACCGTGCCCGCGTCTCGCTGGGCAGGATGACGTCGTCCACGTGCCCGCTGGCCGCGGCCGCGTACGGACTGCCGAACTTATCGCGGAACTCGGCAATGAACTCTTCCCTGAGCTGATCGGGTTCTTCTGCTTCGGCCAGTTGCCTGCGGTGAAGGATGCCGACCGCCCCCTCCGCACCCAGGACGGCGATCTCGGCCGTCGGCCAGGCATAGACCAGGTCGGTGCGGATGTACTTGCTGCTCATCACGATGTAGGCCCCGCCGTAGGCCTTGCGCGTGACGACACAGAGTTTGGGCACGGTCGCCTCAGAGTAAGCATACACGATCTTGGCTCCGTGACGGATGATGCCGCCATGTTCCTGCACCGTGCCGGGCATAAAGCCGGGGCAATCCACAAAGGTGACCAGGGGAATGTTAAAGGCATCGCAGAAACGGACGAAACGGGCGATCTTGTCCGAGGCGTCGATGTCCAGGACGCCCGCCAGCCAGGCCGGCTGGTTGGCCACCACGCCCATCACCTCGCCGTGGAGGCGGGCAAAGCCGACGACGGCGTTCGGCGCAAAACGAGCGTGGACCTCGAAAAAGCTGCCCGTGTCGAAAATGCGCGTAATGGCCTCGCGAATGTCGTAGGATTGGCTGTCGTCGAGGGGTACCAGGTTGTCCAGGGCCGCGTCGGCCCGGTGGGGATCGTCCTGGGACGCCAGGCGGGCAGGCGGGGCGGCATTGTTGGCGGGCAGGTAGCTCAACAGCCGCCGGGTGATGGCCAGGGCCTCGTCCTCGTCCCCTGCGACGAAATGAGCCACGCCGCTGACTGCAGCGTGCGCCTGGGCACCGCCCAGCGTCTCAAAATCGACCTCCTCGCCAGTGACGGTCCTGATGACCTCGGGCCCGGTGATGAACATGTGGCTGATGCCTTCGGTCATGATGATAAAGTCGGTCAGGCCCGGAGAATAGACCGATCCGCCGGCACAGGGACCCAGCATGACGCTGATCTGCGGGATGACGCCGCTGGCCTGCGTGTTGCGCCAAAAGAGCTCGCTGTAGCCAGCCAGGCTCCAGACCCCCTCCTGGATGCGTGCGCCGACGGAATCGTTGAGGGAGACAAAGGGTGTGCCCGAGCCACAGGCCAGATCCAGCACCTTGCAGACCTTTTGCGCCTGCGCCTCGGAAAAAGAGCCGCCGATGACGGTGAAATCCTGGGCGGCCAGGGCCACGGGCCGGCCGTCGATGCGCCCAAAGCCCACGACCACCGCGTCGCCCGGGATCCGCCGCTCGTCCAGGCCAAAGTCGCTGTGGCGGTGGGTGATGTAGGGGTCCACCTCGTCAAAACTACCAGGGTCCACCAGGCGCTCGATGCGCTCGCGGGCGCTGAGCTTGCCTTTGGCGTGCTGCCGCTCCAGGGCCTGGGGCCCGCCGCCCTGGTAGAGTTCCTGGCGGCGGCGGCGCAACTCCTCATTCAAATCCCGTCGATCCATCCACTCCTCCCTGAGCTGGCATCAGTTCCTGGCGATAGGTGGCAACGAACGAGTCCCCCCGAGACAGAAGGCCTGGCAGTCAAGGCGAGTATACCATCACTTGGCGGCTATGTCCATTTTGCCGGCTTCCGTCCCGACCCGCCGGCAGGGGCTGCACGCCGTTGACCCGGCAGCGGTTCTGTGCTATCATGGCCTCCACGAGGCACGCTCGGTGGGTGAGGCCGGGCGTCCCGCATCCGGCTCCGGAAAAGGCAATGTCTTGTGGGAGGAGGGGTTGAGAGATGGCCTGTCGGGGAATACGCGGCGCGACGACGGTCGAGTCAGACTCTGCCGGTGCCATCCTCTCTGCGACCAGGGAGCTCCTGGCCCGCATGGTCGAGGCCAACCAGGTGCAGATCGAGGACATCGCCAGCGCCATCTTTACCGTGACTCCGGACCTGAAGGCCGCCTTCCCAGCCCGGGCGGCACGCGAGCTGGGCTGGCAGCACGTGCCGCTACTGGACGCGCAGGAGGTGCCGGTGCCGGGCAGCCTGCCCAGGTGTATCCGCGTGCTGCTGCACTGGAATAGCGACCTCCCCCAGGAGCAGGTGCAGCACGTCTACCTGCATGAGGCAGCCTCCCTGCGCCCGGACCTGGTCGAGGATCAGCGTTCGTAGTGAGCGCTTCAGCGCTTCCCGGCTGCCCAGGGTACGGCTGAAGCCGTTACTACGAACGAGGGCATGGCTGGGGGAGCCGTTACTACGAACGGTGAAGCAGTGCTCCTGCGGCGATCGGGCCGAGTTGACAGGAAAGGGGTTGTGTGCTATCATGGCGCCAGTTTCTGGAAGGAGTGGAGCTGTGCCTGACCGGCTGTTAACTCGAAACCTGATGCAGCGTGCTGCGGTGCCTGACGGCGTCCGCGCTGCGATGCTGCTCTCCCCTGGTCACGAGGAGTTTTTTAGCTACTACTATTTTGCCTATGCTTCGGCTTTGGGCCGATGGCAGGCGCCAGGGAGGTTCGGCGAGGAGTCAGGCGAGTAATCGCAATCAGGAATCCCAAGGAACACCCAGAGCGTGGAGCCACCGGCCCCACGCTCTTTTGTTTGTCCAGGACCGTCGCTCGCAGACGGATGATCATCGTTAGAGGAGTCGCCATGGACATGGAGCAGTGGCAGGTGCAGAGGAAGTATAGCTACGAGGGCCCATACCGGGGCCGGCCGCAGAGCGGGAGGAGAGGGCCATGACCAAAGTGGCATTCCAGGGAGAAAAGGGGGCCTATTCAGAAGAGGCCATCCACCAGTTTTTCGGGCCAGAGGTCGAAACCGTCACCTGCCTGAATCTGGAGGGGATCTTTGAGGCGGTCGAATCGGGGCTGGCGGACTATGGTGCCTTGCCAGTAGAGAACTCGACGGCCGGCTCTATCAACAAGGCCTACGACCTGCTCCTGGATCACGACCTGCGGGTGTGGGGCGAGATCATCTTTCGCGTGCGCCATGCCCTGTTGGCCCCCGCCGGCACCACGACCGACACCATCCAGCGTGTGCGCTCCCATCCCCAGGCCCTGGCCCAATCGGAGCGCTATCTGAGCAACCGCGGCTGGGCCCCAGAGACAGCCTACGACACGGCCGGTAGCGCCCGTGACCTGGCTGCCAATCCCGAGCCGGGTGTGGCCGTCATTGCCAGCCGGCTGGCCGGGCAGCTATACGGCCTGGAGGAGCTGGACTATGGCATCGAGGATACGATGTACAACTATACCCGCTTTTTCGTCCTGAGCTTCCAGGACCCGCCACGGGCACAGCGCAACAAGACCTCCCTGGTATTCTGCGCGCGCCACCAGCCGGGCGCGCTCTATGAGTGCATGGGCGAGTTTGCCAAGCGTGGCATCAACCTGAGCAAGATCGAATCGCGGCCCCGCCTGAATCGACCCTGGCAGTACATCTTTTACCTGGATTTTGACGGGCATTGCCAAGATCCCGTCTGCGAGGCTGCCCTGATGGGCCTGCTGCGGCGCTCATCGTTTGTCAAATTGCTGGGCTCTTATCCAGCCGCGACGACACCGATGCCTGGCCGCCAGTTAGCAGACGAGGACAACACGAGTAGTTGGGAGGTGATATTGTGATCGTTGTCATGAAACAAGGAGCGAGCCGGAACCAGGTGGTGAACGTCACAGCCCGCATCGAACAGATGGGCTGCCAGGCCCATATCTCGGAAGGCAAGGAGCGCACGATCATTGGCATCATTGGCAATGGACGGCCGCTCGACCGCGCGCAGATCGAGCTGCTCGACGGCGTCGAGCGGACCGTGCCTGTGCTGCGCCCCTTCAAGCTGACTTCCCGCGATTTCCACCCCCAAGACACCATCGTACCCATCAATGGCATCGCGGTGGGTGGCAAGAAGCTGGTGGTCATGGCCGGCCCGTGTGCCGTCGAGAACGAGGCGCAGATCCTCGAAGCGGCCAGGGCTGTCCGCAGCGCGGGTGCCCACATGCTGCGCGGTGGCGCCTTCAAGCCGCGGACTTCGCCCTACAGCTTCCAGGGCCTGGGCGAGGACGGCCTCAAGCTCCTGGCCAGGGCCCGGGAAGAGACCGGACTGGCCGTCGTCACCGAAGTCATGTCCCCCGAACAGGTGCCGCTGGTCGCTTCCTACGCCGACATCCTGCAGATCGGTGCCCGCAACATGCAGAACTATGCGCTGCTGCACGCCCTGGGCGAGGCCCAGCGCCCGGTGCTTCTCAAACGGGGCATGATGTCCACGGTCGAGGAGCTGTTGATGTCGGCCGAGTACATCCTGTCCCACGGCAACGACAGGGTCATCCTGTGTGAGCGGGGCATCCGCACCTTTGAGAAGTATACGCGCAACACACTCGATATCAACGCGGTTCCCCTGCTCA
>JAMJFU010000479.1 GCA_023544525.1 Anaerolineae bacterium | reverse complement strand
ATCGCACCCAGGACTTCCCCGCTGCTGCCAGACACCCGCTCCGAGATGGCACTGCCCCTGATCAGCCGTGGGGAAGTCCTGGGCGCGATGACCATCCAATCGACCAAACCAGACGCATTTGCTCGAGAGGATGTGACCGTACTGCAGGTCATGGCCGACCAACTGGCGAATGCCATCGAGAATGCCCGCCTGTTCCAGGAGCGCGAGCGGCGTATCACCGAGTTGGGCATCGTCAACGAGATAGGACAGGCGCTTGCCTCGGCCCTGGGGGTCGAGGAGTTGCTGCAGACCGTGCATCAGCAGGTCTGCCGCCTGTTCGACGCCGATAACTTTTACATCGCCATCTACGATGAGGACAGCGACACCTGGACATCGGCCTTTCACCTGGAGCAGGGCCGGCGACAAGCGCCGGCCCGCTATCCGGTGGGGACAGGCCTGACAGGCTACATCATCCGCTCCCGGAAGGCCGTTCTCCTGTCCTCTGCAGCCGACAGCACCGCCTTCGGTAAAGAGCACGGCATCGAGATCATAGGCGAGATTGCCCGTTCGTGGCTAGGGGTGCCGCTCCTCGCCGCGGACGAGCTCGTGGGTGTCATGGCCATCCAGGACTATGACCATGAGAACCTCTATTCACAACCGGACCTGGTACTCTTTGCCACCATCGCCGCCCAGGTGGCGGGCGCGCTGAACAACCTGCGCCTGCTGGAAGAGGCACGCCAACGGGCGCAAGAGATGGAAGTCATCAACCGCTTTGGCGGAGCGCTGTCGGCCTGCCAGGACCTGCAGGCCATGCTGCAAGTAGTCTATGCCGGCGTACGCGACCTGCTGATCATCGACGATCTCTACCTCACCCTC
Organism: Anaerolineae bacterium; assembly: GCA_023544525.1. Classification (GTDB taxonomy): domain Bacteria; phylum Chloroflexota; class Anaerolineae; order JAAYZQ01; family JAAYZQ01; genus JAMJFU01. The sequence continues at coordinate 1,355 of JAMJFU010000479.1, read as the reverse complement.
TACGACGCAGACACGGGCAAAGTCACCTCGGTCCTGAGGATCGTCGATGGTGAAGCAAAGCGGACCGGCACGAGTTGGAACCTCGGAAGAGGTGGGCTCATCGACTACCTGATCCATTCCCGGCAGCCGCTGTTGCTACCAGACCGGGTGGTCGAGCGCGTGCGGGAGATGGACATTGCCGCCGTTCCCGTCCAGCCGGGGCGGGCGCCAGCCTCGTGGCTGGGCGTGCCCATGATGCTGGGCGATCGAGTATTGGGCACCCTGGTGGTCCTGCATCGCACCACGCCGCGGGCCTACGGCGAACACAGCTCGGAGTTGCTCACAGCTGTGGCCAACCGGGCAGCCCTGGCGCTGCAAAGCGTGCGATTGCTGGCCGAGACCCGCGATGCGCTGGCAGAAGTGCAGTCCACCCACCGCAGTTACTTACGCCGCGGGTGGCAGGAGCACTTGAGCCAGCGCTCCCTACTAGAGGAAGGTACTGTCGTCCACGAGCGGGATGGGCGGGAGGATTCGCCGGAGGTTAAAGTCGTTCGTGGCTTCTGGCGTCCAGAGATCGACGAGGTACTCAGCGGTGGCCCACCAGGCGTTTCTGAGCCCGGAGAAAAGACCCAAGAAAGCGAGGGTCTGGCGGTCCCTATCTCGCTGCGCGGCCAGACGATCGGCGTGCTGGGGGTCGAATCCCCTGCAGACCCGCAACAGTGGACGGACGAGGACTTGGCCCTCCTTGAAGCGGTCGGCGAACAACTGGCGCAGACCTTGGAGGCTGCCCGTCTCTTTGCCGACACGGAGCGGCGCGCCGAACAACTGGCAACCCTCCACCGCGTGGGCCTGGATATTACGACGGCCCTGGACCTGGACGGCGTTCTCCAGGCACTCTACGAGCAGATCCGGCGCATCCTGCCCGTGGACGCCTTTTCGGTGGCTCTGTACGATGATCTGAGCGCGTCCATCGAGTTCCCCCTTGTACGGGGCAGACAGGGACCCTTTCAGCTCGGACCTACCGAGATCCGTGAGGCAAGGCGGGTCGTGGGCCACGTGATCGGGACTGGGAGACCGCTTCACCTGCCGGATCTTGCCGGGCGAGCCGAGACCCTGACCATCCAGTCGTACGCACCTTCGGCCCAAAACCTGCGCGCATATCTGGGCGTTCCTCTGGTGTTCCGCGACAAGGTATTTGGAGTCCTCTCCATTCAGAGCGAGAAACCGGGGGCCTATTCTGGGGAGGACGTCGAGCTGCTGTCGACGATCGCCACCCAGGCGTCGATCGCCATCCAGAATGCGCGGGCCTACGAGCGGCTGGTGGGAACGGCGGAGCAGCTTCGAGAGGTAGACCGGCTCAAGACCCAGTTCCTGGC
>JAMJFU010000478.1 GCA_023544525.1 Anaerolineae bacterium | reverse complement strand
TCTCGTTCCGTGCGCAAAGCTTTGAGGCGTTTCCCAAGGTTCAGCATGGCGTATCCTTGGGCACAGGTCGGTGCCCGTCTTTTTCCTCGTTAGCTAAGCAAGCTTATCCGCTTTGAGCCCCGTCACGGGGCTGTTCCGATGTCTGGATGCTCGTCCCTAGAACAGCGAAGGAGTGATCACACAGAAAGCGATTGCCGGGCTCTCGCTCACATTTTCCAGGCGGTGCTGGATCGTCGATTCATAGTGAACGCTGTCCCCTGGATGCAGGTCATAGACCGCGCTGCCCAGCCAGAGGCGCAGGCTCCCGTCCAACACGTAGTAGAATTCTTCGCCAGGGTGTGAACGAAATTCGTCGGCCGGCAGAGCCCAATCCACTGGATCCATTTGGACCAACAGGGCCTCTAGCTTTCGTTCCGGGAAACTACTTGAGAGAATCGTATAGGCGATGGGTGAGCCTTCGAAACGGAACCGTTCCCGCTCGTCGGCCCGGACGATCTTGGCTGTGGAGGTCATCCGAGGGAAGAAGTAACTGACGTTGACACCGAGCGACTGGGCGATGGCATAGAGCATGCTGATGGAGGGCACGGCCTGGTTTCTCTCTACCTGAGACAGAAAGCTCGGCGTGCAACCTGCTCGCTCAGCCGTCTCTTCCAACGTGAGCCGGTTGTCGATGCGCAACTGGCGGATCTTTTGTCCCATCACCTGGATTGTAGTCTCCACACAAAAATTATACCATTACTTCATTCGTATGTCAAGAGGTTGTCGATGGGGCAACCGAGGTTTCTTCGGCGACCACTGGGGTGGGCGGTGAAGCGCTGATTGCCGTCTCGCCGGCCTCGCTGGCGGTGCCAGTCCGTGTTGGCACCGTGGTCACGCAGACACTGAGCATCTGCTACCTGGGGGTCTGCCCACTGGTATGGCAGGTGGACGAGCAGGTACCGGTGTCCCACTCGACCAGGCTGCTGGCCGCCGCGTTACCTACACGTTGAACCGGATGTTGAGGATGTCGCCGTCCTTCACGACATAGTCCCGCCCTTGCAGGCGAAAGGTGCCCTGCTTGCGCGCCGCGTCGAGCGAGCCGGCAGCGATCAGATCGTCGTAGTGGATCACCTCGGCGCGGATGAAACCGCGTGCCAGGTCAGAGTGGATGGCGCCCGCTGCCTCCAGGGCCGTGGCGCCCACGGGGATGGTCCAGCTCCGCACCTCGTCCTCGCCGACCGTGAAGAAAGAATGCAGGCCGAGCAGGCCGTAGCTCAGGCGGATCATGCGGTGCAGGCCCGGCTCTTCGATGCCGTATTCCGCCAGGAAGAGGGCCGCCTCCTCGTCGTCCAGTTGGGCGATCTCCATCTCTAGCTCGCCGCGCAGGCAGATCACGCCCGACTGCCGGTGCGCGTACGTGACATAGGCGCCGGGATCGTCGCTGCCCTGCTCGCCGACGTTGAGCACGACCAGCATCGGTTTGGCGGTAAAGAACTGGTAGCCGCGGATCGTGCTCAGCTCCTCGGGGGTCAAGGCCAGGTCGCGGATCGGCGCCTCCCGCTCCAGCCCTTCCTTGAGGCGCAGTAGCAAGCCCAGCAGCGCTTCGTCGGCCTGCCGCTCGGGATAGGCCTTCTTTTTGGACAACTGCCCGGCCAGCTTCTCCATGCTCCGATCCACGATGAGCAGGTCCGAAAAAAGCAGTTCAAAGTCCAGGGCTGCCAGGTCGCGCACGGGATTGACCGAGCTACTGGGGTGGGGCACGCTTTCATCCTCGAAAGCGCGCACCACCTGCAGGAAGGCGTCGTTCTGAGCCAGGCTATTGCGCAGCGGTCCGCTCAAGCCGCCCTCCCGGCCGATGCCAACGCGCAGCCCGGCTATGTCGTTGTACTGGATCTGGGCGTAGGTCGTCTTGCGTGGCCCGAACATCGTGCTCAGCCGGTCGACGCGCGGGTCGGGCACGCGCACCGTGGCCGTGTGCGTCTCCACCCGCCCCGAGCTGTAGGCCGCCGTCTCGACCTGGCTGTGGGTCAGGGCGTTGAAAATCGTGGTCTTGGTGCTATTGGGGAGACCGATGATGCCGATCTGCATTCCTTACCTCCTGTCACAAGAACAAAGCGACCATGACTGGCCGCTTTGCCACGTGCTATTCTATCACAGAGAAGCAGGTCTGCAAATACCGCAACCACCCGCGCTAGGGTCCTGTCAAAGTCATGGCCCATCGATAGGGCCGCGTCAAACTCAGCAGATAT
>JAMJFU010000477.1 GCA_023544525.1 Anaerolineae bacterium | reverse complement strand
AGCACCTGCAGAGGTTCCAGCCGCCGCAGCACCCAGCCGCGAAGTAGAGACCGAGGTCGTTGAGCCTGAGCCGGTGTTGGAGGAGGCAGTGATCCAGCCTCCAGCCGCCGAGCTTGTGGAAGAGCTGGAGTTGGCAGCAGAAGCGGCAGGACCAGACACTGCTGAAGAGGAGGTAGCAGAGGAGGCAGGTCCGCCGATCGATACGGAGATGGTGGCGACCTACGATCGGGTCCAGGTGGAAGAAAGGCTGGAGACGCCAAGTAAGATCAAAGAGCTGCAGGAGAGGCTCAGAGGCCAGCCTCGCGACTTTGAGGCCCGTCTGGAGTTGGCCCGGCTCTTCCGCAATGAGCGCGATTGGAACGCCGCCATGAACCACTACGAAAAGCTGATCTCGGCTCGCCAGCTCTTGCCGACCGTGATCGAGGAGCTGGGCGCACTGGTCGATGAGGAACTGAACCTACCACGCCTGTACCAACTCATAGGGGATGCCCACATGCAGGAGGGTGACCTCGACAAAGCCCTCGAAATGTATCGCACGGCACAAAAAACTCTGATGAAGTGACGGATCAGCACAAGGGGAGATTGCATGGAACGCACACTCGTCATTATCAAGCCTGATGGCGTGCAACGAGGGCTCGTCGGGCCCATCCTTACCCGGCTGGAGCGCAGGGGCCTCAGGCTCGCTGCCATGAAACTGATCCAGATCAGTCCCGAGCTGGCCGCTCGCCACTATGCCGTTCACCAGGGAAAGCCTTTCTATCAGGGCTTGATCGAGTTCATCACCAGCGGGCCTGTCGTGGTAGCCGTCATTGAGGGACGGAACGCCATCGACATCGTACGCAAGACCATGGGCGCCACAAACCCTGCCGACGCTGCCCCGGGCACCATCCGGGCTGATTTTGGCCTCGAGATTGGGCGCAACCTGGTTCACGGTTCCGATGGCCCGGATACGGCCGCCTACGAGATTCCCCTGTTCTTCGATGAAGGCGACATCCTGGACTATAGGCGGGCCATCGACGATTGGATAAACGAGTAGCATTTGCCGTCAGCCTGTTAATCATGGGCAGTGGGGCCTGGGGACGATATTCTGTCGACCAGGCCCCTTTCGTGGAGCGAATCTGTGCTGGCTGCCGAGCCCGCAACCGGCATCGCCGGATCCAGGATGAACAGGCCCAGACGGGGAGAGGAGGGAGGACGTGTCAGATCCTACAGTCATTGTCACCGGTGCCTCGCGGGGCTTGGGCGCGGCTGTTGCACGCCTGGCCGGCCAGTTGGGTGCCAACGTGGTGCTCATGGCGCGGACAGAGGGTAGCCTGGCGGCCGTTGCCCGCGAGATCGAGGATGGCGGGGGTCAGGCCCTTGCCGTGGCGGGAGATGTCAGCCAGCCCGACGATTGCCAGCAGGTGATCGATCGCACGATAGAGCGCTTTGGAGGCATCGATGGCCTGGTGAACAATGCCGGCATCCTGGAGCCGATCGGTCCCGTGGCCGAAGCAGAGCCAGAGGCCTGGCACAGGAGTTGGGCAGTCAACGTGCTCGGCCCGGTCATGATGTGCCGGTCTGCCTTGCCTCATCTGCGTGCGAGCAAGGGGCGGGTGATCAACGTCTCGAGCGGAGCGGCGGTCAATGCCGTCGAAGGCTGGGGCGCCTACTGCCTGTCCAAAGCAGCCTTGAACCACCTGACCCGGATGCTGGCTGCCGAGGAGCCGGAGCTCACCGCCATCTCGTGCCGTCCAGGCGTTGTCGACACACGAATGCAAGAGACCATCCGCCAACGGGGCCCCAAAGGCATGCCTCAGGATGAATACGAGCGTTTCGTGAGCTACCACGAAGAGGGAGAGTTGCTTCCACCAGAAGTGCCCGGCCTTGCGCTGGCGGTCCTGGCCCTCTACGCACGCCACGAATGGACGGGCCAGTTCATGTCTTGGGACCATGAAGGGATCCAATCCCTGGTTCGACGCTACGCCTCTTCGACGGCTGCGTAGAGAGTGAGGGGTTCGATGCTTAACCGCGCACAGCAGATCCAATCCCAGTTGTCCAATTGGCGCCGTGAGATCCACATGCACCCCGAGTTGGGCTTTGAGGAGGTTCGCACAGCAGCCCTGGTATCAAGGGTCCTTGACTCCCTCGGGTACCGGGTCCGCACGGGCGTGGGCCGCACCGGCGTGGTCGGAGAGAGGGGAACCGGCCTTCCTGTCGTCGCCATCCGGGCCGATATGGATGCGCTGCCGATCCAGGAG
>JAMJFU010000476.1 GCA_023544525.1 Anaerolineae bacterium | reverse complement strand
CCAGTCTCTGGCCCTCGCCTCCCTGGGGGCTCTCCCCCGCCTACTCTTCTCCGTCACAGCCTTTGGCATCAAGTGGGTCCTATTATACCCACCTTCTGGCATTTGTCAAGCCAACCTCGGCCAGCCGAGCAGGGTGATTAGATTTGGCCGAGAACAGGTGCAATGCACCTCTTGCGACTGGCAGGCGCTGCACAAATGGGTGGTGTCCCCCGTTTTCAGGATCTGCATCGGCGAGAAAAGGTGCAATGCACCTTGAGTCCAATTCAAATGCAATCGCCCTGGCAAGCCGAGGGATCCACCGAAGGAACCGTTTCTGAATTGACGGCAACTGCCACCTGTGGTATCATACCCGAGTCGACATGGCGTCGCGGGATTCCCGCAGAGACACGGAGGGAGCAACGGTGCCTCAACCGGCTCGAACGCCGCCGATCTATACCGCAGACAGCCCCAGTCTCAGCACCTTTCTCAGCCTGCCTGGGAGACGCCGGCCATACGTCATGGCCCACCGCGGCAACAAGGTCACCTGCCCCGAAAACACGCTGGCTGCCTTCCAATGTGCCCTTGCCGAGGGCGCCGCCATCCTCGAGACCGACCTGCACCTCTCCGCCGACGGTACCTTTGTCTGCATCCACGACGCCACGGTCGATCGCACCACGGACGGTCAGGGTGAGGTCGCGGCCATGACCCTGGCCCAGATCAAGGCCCTCAGCGCCGCGTACGGCCGTCCCGAGTTTGCCGCGGAACGGATCCCCACCCTCGCCGAGCTCACAGACCTGCTCCCGCAAGACGTGATCCTGGCCCTCGAGCTCAAGACCGATCGTTTCCTGGAGCCGGGCGTAGGCCGCCAGCTTGCGGCTGAGCTGGCGACGGCGGGCATCCGCGATCGGAGCATCGTGCTGTCCTTCTCCCTGCCCAGGCTCCAGGCCGTGCAGGCCGTTGCACCGGACATGCCCATCGGCTGGATCACGCTTTCCCGGCTGTGGCCGCTGCGCGGCGTACAGATGCTGGGGCCCCTGTGGCCCCTTCTGCTGGCAAACCCACTTTACGTCTGGCTGGCCCACACCAGGCAGCAATTCGTCTGCCCGCTGGACCCCACCCCCGACAACAGGCTGGGCCTCTACCTGCGCCTCGGCTGTGACGCGGTACTGAGCGACAATCCCGGCGCGACGATCGAAGCCTTGCGTAGACGCCGGCAGCCCAAGCAAGAGGCAAGCAGAGACACCTGACATCGCCTGCCATCCAGACCAGAGGAAAAGGAGAAAACCCGTGTCACAAGTAGCCTTCGTCAAGACCAAGGACCGAACCGCCGGAGTTGCCCGGGCACTGGACCTGCTGGGCTTCCGGATCGAGCACAAAGAGCGCTGGTTCGTCAAGCCCAACCTGAACAGCGCCGATCGTGCCCCGGGCTCGACCCACAACGACGTACTGCGTGCCATTGTGAGCCGCCTGAAGGATGGCGGCGCGGCGCAGATCACGGTAGGCGACCGCAGCGGGATGGGTGATACGCGCACGGTGATGCAGCAGAAGGGCATCTTTCGCCTGGCCGAGGAGCTAGGTCTCAGGACCGTGGTATTCGACGAGCTGGGCGCCGCTGACTGGGTGCCGTTTACCCCGCCCAACGGCCACTGGCAGCGCGGCTTTGCGGTGGCCCGGCCAGTTCTTGAGGCGGACGGGGTCATCCAGGCCTGCTGCCTGAAGACCCATCGCTATGGCGGCCATTTCACCCTTTCGCTCAAGAACTCGGTAGGCCTCGTGGCCAAGACGCTGCCGGGCGAAGGCTACAACTATATGAGCGAACTGCATAGCTCACCGCACCAGCGGAGCATGATCGCCGAGATCAACGCCGCCTATACACCAGACCTGGTGGTGTTGGACGGCGTCGAAGCGTTTGCGGAGGGCGGACCAGCGCAGGGCAGGCACATCGACGCCGACGTCATCCTCGCCAGCCGGGATCGGGTAGCGATCGACGCCGTAGGGGTGGCCCTCCTGCGGCACTACGGTACCACCCCCGAGGTCAGCCGGGGCAAGATCTTTGAGCAAGAGCAGATCGCGATCGCGGCGCACCTGGGCTTGGGCGTGACCTTGCCACAACAGATCGAGCTGGTGACGGGTGATGCCGACAGTGAGGTCTATGCCGCCAGGATACAGGAGATCCTGGATCAGGGCTGACCCCGGTTCTCGAACCAGCCAGCAAAGCCCCGACTTGGCTCGGGGCTTTTTTTTCGTCCCCACGACACCCCGCCATATGG
>JAMJFU010000475.1 GCA_023544525.1 Anaerolineae bacterium | reverse complement strand
TCGAGCGGTCCCTCAAAGACCGGCAGTATGACCCCCCGATCTGTTCGCCAAGGCACCATGACCGGACCGGATGCAGCCGCCTACCAGGTCACCCTGCCGGTCTTTGAGGGACCGCTCGACCTGTTGCTGCATCTCATCGAGCGCCAGGAACTGGACATCACCGAGGTCTCGCTGGCCCAGGTGGCCAACCAATACCTGGACCACCTGGCGCGTATCGAGGAGCGGGACCCGGACCGCCTGGCCGATTTTTTGGTGGTGGCGGCCAAGCTCCTGCTCATCAAGTCGCGGGCGCTGCTGCCCCAGCCCCCCGGGCCTGCCGCACCTGAGGAAGGCGACGTGGGCGACGACCTGGTCAGGCAGTTGATCGAGTACAAAAAGTTTCGTGAGGTTGCCCGCTGGCTGGGCACCATGGAAGAAGAGGGCCTGCGATCCTACGTCCGCGTGGGCGGGCATCCGCCTGTCGACCGGACGGTGGACCTGGGCGATGTCAGCCTCAGCGACCTGCTGGAGGCGGTGCGCGAGGCCCTGGCCGTCAAGCCGCCCATGCCCTCGGTCAACGGTGCCGTCCCCCCCATCAGCATCACGATCGAGGAGCAGATGCAGGTCATCGAGCACAAGACGTCTCTCGGGCGGCGGGTCAGCTTCTACCGGCTGCTGGAGGACGCCACCAACCGCATCGAGGTCATTGTGACGCTGCTGGCCCTGTTGGAGATGGTCAAGCAGCTACGGGTGACCATGCGCCAGGACCGGCAGTTCGGCGATATCTGGATCGAACAGGCTGCGCCCACCAGCGCTGCCTAGCCCCCGTGGGCAGAAGCCCGACCTGTCATTTCGATTCCCCAACCTTGTACATTCAACATCGGTACAGGTCTGTATTGCGCCTGTTTTGCTCTGGGACCGCCATGTGGTGTATAATGGGATAGAGCCAAGAGGGTGGTCATAGGAGGATAGAGTGGGAAGAGTCATAGTTGAGGTGTCGGAATCCCAGGTAGTCGAGTGGGTCCAGCAGATGTCGCCCGAAGCCAAGCATGAAGTGCTAAAAGCGCTCATTCCGAGGCTGGATGCGTTCGAGGCGTTAGTGGACTATGGTAGCCAACGTATTCGCACTCTCTGCGCTGAGCGCGGCCTGAGCTGGGACAGCATGACGGAGCGAGATCGCGAGCGGCTGATTGACGAGCTGCTCCACGAAGACGAGGCCTAGCAGTGCCAGAGCGGGTCGTCTTTGACACCAACATTTGGATTTCTGGCCTGCTTTGGCGTGGGAAGCCTTACCAGTGCCTACTCCTGGCAAGAGCAAAGGCAGTCCAGCATGTGCACTGCGCAGAGATGACTTGTCAGTGACAGAGCTGGAGCCGAGCTGGTGCTCGGCGATCCCAGGGCGCCGGTGACGACTCGTTAGTGCACCCGGCCCGTGTTGCCTCAGTTGACAGTGGGCCCAAAGGGGGTTATAATGAATATGGTTCGGCCTGCACCGTCAGGCGCTTCGCTGAAACTGGGGCGCTAGCCACACAACCTACCACTCATCGAGAAACAAGTACAAGAGGCTCGCCTCTGCAATCCGGGCGAGCCTATTTTCTTTCCCAAAAGACGTTCGCAGAGACGCTGGCTCGAATGGACAAGAACACTGCCCACAGCCGACGCATAGCCAATCGCTTCGAGATCCGCGACCCCGAGCAGGATCTCCTCGGCCGGGGCAGCATGGGCGACGTCTACCGGGCCACCGATACCCGCACCGGGGAGCTGGTCGCCGTCAAGGCCCTCGATCCCAGGGTCGTGGCTCGCGACCCCGGCATCCTGGAGCGCTTCGTACGCGAGGGTGAGGCCCTGCGCCAACTGGACCACCCCAACATCGTGCGCATGGTCGCTGCGGTGGAAGATGGGGGCCAACACTACCTGGTCATGGAGTACGTCGCCGGCGGCTCGCTTCAGGATTTGCTAGACACTCAGGGGACACTTCCCACCCCGCGCGTCCTCGAGATCGCCCTCGACCTGGCCGACGCACTGACCCGCGCCCACCGTCTGGGCATCATCCATCGGGACCTGAAGCCAGCCAACGTGCTGCTGGCCGAGGACGGCACCCCCCGCTTGACCGATTTCGGCATCGCCCACGTGGCGGAAAGCCCCCGCCTGACCCAGACCGGCGTCCTGGTAGGTACCCCAGACTTTGTCAGCCCGGAGGCCTGTGAAGGGAAGCCGAGCGATGAACGGGCCGACATCTGGGCCTTTGGCGTGCTGCTCTTTGAGATGCTG
>JAMJFU010000474.1 GCA_023544525.1 Anaerolineae bacterium | reverse complement strand
CAGAGCGCCGCATTATATCACGCGTGCTCGTGGCTGGCAAACCCGTTCGTAGGCCTGGAGGATGATCTCGGCGGCATGATCCCAGGTATAGGCTTCCAGCGCATTGCGCCGCAGTGCGGCGCCGCAACCATCCGGCCCACCGTCGCACAGGGCCGACAGCAGGGCCTGGGCCAGCGAGCTCGCGTTGCCCGGCTGCGCGTACGTGCCCAGGTCGCCCAGGTACTCGCGGCTCACCGGCGTATCAAAGGCCACCGTGGGCAGGCCCATGGCCATGTAGTTGAGGATCTTGCCGCTGCCCTCCGTAGCCGACAGCTTGGGGGCGACGGCGACGTCGCCCAGTGCCAGGTGATCCCGGGCCTCGCCATAGGGGATTTTGCCCGTGAAGGTGGTGTGCGCCGAGATCCCTAGCTCGTGGGCCAGGGCCTGGTAGCGCTCCACCGATGGAAAGCCCATGATCAAGAAGTGCAGGTCCTCCCGCTCGTCCAGCATCTGCGCAGCCGCCTGCAGCAGGAGGTCCGTGCCCTGGTAGTCGGCCAACAGCCCCAGATAGACCACCACCTTGCGCTCAGGCGGTATGCCCAGCCGGCGCCGCCGCTCGAGCAGGGCCGGCCGTTCCTCGCTGCCTGCCGGATAAAAGGCGTCGGCATCGACGCAGTCGGGCATGGTCAGGACCCGTGGCGGATGGCAGCCGAACTCGTCGACCAGCAGCTCCTTCGCGTTCAGCGAGCTGGTGAGGATCAGGGGCGCGTGGCAGTCGATGGTTTCCTCGAGGCGGCGCAGGGGCCCGAAAAAGACGCTGTCAGGGTCCAGGAATTTGTGGTCCGTCATCTCACTGGTCAGGCTGCCCTGGAAGTCAAAGACCAGCGGCAGGCGCAGCAGCCGGCCAACCAGCAGGCCGATGAGGGCACCCTCGTGCATGTGGGCATGGATGACGTCGGGGCGCTGGCGCAGCGCGGCGAACAGCACGGTCCAGAACAGCAGCAGGTCAAAGGCGATCTTGTGCGGTGAGGATCCGACCTCGTAATGCTCGCGGAACGGGATGCTTGGCGTGCGGCGAATGCACAGACCATCCAGGTCCTGGCCGTTGCGATAGGTGCACACCATGACGTCGTGCCCCAACCTCTGGAGCACACGGCTCTCCTCCAGGATGCGCACCGAGCAGCCATAGTCGGAGAAGAATGAGGTTGGGGCGATCATCAGGATCTTATAGGTTTGCGATGGGCGTGTTCCACTCTTGCTCACAGGGCTTTTGGGTACATTCGCCTCCCACGCAATAGAATACCCCGTCTCGTCACGGGGTACACACCGCAGATTGTACCCCACATGTATGAGAATTGCAAACGACATATGGATTGACACTCCCGGCCCTTTGTGCTAGACTGACTCTCGCCACGCAGTCGAGTATATCAAGCGCAGGAGAACGAGCATGGAGCCCAAAGTCATAAACCTCTTTGATCTGGACCCGGATGGGGTCACCCAGGGACCGCTCTTTACGTTGGAGAGCCCCGAGCTGAACTGCAACTTTCTGCGCTTCGATGGGGGAGAGGGGGTGCCTTTGCACATCAACGCCGAGATCGACGTCGTCGGCGTTGTGCTCGAGGGCGAGGGTTTTCTGCAGGTCGATGGCGAGCAGCGGCTGCTGATCGAGGGCGATTTCTTCTACATCCCCAGGGGCACAGCGCGCAAGCTCCGCAGCGCGGGGGGCCCCTTCGCCTACCTGAGCGTACATCCCCGCCGGCCCTGCCTCACCCCGGGGTCTTGAAGTTGGCTGCTCGGCGCGCCGACCATCCTCATCTCGACCGGCAATTGCGGGCTGCACAAGCTCATCTGGCGTCCCATGGGGACAGGCGCCGGGGAAGGGCATTGGATCGTGGACTACTTGAACCGCCGTGCCCATCTGGACGCTGAGGACTATAAAGGACCCGGCCCCTGAGGAGGCCGGGTCCTCGATCTGACTCGCGGTGTGTTAGCCGCCCTGCAGATCCATCCTGGGCCGCAGGTTCATCTGGTAGCGAACCCCAAGGTAGGCCTGGCCCGGGGCATCCGGGTTCTCCGTCAGGCGCACCACGAGGCTGTCCTGCCCATCGTTGCGCCAGAACGTCACCGTGACCCGGTCGCCCGGCTGGTACTGGGAGATGACGGCCGGCAGGCTGTGGTTCCGGTCGATGGGTGTCTGATCGATGGCGACGATGATATCGCCCTCCCGCAGGCCGGCTTGCTCGGCGGGCATGCCTGGCAGCACCTCCAGGATCAC
>JAMJFU010000473.1 GCA_023544525.1 Anaerolineae bacterium | reverse complement strand
GCACAGACATGGCCACGCCCCAGAAGATCAGGGCCACGAGCAGGTGGCTGAAGGCGAAGAAGCGCTCTCCCAGCGACGGGGAGGCAAGAACGACGTGCACTGGGATGACCTGGCCATCACGCGAAATGGTGAGTTGCATGGACGCCTGGCCGGGGCGCAGGTAGGCCTGCCCGGATCTGAAGGGCTTGCCATCCAGCGTCAGCACCTGGTCTCCCACCTGGAGCCCGGCGGCTTCGGCAGGGCTTCCCGGCACGATGGCGCCGATCCGCACCGGGCTGGTGAGCTCAAAGCCGGCGTAAGGCAGCGCCGCGTAGTAGACAGCGGCCGCCACGCCACCGAAGAGGATGACCACCCCCAGCACGCCAAGGGCTTGCATGGTAAGCCGCCTGCCCCATGTTGTGCTGAACAGCCTAGCGGGCATTCTCCTCACCCTGCTGAGACGTCGTCTGCTGTGCCTTCTCCACCAGGTGGCGCATCCCGTAGGCATCCAGGAAGAGCGAAAGCCGACCTGGCTCCGGACACCGGGCCAGTGCCTCTGTCGCACGCCTGTGGAAGACCTGGATCCGTACCAGCGTGTACAGAGACCCAACCTGACCCGCCTCTGGGGAGGGGCCAGCCGCCATCTCTTCGGCAGCCTGTTGTGCCAGGGTGGGCAGGGCGCGCTGTTGTCCGGCATCCCCTTTGCCTCGCAGGCCAGCCAGCCCCTGCAGGTCGTTCCACATCTGGGCCACGACGCCCAGGTTGTAGCCAAAGTCGCCATATCGGCCCGCCACATCCACAGGAGCGCCAGCGACCAAGGCCCCGGCGCGGCAGCCAAGGCGGAAGAGCGAGCCCGACTTGGCGCCGGCAATTTGCTCGTAGTCGTGCAGTGACCGGTCGTCGCGCAAGTCAGCGTCTTGCCCGGCGCTCATATCGAACAAGGTCCGGTGGAATTCCTCGTGCAGGGCGAGTACCAGCGATGGTTCCAGTTTGAGGTCGGATAGACGGCTCAGGGCCAGAAACGAGAGTGGCAGCAATCCTAGAGCGAGATTGACCGCCCGTGCTGCGCCGATGGCCCGCCATAGGGCATTGTCTGTGTCTTGATCTTGCCACTCGTCGAGACAGCCAGCGGCGATCCGCCCGATCTCGAATGCCGCCGCCACATGATGAGCCTGGCTTACGTCGCCCTCGAGTGCCTCACACGTGAGGATCGGCAGCATCAGCCAAGGCAAGTTACCCGCGGAAGGTGCCCTGTCGGCAAGCACCGTCTCAAGCAGCTTGCGAAAGCCAGGAAACGAGAGCCCACCAGCCAACGGTGGGATCTCCTGGATGATCTGATGGACCACTTGCACGTGCTCGTCTATGGTCAACATGTCTCGAAAAAGACGCCCTGCGTCCGGACACGCAGGGCTCTGCGGTGCTTCATCTGGCTTTGAGTCTCTGAGGCTGTGACTAACCCCAGCTCCCCCATGTGGGTGAGTCAATGGTGTTCGAATCGGGCGGTGTTCCACCCCCAGCGACGAGCAGGCCACCAGCCAGCAGGACCGGAACGATACTGAGCAGCGCGTCGTACGCCTCGCCAGAAATCCCCAACTCGACCATCATCACCTCACGGGGGGTGACCATCAACCGGCGCCTGAACTCCTCGTCCGTCGCAAGCCGCTGGACAACCTTTACAAGACCTTCCCGTTCTGCCATTTTGCTCTCTCCTATCTACGTTTGTTTTTTTGTACTGCTATGTGATATCCGACAAGCAGGATGATGATGCCAAGCGCCGTCGCTGCCAGGCCCACGAGCCCTCCTTCGGGGCCGAAGGCCCCGCCGGTCATCACTTCCGGCCCGGTCGCAACTGAGCGCATCAGTGCGGGCTCCGCGTCACCTGAACCCGGAAAGCCCAGGAGGTGGATTTCGGCCAGGTTCCAACCGATGTGCAGGCCGATGGGCAGCCATAGTGAACGGGAGACCAGGTAGGCGCAGGCAAGCAGCAGCCCGGCGACGAAGAGGCTGACCATGGCCAGGGGCTGGACGTTAGGATTGAGCACGTGTACCATCGCAAAGACCAGGGACGACACCACGACGGCCGCCGGCAATCCCCACGCCTGGGCCAGGCGTTGCAGTATGTACCCACGAAACGACAGCTCTTCGTTGAAACTGATGATGAGCCAACCCACGATAGACGCGCCAAAGTCGAGCGGCTGCCAGTCAGCCCGTTCCACCGTCAGCCAGCCTGCAATCCCCAGCGTGGCAAAAGCCAGGAGCTGTAGGAAGGTGCCTAAT
>JAMJFU010000472.1 GCA_023544525.1 Anaerolineae bacterium | reverse complement strand
GCCAGAGCAGTCCCAGGATCATGGCGAGTATTGCAGACAACGCACCCAGGGCCGCAACGGCCACGCTGACCTCAGTAGTCTCGTGTCTGGTGATCAGGTACGTTGGCAGACTGCGAAACACCTGGTGCAGTTCATCTGCGCTCTCCGCCGAGTAGTAAGTTCCCCCGGTCATATCGGCGATCTTTTGCAGCGTCGGCTCGTCAATGCCCCGCCGGAATGGGCTGCCTCCACCACCGCCGCCGCCAAACCAGCTTTCCTCGCGGAATGAATCGCCACAATCCATTACGCCCCCTTGCGCGGTGCCAAAGCCAATGGTATAGACCCGCACACCCCGGTCGGCAGCCTGCTGTGCAGCGTCCAAGGGCGCTGGCCCGCGGTTGCTGGCACCGTCGGTAAGCAGGACGATGATGGATGGTGCGTAGGCGCCACGCGGTACAGGTGTCGGCTCGCTTGCGAGCGTCCCGTCGGTGATCGGTGGGGCAACAGCCGGATCGATCTCGGCAACCGCGGCCAGAGATCGGAGGATGGCACTGCCGATGGCCGTCCGGCGCCCCGTGATGAGGCTGTCAACGACGTCTCCCAGGACCTCCGGATCGCTGGTAGGTGCCTGGATCAGCTCAGCGTACCCGGCGAAAGCGACGACGCCGATCTGCATGCTAGGCTCCTGGCGATCGATGAACGACAGCGCGGCTTCCTTGGCGGTCTCGAGCCGGTTGGGACTGATATCGGTCGAGCACATGCTTCGTGAGACGTCGATGGCCAAGATTACGGTGGCCTGTCCCGTTGGCACGCTTGCGATCGCAACCGGCCTGGCGAACGCTGCCACCAGGCTGGTCAAGGCCAGAAGAAACAGGATGAACGGGACGTGGCGCCGCAAGCGCGACCGGCGAGGCAGCGCCTCGCGCACCAGAGCCAGGCTGGAGTAGCGCACGGCAGGCCGGCGCTTGCGCCGCAGCATCCAAAGATAGACCGCGATCAGCAGGGGCACCACAGCGAGCAGGAAAAGGGCTCCTGGCCAGAGCAAGTCCATCCCCTACCGCCTCTCTATCACAACGAACTTTAAGATCACGGCAGGCGACCCAGCCACAGAACCGACAGCGCGCCGCCAGCCAGCAGGGCCAGGATGCTGGCACCTGCCAGTACGGACGTAACCTCCATCTCCTCCGGCTTGACGACCAGTTGGGGGTCAAGGTTTTCGTAGACTGTGAGTAACTCGGCCTCATTCTCGGCGCTGAAGTAGGCGCCGCCGGTGATCTGCGAGATCCGTTGTAGTATCGCCTCATTCAGCTCCGTGTGAATCGTAAAGCCATCGACTTGCAGTATCGTACCTGCCGCACTGCCGATGCCCACTGTGTAGATGCGCACACCGCGGTCTGCAGCGGCCTCGGCGGCCGTCAGCGGGTCGGGCGACTCGTTATTCTCGCCATCGGTCAACAGGACGATGACGGCCGGCACTGCTGTGCCGGGAGGCACGGCTGTGGGTGTGGGGGTTGGAGCCGGTGTCTGGTTCGTGTAGAGGCGCGGGGCTGGCTGTGTGTCCAGGGTGGCAATCGTGTTGAGGGAAGCGAGAATGCCGTTTGCGACCGAGGTGCCGCTCTGAAGCCCCAGGCGATTGATTGTGGTCAGGATGGTCTCCTGGTCTGCGGTTGGGGCTTGCACGACAAAGCCATTGTCGCTGAAGGCGACGACACCGATCTGCACGCTGGGCGGTTGGCCCTGCACAAACGCGTATGCGGCGGTCTTGGCCGCTTCCAGGCGGGTGGGCTTCAGATCGTCGGCGCCCATGCTGCCAGAGACGTCGAAGGCCAGAATGACCGTGCCTTCGACCCGGGGTAGGTTGACGACCATCTGGGGACGCGCCAGCGCCAGCAAGAGGATGGTCAGTCCGGCCATCGAGATCGCAGTTGGGAGATGCCGGCGCAAGCCATGTCGGTCTCGTGTCTTCCCGGGTGCGACTCTGAGGTTGCCATAGCTTACGGCCAACCGCCGTCGCCGGCGTTGCATGCGGAAATAAAACAGGATGAGCAGCGGCACCAAAAATAGCGAGACAAGCATCCCGGGCCAGATAAATGACATCGAGAACTCCACCCTCAGATCCGGCGCTGCCGTCGCAGCGTGGCAAAACGCACGATAGCACGGACCATGTCTTCCTCAGTCGAGAGGGGCAGTGCGTCGATTCCGGCGCGCTTGAAGGTTGCGGCCAAAGCAGCGTCCCGGCGCCGGGCCGCCTCTCTGAAACGACGGCGGAAGCGGGCAT
>JAMJFU010000471.1 GCA_023544525.1 Anaerolineae bacterium | reverse complement strand
CCCCTGACCCTATTCCTCCTGCTGGGTGCGGTCATCTATATCTACATCTATACGATCTGGCTCAAGCCACGTACGCCGCTCAACATCGTCATCGGCGGGGCCGCCGGCAGCGCGGCAGTGCTGAGTGGCAGCGCAGCCGCCGGGCAATGGAACGAGCCCGGCGCCGTGATACTGGCCTTGCTCGTCTTTTTGTGGACGCCCACGCATTTCTGGAGCCTGGCCATCGCCTACCGGCGCGACTATGCCCGAGGGGGGTTCCCTATGCTGCCGGTGCAGACCGCGCCCCGCACCGCGGCTGGCTGGGTCCTGGCCCACACGGCCGCAGCGGCGCTGGCCGCGTTGGCACTCGCCACGCGCCCATCCCTCGGCTGGTTGTACCTGGCCCCTGTTGGGCTGGCAACAGCCGTTCTCCTTGGCCTGAGTAGCTGGCTCGTGGCCAGGCCCGGAAAGCCCCGAGCGCTGGCCGTGTTTCATGCTTCTAATCTGTACCTGGCGCTCGTGATGCTGACCATCTGCCTGGACACGGCGATCTGGTAGGATACGTGAATCAGGGCCGGCCTGCATCTCGGCGCTTGGCGCCCAACGCAGCCGGTTTGGGCAAAATCGGAGGAGATGTGCTGTTGAGGAGAGACTTCGCCCTGGTTGTGATGCTGACCGCGATGCTGGCGGCTTGCGGCTCCCCTTCGTTCCGGGGCTCGGTCGTGCAGGAGCCGCTCTCTGTCCCCGATTTCGCCCTGACCGACGAAAACGGCGAGACCTTCCGGTTGAGCGATCAGCGGGGCAACGTCGTCCTTCTCTTCTTCGGCTACACATCCTGCCCCGACGTCTGTCCCACGACCCTGGCCAACTGGCGAAAGGTCCACGAGACCCTGGGCCAAGACGCAGCCCGGGTGCGCTTTGTCTTTGTCACGGTAGACCCCGAGCGCGACACCGTGGAACGGCTGGGGCTCCACGTCAACGCCTTTAACCCTGACTTTGTCGGCCTGACCGGGACCCAGGAGGAGCTGGAGGCCGTGTACCAGGTCTTTGACGTATTCTACGAGAAGGATACGTCCTCGGCCAGCGCCCTGGGCTACCTGGTAAACCATACAGCCACCACCTTTGTGCTCGACGCCGAGGGTGTGTGGCGATTGCGCGAAACCTATGGCACGCCATACGAGGACATTGTCCATGACATCCGCCAATTGCTGGGCTGATGCCTCGGGCACTGGTCCTGAGGTCTGCCCGGCCAGAGCCCACCAGGCTCCGTTCCCAGGGAGGACTCCAGGCATGCATGTAGGCAAAACGATCCGGATCGCTTCGATGATCCTCGTGGTAGGGATCGCGCTCGCCGCCTGTGGCGCGCCCGCGGGTCCCAGCATTCAGGTGCAAGATGCCTGGGCCCGGCCCGCCATGGCCGGGGCTGGGATGGCGCCGGCCGGGACAGCGGAAGGCGCCATGGGCCAGGGCATGGGTGCAGCCGGTACCGGCGCCGTCTTTATGCAACTGGCCAATGAGGGCCAGGAAGCCGACCGCCTGGTCGGAGGCCGGACCGAGATCGCCCAAGTGGTCGAGATCCACGAGACCCGGATGGAGGGCGACGTGATGAAGATGCAAATGCTGTCTGAGGGCCTCGAAATCCCGGCCAGGGGCTCGGTTCGCCTGGAACCAGGCGGCTATCACGTCATGCTCATCGGCCTGAAGCAGGATCTGGCACCAGGCGATCGGTTTGAGCTGGAGCTTCAGTTCGAGAAGAGCGGAACGATGGCCGTCGAGGCCGAGGTCCGGCAGCCGTAGGGCAGCCAGGTGCCACTGCTATTGATCGCCCGATCCCTTGAGAGGTCGGGGAGGTTGGCGATTGGTTCATTCTCGTGCGTGCTGACTTGCCCGATGGGCAATCCATGGAGCGCAAGATCGACGTGCCGGGTGTGGACGACATTTGTGGCGATACGCCCGAGCCGTAAATCAGTGGCCAGGCGGGCAGTCGACACACAAAGCGAGGGCTAGAGGACCATTGGCCAGCACAGTGACCCAAGACACAGGACGGTTGGACCTGCTATCCGTGCCCGTTTTGGGCAGGTTCCTGGCCTCGCGGCATGCGCGCATGGCCATGCAGACCCCCTTGTTGCTGCTCGCCATTTTGGTCGTGTTCGACGGCCTGTTTGGCCCCCAGCTCGCGCCCAAGAACCTGGCAACGGTCCTGGTCTGGGTTCATTACCGCGGGCTCGTCGTGATGGCCCTGCTGCTGGCCGGGAACCTGTTCTGCATGGCCTGTCCTTTCATG
>JAMJFU010000470.1 GCA_023544525.1 Anaerolineae bacterium | reverse complement strand
CTCACTGACCTGCTGCCCGCCAGCTGCGGTCAGGGCTTTGCGCGCTACTGCAAACACCGAAGCCTGGCTCAGGCCAGGCTCATCACTGCAGCAGCCTGCTGCTGGACCTGCCTCAAGCGCTCGGCCGTTCCCTCGCGGCCACCCTGTGCCAGGTCCTCCGCGACGGTCGCCATCAGTTCCAGCAACCGTTCATCTAGCTGGTCGCGCCGCTCATCTAGAAGCCTGTGGGTACCATCCGGATAGTCAGCCTCGAGCAGCTCATTGATGAACTGGATCACGGGTGGCTGGCTCTCCCTGATGAGTTTCATGAGCGTGTCACCGACCTGGCGTAGCTTCCGCATGTCCTCGGACCGGCCGGACCGTTCGGCGGTCTCCAGGTTCGTGGCCAGGACAGATAGGAACAGGTCATCGATCTCTGAAAGATTGGCCCTGATGGCCTGCTCCATGTCATCGCTTTCGAGAAGTGTCTCCAAGAGCTCCGCTGATTCCTGGGTCGCCTCTTGTAGGTCGGCATCGAGCTGGGCGGTCAGATCTATCACGGTCTCGCGCAGTTTGCGTAGAGTGGCAGCCTCCTGATCCTTACCAGCCTGCTGGGCTGCCTCCAGGCGAGCTGTGAGCTGCTGGTAGAAGACATAGTCGATGAGAGGCCGGGCCACGGCTACCATCGTCTCGACTTTGGCCTCCTTGCCGGCCAGCGCTGCTGCGGCCAGTCTGTCGAGCAGTCCCTCTCTGGTGAGCTCGGGGCCCAGTTCACGGATGGCCTCCTCCCGGGCTGCAATGTCCTGGCCTTCCGTGGTCCAGTCCAGCAGTTGCTGGCGCAGGGAAAGCAGCTGCCGGGCCACCTGCTCCTGCTCCTGTGACTGGGCCATCTGGATGTGTAGTGTGAGGATCTCAAAGAACTCGTAGTCGATCTGGTCTTCTGCCTCGCGCACGATGGCCCGGCGTTCCTCCTCGTCCGGCGTGTTTAGTAACCGGTCGAGCAGGTCGACTTTCTTGCGCTGGGCCTCCATCATTTCGGGCGTGATGCCTTCCTCTTCCAGGACGGCCTGTAACATGCCCTCCAGGGTCAGGAAACTCCGGGGACGCAACAGGTAGCCCCTTCTCTGTTCGGGAGGAAGGGAGGACATCAACCGCCCAGTCAGATCGCCGACGATTCTTTCCCGTTCAGGCTCAGGCAGATTGAGCTCCGGCGGGACATAGGTGAAGAGCAGCTCTTTCTCCGGATCGTGATATACCAGGGGAGCGTTCAACATGCCCGCATAGCCGCACTGGGGACAGACGGCCATGTTGACCTGGCCCGAGAGGAACAGGGCCTTGGCTTCCGGGTCGCTGCCCGCATCGATCACGGTCAACACGGGGCTCACAAAACGGTGCTGGCAATTGGGACAGGTGATGGGTACGGCTTGGTAGGTGGGTGTGCTCAACGTCTCTATCCTTTCGAGGGCCAGGCGCCAACGCCGGGCCCGGGCTGGGAGTATCAGGCCGTGACGGAGCCACGCGAGCGGGACGGATCCAGCCGTTTTCCGTGGGGCTGTTCACGGCAGGGCAAGTTTAGGGCAGAAAGGCCGATCTGTCAAGTGGCATCCAGGTCCATGCTCTCCAGCCAGCCCACCAGGTCAAACAGGTCCCGCATCGCCTCATCGAGCCGCTCGGCCCGCCTCCTGGCCGCAGCCAGCATGCCGGCACGTCCTTGAGGTTCTATGGTCAGGACCAGACCGACCTGACCCACGAGGGCGCCCACTTCCTCGGCGACGTTGGCCCAGGCTACCATGCTGCTGTCCGGGGCAAGAGCTCCTGCATTGCGGACGTCGGCGACCAGCCGGATGAGTGCGGGCCCCAATGCGGACAGGGTGGCCGCTTCCTGGCCGAGCGCCAGGCTGTGGGCCTCCTCTAGCAGGCTCAGGAGGATCTGCCCAGCCGGGGAGGGACCGAGCTGCAGGCCGAGCCCGAGTGCGGACGTGCATGCGGACAGGCCCGTCTCCTGGTTGCCAGCGCGAAAGGCCGCGGAGGCCCGCGCCAGCTCGTTGTGGATCAGGGTGGCCGCTTCTTTGGGCGTCAGCTCTACGGAGCGAGGCTGGGTCATGTCATTGGCTCTTGTATAACGAGCAGGCTGGCCAGGAACCGGGGTTGGGCCAGGCTGCTGACGAGCCCCGGGGTGATGTTTCCGGCCAGCAGCAGGCTCACCACTGCGCGGCGGCCTGCTCCACCATGGCCCCCAGGTCTTCGAACATGGCCTGTACACTTGCCTCTGACAGAGGGCCCTGCAGGAGCGGCTCG
>JAMJFU010000046.1 GCA_023544525.1 Anaerolineae bacterium | reverse complement strand
GGATTACTCTCGGGGGACCAACCTGCGCGAAGCGCTTAGTTCAAAAGCTCTTTGTTGTAGGGGCAGTAGGGGCAGATCTGCTGGCAGAATGGAACGTGCAGGTACAGCCCGAGGCTGTCGATGCCCTCAAAGCGACGTGCGAGAGAGAATTCCTCGCTCTTCAGGGCGAGTTCTTGTTCACCCAGCAATATGCCAGTTATTCGACGGCGAAACCAGTCTCCAGTCTTCATTCTGACACAAACCAAATCAGGCACTACATAGTCTGCGGAGCACCCTGTCCTGGCCGAATAGCATCATCCGCTCCAGAGTCTGCCAGTCAACCCGAATAACACAAGAGGACTATCCATCCTGAATGATAGGTTTTCGAATGGATGGGCATTCTCGGCCAGGACAGCCGGGGTTGGCGCGCTCAACGAACGAATCTTTCACGGTGGCTCACCCTGTGGTGGATCGCGTAGAGGGTTAGGGCGTTGCTTCCTTCTGAGAAGCCGCAAGTGCATCGGCTACGACCCGCCGCATCTCGGCCACACGCAATGGCTTATAGAGGCAACAATACACGCCCAAGCGCTTGGCATCTTCAGCCATATCGACCACAATCCGGGCCGTGATCCAGAGCACGGGTATCTTGTATCCCAATTGCCGGATGGCCTTCGTTAGCTCCAGCCCGTCCATGCGCGGCATCCTGATGTCCGTGACAACGAGATCAAAGGGCATCCGGGCAATCTCTTCCAGGGCATCACAGCCGTCGCAGACCGTCACCACTTCGTAGGCGCCCACCGGCATGAGCAGAGCATTGCGCCACAAGAACAGGATATCTTCATCATCGTCTGCGACGAGGACTCGGTGTGGTGCTCGTACCATGTGGCAACCTTTGTTCGGAACCAGACCAGGTCGAGGTCCAAGAGAGAATGCCGCTTGTCTGTTGATCACTCTCCATTGTACCACAGAATAGCACGATTGGACAGTTTGAGCAGTTGGAGCCAGGTTTGACCTGTCAAGGAAAATGCGCTACAATAGACGTGCGTCCGAAAACAGCCTAAACTCCTGTACAGTCGAATCCCTCTCCTGGTGAGGGTGATGGGGTAGGTCGTGCCGATGACGTGGTTAGCACAGTGGTTGCGTGACGGACTCGTTCGACACGGCTTGAATCCGGCTCCGGTTGCCGCTGAAGTCGGCGTGGGCGAGGTCACCACCAGCAGCATCCTGATGCAAGCCCGCGCGCCACTGGTGGACACCTGCCTGCGTCTGGCCGACTACCTGGGCGTCTCGCGCGAGGAGATCCTGCGCCTGACCGGCTACCTTCGGCCTGCCGGCGCTGAGACCCAATATCCCATGGAGCGGAGGCGCCTCACCGCCTTCCGCCGCCTCCCCGATGCCCCAGAGCCCGCGCCCTGGACGAACTCCGCATTGTCAGCCGCTGCCATCCGAGTCCAGCGATGCCGCACCATCTACCTGACCCGCACGGGCGCTGTCCCATGCAGACCTCCCAGCGCCCAGCCACAAGTTCCTGTTAGGCTTGCATATGACGAGCCGTTCTCTCTGCGTATGACCAGGGCGGCAGCCTTGGCCCTTTTCACGCAAGGAGGAGATGATGTTTGCCAACCAGATTTTGTCCTTTCTCCTGACTGCATGTGTTGTGCTGTCTGGAGTCAGCGGCATTCTGCCGGCAGTGGCTGTCTTCCCCAAGGGGGACGCCCCGTCAGACGGGCACAATCCCGACGGCACCCTGGCTGCCACATCGCACCTCGGCGGCGAGATCCAGATTTCGTTGCCTACCACGCCGGAGTGTGACCGATACAGGCCGGGTGTGGCCTACAACTGGCGCCACGACGAGTACCTGGTCGTATGGCACAACACCTGGCCCGGCGGCCACCGCGACATCTACGCCCGGCGTGTGTCCGCGAGTGGCCAGCTCCTGAGCTGGTTCTCCGTCTCGGCCGGCGCCAATGATCGGGCACAGCCGGCGGCGGCCTATAATGCCACCACCGACGAGTACCTGGTCGTGTGGATGTACAACGCCAACGGCGATGGCTCTACGTACGAGATCTGGGGTCGGACCATTGCCTGGAATGGTTCTTACCAGAACCCCGAGTTTCAGATCATCACGTGGCCCAACCGCACCTTCTGGACCCCGCGCGTGGCTTGGAACAGCCTTCGCAACGAATACCTGGTGGTCTGGAGCGCCCTCGATGCAACCACCTCTTTGCCGACCGACGTAGCTCACGCTATCCTCGCGGCGGACGGCAGCAAGCTGTACGGCGCCATCATCACCACTGCCGAACAGCCGCATCAGGCCGACGTCACCTACAACATCGCCGCCGATGAATACCTGGTGGTTTGGAGACGCATGTGGACTGCCAGCGATGGCGACATCAGAGCCGCCCGCCTCGGGGGACTCAGCGGCCAGGTGGTCACCCCTCCCGGTGTGTTCACTGTCAACGCCGCGACCGAAGATCAACTGCTACCGGCCGTGACCACCGATCAGCAGCACCGCTATCTCGTAGTTTGGCAGCACGCTTATCCTGGTCCTTGCTGCGACTGGGACATCCGTGGTCAGGAACTGGACGTGAACGGCAACCTGGTCGGCAGCGTGTTCTCCATTGCCAGTACCATCGACGACGAGACATCTCCCGCCGTCGTGGCCCGATCCGGAACCGACTGGGATTACCTGGTCGTCTGGCAGTGGAGTAGCCCAACCGGCGAGGAGATCTGGGCTTATCACAGAAAAGATGTGAGTATTGAGGTTTTTGAGGTCGCCGCCTACGCATTCTCGGACCATGAGAACCCTGCTGTGGCCTGGGGCCGGGTCGCACCGCTGATCGTGTACGAGAAGGATTCCCCGGGCATTTTCGGGGTTCACCGGCACATCTATGGCCGTAGGTGGGTGCCCAACGCCGTGCACCTGCCGCTGGTGGTGCGTCACTGAGCAAGACAGGGTCGTCCAACTCTGTGCGGGGCCGACATGGATCCTTGCACTTCTCAATTCGGCTCCGTGAGGTCGGAGGTTCAAGTCCTGTCTGCTTCTTTGGCTCCTTTCCCTATGACCGATTGCGGATCATCTACACGCGTCAGAAGCGCTTCGACGAGGCAATTCGGGTGTCCGAGGCGTACTTGGCGCTGCCGGACAAGCCGCATGGGCAAGACAAGGAACGGTTTCAACAGCACCGGGACAAACTACGGGCGAAGCTGGGGCTAGACTGATAGCTCTGTGGGAGTACTGTCTGCTGAGGGAGCGCGCGGCGCAGAAGCTATTGCTTTGCAGGGCCTATAGTGCGAGCTAATGCTGCCATCAAGATTGACATACACCGTCTCGCACCCGATTTGACAAATCCTGGACTTTCCGCTATACTCGGCAGCACAATTGAACTGTTCGCAATAGCTGTGAACCGGAGTAGTAGCGCTTATGCGCGCGCCAGAGAGGCGGACCTCGTGCTGCAAGTTCGCTAGCAGGCGGTAGGCGTGAATGGGCCGGGGAGCTGGCAGTCTGAAGGGTGGCGCTGACACCTGGTAGGATTGCCCGGAGACGCCACCGTTATCAGGGCCGAGGGTATCGCCCCGGATTTGCCGCGGGCCGTACCTGCAACGAGTGAGGCTGGCTCACAACGCGCTCATGGCGCGTTTTTTGTTTCGTGGAATCAGCCTAACAGGGGTGGCACCGCGGGAAGCGTTATTCGCCTCTCGTCCCTTCAGGGGACGGGAGGCGTTTCTATTGGGGAGGAGGTAGGCAAAAGCATGGACGGGTTAACACGTGAACAATTCCATGAGCTGGCCAGGCAGGGCGTTCTGGTACCGGTCTACAGGGAACTGCCCGCTGACCTGGAGACCCCTGTTTCCGTATACCTCAAGCTGCGTGGCCAAGGGCCCAGTTTCCTGTTGGAAAGCGTGGAAAAAGCAGAGCAGGTGGGACGCTACTCGTTCCTGGGCTTCGATCCCCAACGGCAGATCCTGACTCGCGGGCGTCAGGTCTTCATCCTGGGCAACGACCGGTCGGAAACGAGCCAGCTCGCCGATGGCCAGGATCCGCTTCACGCGGTGGCTTCCGAGCTAGAACGGTATCAACCTGTGGCGCCGATCGACCAACTCGTGCACGACCTGCCGCTCTTCCTCGGCGGTGCCGTCGGCTACCTGGGCTACGACATGGTGCGCTTCTTTGAACGCCTGCCCGACAGCACCCACGATGAACTCCGCCTGCCTGACCTGCATCTCCTCGTGACCGACACCCTGCTGGTGTTCGATCATGTCCGCCATCGCCTCCTGGTGGTGGCCAACGCCCACGTCCCATCGAAAAACAATCTCGATGCGGCCTACGACGAGGCCATGGAGCAACTGGACAGCGTCGAGCGCCGCTTGCGAGCACCTCTGCCACCTGCACCTGCACCAGCCTGCCGGCCTGGCGGCGATGTGACCTCGAACATGACCCAGGACCAATTCAAGGCGGCGGTACGGAAGGCCAAGGAGTACATCACGGCCGGCGACATCTTTCAGGTCGTCCCTTCGCAGCGACTGAGGCGCCGGACCGGAGCCGAGCCGTTCAGCATCTACCGGGCGCTCCGTCGGCTAAATCCCTCGCCCTACATGTTCTTCCTGGATCTGGGCGGTGACCCCGCAACCCACCTCATTGGATCATCGCCGGAAGTGTTAGCCCGGTTGCAGGGTCGCACGGCCGAGGTGCGGCCCATCGCTGGCACGCGCCCGCGCGGCAAGGGCGAGGCCGAGGACCGAGCTCTGGAAGCTGACCTCATGGCCGATCCCAAGGAGCGTGCCGAGCACGTCATGCTCGTCGATCTCGGGCGTAACGATCTGGGCCGCGTATGTGAGTTTGGCACAATCAGGGTGCCGGATCTGTTCACCATCGAACGCTATTCGCACGTCATCCACCTGGTGAGCCGGGTCACGGGCCAACTACGCCGGGGCGCGGATGCCTACGATCTCCTGCGAGCTACGTTCCCGGCAGGAACGGTGAGTGGGGCGCCCAAAGTGCGGGCCATGGAGATCATCGAGGAACTGGAGGCCGTGCGGCGTGGTCATTATGCCGGCGCCGTCGGTTACTTTGGCTTCAACGGCAACATGGACACGTGCATCACCATCCGCACCATCCTGATGCGGGGCGACGTGGCCTACCTGCAGGCCGGCGGCGGCATCGTCGCCGACAGCCATCCAACCCGCGAGTGGGAGGAAACCCTGCACAAGGCCCGGGCGTTGGGCGTGGCGATTGACATGGCCGAGCGCGGCCTGTAGTCCTTCGAGGTCTTAATCTCTCGAGGAGGAATGCGAGTATGATCCTGGTCATCGACAACTACGATTCGTTCACCTATAACCTGGTGCAGTACCTGGGCGAGTTGGGCGCTGATCCGCTGGTCCGCCGCAACGATGCCGTGAACCTGGCGGGGATCCGGGCGTTGGCTCCCAGCCACATCGTCATCTCGCCCGGCCCCGGCACGCCCAGGGATGGCGGCATCTCCCTGGACGTTATCGACGCTTTTCACGCCACAATCCCCATTCTGGGTGTGTGCCTGGGCCATCAGTGCATCGCGGCCGCCTTTGGCGGCCGGGTCGTCCGGGCACCGCGCCTGATGCACGGTAAGACCAGCCCCGTCTACCACGACCAGAGGGGCATCCTGGAGGGTGTGCCCAGCCCCTTCAATGCCATGCGCTACCACAGCCTGATCGTGCAGGAGCCCCTGCCCGATTGTCTGGAGGCCGCTGCCCTTACAGCCGAGGGCGAGATCATGGCCCTTCGGCACAGGACAGCGCCTGTGGCAGGCGTGCAATTCCATCCAGAGAGCATCTTGACCGACCATGGCAAGCAAATTCTGCGCCGGTTCTTGATGCAGTAGGTAGAGGAAGAGGAGGCAGAAATGATCCGCGAGACCATTCACCAACTGCTGGAAGGTGAATCGCTGCCCATCGAATGGGCCGAGGCTGTTATGGGCCAGATCATGAGTGGCGCCGCCACGCCGGCCCAGATCGCTGGGTTCCTGGTCGCCCTGCGGCTCAAAGGGGAAACCGTGGACGAGATAACCGGCTGCGCCCGGGCGATGCGCCAGGTCGCAGTGCAGGTGCACCCAACGCGCAGGGATGTCATCGACACCTGCGGTACGGGCGGTGACCGCGCCGGCACCTTCAACATCTCGACCACGGCCGCCTTTGTGGTTGCCGGCGCAGGGCTGGGTGTGGCCAAGCACGGCAATCGCTGCGTCAGCAGCCAGTCGGGCAGCGCCGACGTGCTGGAGGCGCTGGGCGTAAACCTCGCCCTGTCGCCGGAGCAGGTAGCGCAGGCCATCGACGACATCGGCATCGGCTTTCTCTTTGCCCCAAGGTTCCATCCCGCCATGCGGCACGCCATCGGACCACGCCGCGAACTGGGCATCCGCACTGTCTTCAACGTCCTGGGGCCGCTGACCAACCCTGCTGGGGCGGAGGCTCAACTGCTGGGCGTCTACGATGCCTCGCTGACAGAGGTGCTGGCCCACGTCCTGCGACAGTTGGGCAGCCGCGCCGCGTACGTGGTGCACGGCTCGGGACGGCTGGACGAGCTGACCACCACTGGCCCGAACCAGGTCAGTTACTTTGGTCTTGCTCCGGCGAATGGCCGGATCGTGACAGAGATGCTCGAGCCGCAGGCGTTCGGCTTTCCCCGCGCTAGCCTTAGCGATCTCCAGGGGGGCGATCCCCGGGCGAATGCGCGGATCACCAGGGCCATTCTCTCAGGTCAAGATCGCAGCCCACGTCGCGCCGTCGTGTTGCTCAACGCGGCTGCCGCCCTGCTGATCGGCGGATTGGCTGCGAGTCTAAGCGAGGGCATCGCCCTGGCCGCCGAGAGCATCGACAGCGGGGCGGCCCTGCAGACCTTGGAGGCCCTCGTCGACTACAGCCAGGGCCTAGCCAACTGATGCCTGAGCACACGATCCTCGACGAGATTATCCGCTGGAAGCGGGCGGAAATCGCGCGGGCCAGGAGCGCGGTGCCGCTGGCAGCGTTGCGGGCGAGGATGGCCTCGTTATCCCCGCCGCGTGACCTGGCAACCGCCTTGCGTTCCTCCCAGCGACCAGGCGCCGGCCCTGTCCGGCTCATCGCCGAGATCAAGCGGGCCTCGCCGAGCAAGGGCCTCCTGCGTCCTGACCTGGACCCCGTGGCGCTGGCCGGTGCATTCGAGGCCAATGGGGCAGCCGCCATCAGCGTGCTGACGGATCAGCGCTTCTTCCGTGGCAGCCTCGACGATCTACGGAATGTGCGGCAGGGGGTCAGCCTGCCGGTCCTGCGCAAGGACTTTATTCTGGATGCGTACCAGGTCTACGAGGCCCGGGCCGCCGGAGCAGACGCCATCCTGCTCATCGTGGCAGCGCTGGATGAAGGTGACCTGAAGCTGTTCCACGACCTGGCCCGCGAGCTGGGCATGGCCGTCCTGGTCGAAGTGCACGACGAAGCTGAGCTGCTGCGCGCGCTGGCCATCGCGCCCTCCATCCTGGGCGTCAACAACCGTGACCTGCGCACCTTTGAGGTCGACCTGGAGACAACGGCCCGGCTGCGCCCCCTCGTGCCTGCGGACCTGATTCTCGTGGCCGAAAGCGGTGTGCACACCCGGGCCGACGTAGAACGCCTGGCGGCCCTCGGCGTCGACGCCATGCTGGTTGGCGAGGCGCTGGTGCGGGCTCGAGACGTGGGGCAAAAAGTGAGGGAGTTCATTACATGACGGAGGGAAAGGGCCGTACCCGGATCAAGATCTGCGGCATCACCAACCTGCAGGACGCTCTGCGAGCCACGAAGGCAGGGGCGGATTACCTGGGCTTTGTCCTCTACCCCCGGAGCCCGCGCTTTGTCACACTGGAGCAGGCCTCAGCCATCACGCAGGCAATGCAGCGCGAGTACGGCGAAAGCGCACCGCTGTGCGTCGGCGTTTTCGTAGATGAAGAGGTCGAACGCGTCCAGGCCGCGCTTGACCGGGCAGGCCTCGACCTGGCCCAACTGCACGGCAACGAGCCACCATCCGACGTGCAGGCACTGCTCCCCCGCGCTTTCAAAGCCGTCCGGCCGCGAACGCGCCAGGAGGCGGCAGCCTCCCTGACGGCTTATCATCCGGTGAGGCCTGGTGAGAGCATGCTGCCCCAGTTGCTGCTGGATGCCTTTCACCCGCAGCAGTTCGGAGGAACGGGACTCACGGCGAACTGGGAGCTGGCCGCGGAGATCGCCCGCCACGCCCGCCTGCTGCTGGCCGGTGGGCTCACACCGGAGACTGTGGGCCTGGCTATCGCCCAGGTGCGGCCCTGGGGTGTGGACGTCTCCAGCGGTGTGGAGCGGACCAAGGGCATCAAGGATGCCGGGCGCCTGGCGGCCTTTGTCCAGGCCGTCCGGGCCGCAGATGCCGCCCTGCCATGAGACGATCGGAGGCCACGATGCAGGATACCTTTCCACCCCTCGCGACGTCTAACGGACCTCGTTACGGTCCGTACGGTGGCGCCTACGTCCCCGAGACGTTGGTGCCAGCCTTACACGAACTGGAGGCAGCATTCGAAGACGCGACGGCCGACCCAGCCTTCGGCCATCGCTTGCAGCATCTCCTGCACCACTACGCCGGGCGGCCCACGCCCCTGACGTTGGCCACACGGTTGAGCGAGACCCTCGGCGGGGCGCGCATCTACCTCAAGCGCGAGGACCTGGCCCACACTGGCGCCCACAAGATCAACAACGCGCTCGGGCAGGCCCTGCTGGCCCAGCGGATGGGCAAGCTACGCATTGTAGCCGAGACGGGGGCTGGCCAGCACGGCGTGGCGACGGCGACAGTGTGCGCCCTGCTGGGGCTGCAGTGCGTGGTCTACATGGGCGTGGCCGACATGGCGCGCCAACAGCCCAACGTGTTCCGCATGCACCTCCTGGGCGCCGAGGTGCGACCGGTGGACGCCGGAAGGTGCACGCTCAAGGATGCCATCAACGAGGCCATCCGCGACTGGGTGACCCACGT
Source organism: Anaerolineae bacterium (assembly GCA_023544525.1). Classification (GTDB taxonomy): domain Bacteria; phylum Chloroflexota; class Anaerolineae; order JAAYZQ01; family JAAYZQ01; genus JAMJFU01. Next base: position 11,130 of record JAMJFU010000046.1, on the reverse strand, counting down.
GCACACGACCCACTACCTGCTCGGCTCGGCCTTGGGACCCCATCCCTATCCCAGGATGGTGCGCGACTTTCAGCGTGTCATCGGCGACGAGGCTCGGCAGCAGATCCTGTCGGTAGAAGGCCGCCTGCCTGAGGTATTGGTGGCCTGCGTCGGCGGCGGCTCGAACGCCATTGGGCTCTTCTACCCCTTCCTGGCTGACAGAGCCGTCAAGTTGGTCGGCGTTGAGGCTGGTGGCAAGGGGATAGAAACCGGGCATCACGCAGCCCGTTTTGCTGACCCGAGCCTGGGCCGTCCGGGTGTGCTCCACGGGACGCAGACCTACGTCCTCCAGGATCCAGACGGCCGGATCACGCCCACGCACAGCATCTCGGCGGGGCTTGACTACGCGGCCGTCGGGCCGGAGCACGCCTGGCTGCGCGATCTCGGGCGTGCGCAATACACCCACGTCAGCGACGCTGAGGCACTGTGTGCCTTTCAAAGGCTGAGCGAACTCGAAGGCATCATCCCCGCCCTGGAGAGCGCCCACGCCATAGCCGAAGCCATCAGACTCGCGCCGCGGTTGGGACCCGACGCACTCATGATCGTCAACCTCAGCGGGCGTGGCGACAAGGATGTGCCAACCGTCGCCACAATGCTGGATGCTGGAACACGGGGAGGGGCAGGATGAGTCGAATCGCCGCAACATTCGAGAGCCTGCGCAACGCAGGGCGAGCAGCGCTCATGCCTTATCTGACCCTGGGCTATCCCGAACAGGACAGCGCGCTGTCTTTGGTCCCGGCCCTCGTCGAGGCCGGCGCCGACCTCATCGAACTGGGCATCCCCTTCAGTGACCCGCTCGCCGATGGAGCGACGATCCAGGCCGCCTCCCAGAGAGCTTTGGCCAATGGCATGACGCTAGCGCATTGTCTGGAACAGGCGGCACTGCTTCGCGCAGGGGGCGTGCGGGTGCCCTTTGTCCTGATGGGCTACTACAATCCGATCCTGCAGATGGGCCTGGCAGGGTTTGTCCAGCGGGCGGCCACGGCTGGCATTGACGGCGTCATCGTCCCCGACCTGCCCCCTGAGGAGGCGACGACGTTGCACTCCCTCTTGCACAGCCGGGGCATTGACCTGGTCTTTCTGGTGGCGCCTACGTCGGGAGATGAACGCCTGCGGCTCATCGCCGGGCGAAGCACTGGGTTCCTTTACATGGTTTCGTTGACGGGTGTGACCGGTGCCCGGGAGCAGGTGGCGCCGGGGCTGGCGTCCTGGGTTGCCAGGGTGCGATCGGTGACCGACCTGCCCCTGGCCGTCGGTTTTGGCATCAGCACGCCTGGCCAAGCGGCCCAGGTGGCCCGCTTCGCCGATGGCGCCATCGTCGGCAGCGCCCTTATCGAGGCTATCGGCGGGGCAGATGATCCCGCTGCGGCAGCAGCGGCGTTTACCGCTTCGTTGCGCGCAGGGATGGACCGCTGCCAGAAGTTGGATGATTCTTCGGACCATCAGTGAGAGGAGGGAGTTCATGTCACGCAAAGCATTGGATCCACGGGCTGTAACCACGATGGCAGTCATGAGCGCTCTGGTCTTTGTCTTGACCCGTGTGGTCCAGGTGCCGACGCCTGTCGTCGGCTACATCCACCTGGGCGACGTCGGGGTATTCTTCAGTGCCCTCGCCTTTGGACCGTGGGTTGGGGCTGTGGCAGGTGGCCTGGGCACAGCGCTGGCCGACGTCACGAGCCCCTACGCACAGTGGGCCATATTCTCCCTCGTGATCCACGGGTTGCAAGGGTGAGTGACGGGAAAGCTCAGCCTCAGGTGGGAGGGCTCGAGAGGACTGCTGTTTGCCATGGGCATTGGGAGCGCGATTGTTGTCGTCGGATACCTACTGGCGGGCAGCCTCTCGGTCGGGTTCGGTGCAGCTCTGACCGAGGTACCCCTGAACTTGGTTCAAGTCGCGGCGGGCGCATTCGGAAGCTGGCCCCTCTTTGTCGCCGTGCGCCGGGCCTATCCACCCATTCTGCGGTGGGGTCAGGGGCAGCGCCAGTGGGTCACTTGTCACGGATATGGCCTTTGTCTAGCCTTGAGAAATGGCTATAGGGTTGTCATATGACCCACTAGACGCCGAGGTTGTGCCCTGTCGTGGCCTTGTGCTAGTCAGCATCAGTTTCACACAGGACGATTCAGACATCAGCATCGGTTTGGTGAGGTACTAATCCTCAGTCTGCAGCACCACCTTGACCGCCCCAGTGCGTTTATCGGTAGCAGTAGCGACTGCCTCTTTTACCTCTCTCAGGGGATAACGGTGGGTGATGAGGTCTGCGGTCGGCAAGGTCCCGTCGCGCATCCACTCGATCACCAGGTCGTATCCGTGCACACGTTGGCCGTCCCACTCCTCCAGGCCATGGACAACGCTGCCTGCCAGGGTGACTTCTTGATGCCAGACAGGGCTCAGGTCCGTCTTCATCACTTTCGGCGAGATGCCAACGACGACGACCATCCCTCCCGCCCTCGCCCAACGCAGGCCGTCTTTGATCGTCTGACCAGTGCCCACGATGTCGTAGATGACGTCATAACCGCCGAGCAGCATCCTGTTTCCGAAAGAACCCACATAGAGCTGTCCACCGGTCAGCCGCGCGACCTCCTCGTACCCATCTCGCCCTGGGATCACCTCGTCGGCCCCCAGACGATGCGCCATCTCGACCTGGTGGGGGTAGCGGGCCATCGCCGTAACATGTGCCTGGGGGACGACAATGCGCACGAGGCACACCGTCAATAGCCCGATAATCCCACACCCAATGACGAGGACTCGCTCTCCCGGCTGGGGTCGTCTCCGTAACACCGCCCGCAACGCTACGCTGGCCGGCTCGACGAGCACCGCTTGATCGTCCGTCAGCTCGGGCGGTATTCGCCGCACCTCACTTTCGTGGGCGGTGTAGCCATCTCCCCAGCCTCCGCCCACCCCCAGCGGGCCGGCCCCACTCGACTGGTTCTCGCAGCGGGCATAGATCCCAGCCCGACAGTGCTTGCACGGTGGCGAGATCCCCTGGCTCAGGCACGTAGGGCCAGTGTGACGGGTATCCATGATCACGCGATCCCCCACCTCCACCGTCGTCACCTCCGGCCCCGTCTGCACCACGTCGGAGACAACTTCGTGGCCAAGGTAGAAGCGCGCCAGGCCCGGCAGGGCCGCTATGGACACCTGCGGATCAGCCTCGACCAGCAGCAGCGTCAGATCCGTGGCACAGATGCCACATTGCCGGTTCCGCACCCGGACCCAGCGAGATCCCGGCAGAGGTGGCTCCGGCAGGTTCGCCACGCGGGTGGGTGAGACAGGGCTCCAGATGACCCCAGGCCATAGCTTGCGCAGTGACTTCGTGATCAGCGCTCTGGGGATGTTCACCTCGAAGTATATTGCCCGCATCGACCCACCACCCTATCTGCCTATCAGCGGAACGCGAGACCTTGCCGCAAACGCTGCCGACCGTTGCGAACAGCCATCATCCAGATTCATGGGGAGATGGTTCCGCGGTTCTCAATACCAGCCGTCCGCTGGCATCCGGGACGTAGCACATCGGTCCCTGGGGGATGAGGTTGTCTATCTCCAGGTAGCCCGCGTCCATGAACTCCCAGATGACCTGAAAGGGGACCGTGCCGGGCACCCACTTTTCCACGATGACGACGCCATGGCCCGGCAGGACGGTGAACACCACCTGGCGTGGATCGTCCGGGTCCTGCAAAGCTTCGGAACGAGCAAAAGCCCCCCTTATGGCCCGGACTTGGGCTTCCGTAGCGCAGGAGACCAAATAGTGATAGTAGGGCGGGTCGAGGGGCACGTGCTCCACGTGACGGGGGTCGTAGCTGGCGACGCCCCGGTGCCCGTGTAGTTTCGACCGCACCACGGGCACCTCAACCTCAGTGTCCCAGACCGCTCCCAGCGTAATGGCCGGCAGCGCGCGATCCATGTCGATCATTTCCACCGACTCTGAGGAAGGCGGATCGTTGCGTATGCCCTCCACGTGGCGGACAAGTGCGCCTTGACCATCGGACCGCACGCCTACGATCACGGCCAACTCGTCGTCCGTGATGTTCCCCTTATCGACGGGACGGGCGCTGCCGGTCACCGTGGCCACAAGAGCCTCCAGTTCTGGATCCCACGTGGCAAAGCATCCTTCGCTATACTGCTCAGCCACGGCCTCGCCCACAGCCGGCACAGTGACCAGGTCGGTGATGCGCACCATCTCGGTGAAAAAGCTCCGCCTTCCCAACTCGCGGCCGGCGAGACGCACGGCCGCTGGCGTGCTGAGGCGCTGCCAGAGTGTTCCGGAGACCGGCTCTCCGACCACCTGGTGCCGATTCACCTCTGTGGTACTGGCGGCCGTCACGATTCGCAGGACAATGTCCTCGTAAAAGACCTGGGGATCGTCTGCCTGCGTGCAAGGATAGGCACCGGCCAGGTCGAAGTGATAGGACGCCAGCGGGCGTTCATCTCCAACGACCAGGACAACTCGCAGGCTCTTGGCCTGAGCTTGCACCAGGCGCTCCAGGGCCAGGATCGCGCCCCCGCGCCGGCCTTGTTCAACGAGGACGTGGTAAGCCCGCGGTGCCAGGCCGGGAAACGCAAAGTCGGCTGGGTCGGGTGGTTCCCTGCTCAAAGCAACTTCGAGACGATCGAGCACACGTTGGAAGGCACTGGAGGATGCGTGTACCAGGGTGTACACAGTGGGCAGGTGATCCAGACGAAAGCGGCGACGGGCCGTGAACAAGGGGGCCTCGCGCCACTCTATGGGTTCCTCAAAGAGTGCAGTCGTGAGAAGGACGTCCGAGCCATCGTTGGGCCTCAGTTGAACCTCGTGGCCCAGGCGCTCGAATTGGCGTAGCAGGTCATGACTGGCTCTCTGCAACAAGGGGGTCATCGGACCGGGCACGAGCGCGACACCGATCTTGCGTAACCATGAATGAGCCCGGTTTGCCGCTATCGTTCGCTGAGAATCGGCACTCACAAGACATGCCTCCTGGATCGAGCAGTGGTGTGACACAGTCCCTGGCAAATGTACCCCGTCCTACCCAGAAACAACACGGCATGTCTACGAAAGTTACGCCTGTGTTGTGCGCATCCTTTGCCCCGCCCCGGTGTTCTACCTACCAGGATCGGCCCAAACCAATATGAGGTTCTGCGAGGGAGTAGCATGCGCAAGAGAGTGGTCGTGACAGGACTGGGCACGGTCAACCCGCTCGGCAACGACGTGACTACCTTTTGGGAGGGCTTGACCGAGGGGCGGTCGGGTGTGGGTCCCATCGCTGCCTACGATGCCTCCGACCAGGCCGTTCGCATCGCTGCCGAAGTAAAGGACTTTGATCCCGTGGCACTGCTCGGCCACAAACACGCCAGGCGCACCGATCGCTTCACCCAGTTGGTCGCAGTTGCCACAGAACAGGCTGTGGCGGATGCCCGGCTGTCTTTCGGCCTGAACGGGGTGAACCGGCACGTCGGCGTGGTCATGGGCACCGCGATCGGGGGCGTGGTAACCCTGCTGGATGCACACGATACCATGCGTACCCGGGGACCCCGGCGGGTCAGCGCCTTGATGGTGCCCATGATGATGCCCAACGCCGCGGCGGGAGAGGTTGCCATCAAGTACAGGCTTCACGGCCCCGCGCTTTCGCTGGCCTCGGCCTGTGCCACCGGCAGCAATGCCATCGGCGAGGCCGCCGACTATATCCGGCACGGCAGGGTTGAGGTCATGATCTGCGGTGGAGCCGAGTCGGTCATGCACCCCCTGACCCTGGCCGCCTTCGCCAACATGGGGGCAGTGTCGCAGCGGAACGACGAACCAAAACGAGCCAGCAGGCCGTTCGATGCCGAGCGTGACGGGTTCGTGATGGGCGAAGGGGCGGGCGTCCTCATTCTGGAGAGCCTGGACTATGCCCAGCAGCGAGACTCCCGGATCTATGCCGAGCTGATTGGCTACGGCGCGAGCGCTGACGCCTTCCACATCACGGCACCGGATGAGGATGGCACCGGGGCGGCCCTCTCCATGCAGGCAGCCCTGGACGGTGCTGGCTTGCGGCCCATGGACATCGACTACATCAACGCTCACGGGACCAGCACGCCGCTCAACGATCCCATTGAAACGCGGGCCATCCACACCGTATTCGGCGAATACGCGCCCAGGATCCCGGTCAGCTCGACGAAATCGATGATCGGCCACCTGATGGGCGCCGCAGGCGCTGTGGAAGCCATCGCTTGCATCAAGACGCTGGAAACCGGGGTGATCCATCCCACCATCAACTACGAGACCCCTGATCCGACATGTGACCTCGACTATGTGCCCAACGAGGCACGCACAACCCATCCTCGCACCGCCCTCTCGAACTCCTTTGGCTTTGGCGGCCACAACGCCACCCTGATCTTCCGTGCCTGGGAAGGATAGGCAAGTTGGCATCAACGCGGGCGGCTACTGATCGCCGGACCCACATCGTCGGTTGGGGTATGGCCGTGCCCGAGCGGGTGGTGAATAACCATGACCTGTGTACGATGGTGGATACCTCCGACGAGTGGATCCGCCAACGGACCGGCATCGTCGAGCGCCACATCGCCGGTGAAGGAGAGACTACGTTCTCCCTGGCCCTGCGGGCAGCCCAGGCCGCGCTCGAGGTGGCCAACCTCGACCCGGCCCAACTGGACTTGGTCGTCGTGGCGACGGTGACGCCGGATTATGCGTTTCCGGCGACCGCTTGTCTGCTCCAGGACGCGCTGGGTGCCGAAGGGGCAGCCGCCTTCGACCTGTCGGCGGGTTGCTCCGGTTTTGTATATGGCCTGAGCGTCGTCGCCGACCTCATCGCCGCGGGCGGCTACGAACACGGGCTCGTGATTGGTGCAGAGACCCTGTCGCGCATCACGGACTGGACCGACCGCAACACCTGTGTCCTCTTTGGCGATGGGGCCGGCGCCGTCGTCCTCCAGGCCAATGGCGCACCAGGAGGCATCCTTGCTTCGGTCCTGGGCGCTGATGGCTCAGGAAAGGACCTGCTCATCCAGCCGGCGGGGGGCAGTGCCCTGCCTGCCAGCATCGAGACGGTGCAGGCGCGCCAGCACACAGTCCAGATGGATGGGCGCCAGGTCTTTCGTTTTGCCACCCGGATCATGCCTGATGCCTCGCGCCGTGTCCTCGCTCAGGCCGGCCTCAGTGTGCAGGACGTCAGCCTGGTCATCCCCCATCAGGCCAACGACCGCATTCTGCAGGCAGCAGCGCGCAACCTGGGCATCGAGGAGGAGCGCATGTATTCCAACCTGTCGCGCTATGGCAACACCTCCTCGGCTTCCATCCCGATGGCCCTCTGCGAGGCCATTGACCAGGGCCTGGTCAAGCGAGACGACGTGATACTATTGACCGGTTTTGGTGCCGGGCTGACCTGGGCTGCCACCGTGCTGCGTTGGAGCCTGCCCTTGCCGGTCCCCGTTCCCTCGCGACAGATGGCCTTCTGGCGCAGCTTGCGCTACCGCTGGGCACAGTTGCGATCCCGCTGGCGGCGGTGGTGGCGGTGGGCAGACGCGCACCTGTTCCAGATCCTGTACGACGAAGAGGGCAGGAGAAAACGGAGGAAGCATGAATAGTGCGGCTCTGGCGCGGCTGCGCGAAATGGAAGCGCGAGCGCGATGGGGTGGGGGCGCCGAACGGGTCGAGCGGCAGCACGCCAGGGGCAAGTACACCGCGCGCGAGCGGTTGGACTTGCTGCTGGATCCGGGCACATTCCAAGAATTGGACGCTTTCGGCTCCCAGGACGGAGACGAGCTGCTGGGCGACAGTGTTGTCACGGGCTATGGGCAGATCGCTGGCCGTCCCGTGTACGTCTTTAGCCAGGACTTTACCGTGCTGGGTGGGTCGGTGGGCGCGATACACGGCCGCAAGATCTGTAAGGTCATGGATCTGGCCATGGCCAGCGGGGCACCCCTCATCGGCCTCAATGATTCGGGCGGCGCCCGGATCCAGGAGGGCGTCGATGCGCTGGCAGCCTATGGTGAAATTTTTTACCGCAACACGATCGCTTCGGGCGTCATCCCCCAGATCTCGGTGATACTCGGCCCGTGCGCGGGAGGCGCGGTGTACAGCCCGGCCATTACCGATTTCGTCTTTATGGTGCATGGTACCAGCCACATGTTCATTACGGGCCCGGAGGTGATCCGGGCTGTCACGCGCAAGGAGGTCAGTTTTGAAGGCCTGGGGGGTGCCCAGATCCACAGCCAGGCCAGTGGCGTAGCCCACTTTGCCTGTGCGGACGAGGGCACAGCGCTGGCCGAAGTACGCCGGCTACTCGGGTTCCTCCCGGGCAACAACGCCGACGACCCACCCCGGCAGCAACCAACGGACAGGCCCGACAGGTTGGCCGCTGAGCTGGAAGAGCTGGTGCCCGAGGCGCCCGATCAGGCGTACGATATGCGGCAGGTGCTGCAGGCCGTGCTAGACGACGGCGAATTCATGGAGGTGCAGGCCGGGTTTGCACCCAACCTTCTGGTCGGCTTTGCCCGGCTTGACGGTTATCCAGTCGGCATCGTGGCCCAGCAGCCAGATGTCCTGGCCGGCGTACTGGATATCGACGCCAGTGACAAGGGGGCGCGTTTTATCCGCTTCTGCGACTGCTTCAACGTGCCCCTGGTGACCCTGGCGGATACGCCCGGCTTTCTGCCGGGCGTGGAGCAGGAACATGGTGGCATCATCCGCCATGGGGCAAAGATGATCTTTGCCTACGCCGAAGCGACGGTGCCCAAGGTGGCCGTGATCACACGCAAGGCATACGGCGGCGCATACATCGTGATGAGCTCCAAGCACCTGCGCGGAGATATCAACCTGGCCTGGCCGGGCGCCGAAATCGCGGTCATGGGACCCGAAGCAGCAGTCAACGTCCTGCACAAGAAGCGCCTGGCTGCCGGCGACGCCGATGCCCTCCGCGGCGAGCTCATCGCCGAGTACCGCGAGCGATTTGCCAATCCATACACGGCTGCCGCTCGCGGTTACCTGGACGCGGTCATCCCACCCCGGGAAACGAGGCCTCGCCTCATCACTGCCTTGAAGGTGCTCAGGGGAAAGCGCAGCTCCCTCCCCATGAAAAAGCACAGCAACATCCCACTTTGACCGGCCAGGCAAGTCCCCGCCTGGCCCGGGAGTGATCACGGAGGAGCAAACATGGAGCGAGCCGGCACATTGACCAGGACCAAAGACCTGGAAAAACGGCCGCAGAGCACGCAGCCGGAAGAACCGCTATTGGCCGCGATCCTGGCCGCGGCATTGGTGGAGTATCGCCGTCGCCTCGCCAAGGCGGACGTGATAACCGAGCCCGGCTGCTCGGATGCGCACTGGCAGACGATGGCCCGCTGGCAGCAACTGGCGCCAACGACACAGCACCAGTTTCAGAGGCAAAGATGAAACTCCGGGTTACGGCCGGCGGGCGCTCGTTTGAGGTGCAGATCGATCATGAGCAGTTCGTCTGGCTGGACGGAGAACCACTCTACGTACAACTGGAGCAAGTGGGTGGGTTGCCGGTCTACTCTCTGGCCGCCGGTGAGGAAGGATACGTCGTCTTTGTCGAGGAGGGCCAAGGCGAGTATCAGGTCGAGGTTCAGGGCCGAAGCTATGCTGTACGAGTAGAGGACCAGCAGCCCGAGCTGGTACCCTGCCCGGTCCGGGACGGTCCGGCCGACATGGAGAAGGTGGCGATCCGAGCCCCGCTGGCGGGCTGCCTCGCTGAGCTACTGGTGGCCGAAGGCGACCGTGTAAGGTCAGGAGATGTGGTCGCCATCGTGGAATCGATGAAGATGCAGATCGCGATCCGGGCCCCCCAGGCCGGTGAGGTAATCCGCGTAAACGGCCCCGCGGACCGGAACGTCGATCGCGGCGAAGACCTGGTCACCGTTTGTCCGGAATAGCAGCAAAGCAATACCTCATTCTCCACGTCCCCGTTGTCGCCGCCGATTTAGGCCCCTTTTCGACAGCGTGGCCCGACCATATTCACCAACGGGCCATCGGCAGCGCCAGGCTGTTGTCGGCCGGTCATCGAGAGTGAGCACTGCCAGGGCCAGACCACTGAACACTCCGCTTTGCCCCCCGCTACCGTGGCTTGGAGTTCTCGTGCAATGGGCCAGCCAATCTGTTCACGCCACTAGGGGATGCTCACATGGTGACGCTCCCAGCAAGCTTATCACCTTCACCGGCAACTCGGTTAGCGTGGCGACATGGCACACCTGACTGCCGTCCGACAAACGCAACTCGATTGCGGAAGAGGAAGCAGACGCGGACTGCCTCACCGGCACGTAGCCGTCCCAAGTAGAAGATGGCGTGATGGTAGCAGTCGCAGGGAAATGCTTGTCCGACGGCAATGGTACTTTCGACCAAGAGTGTATACACCGCTAAAAGTGGATCTCGACTTGAAAAAGATGACGGATTTGTGGTATAATATTGTTAGGAGGATCGGATGTTGTATACCAAAGCTGGATGGAGCGGGCATACCATGATGGGCTGTGCACAGCGCACATACTCCTGTCCTCCTGCCTGGCGGCAGGCAGCCCTCGATCCCGTGGGGAGGCAGGCCCTCCCCTGACGACCTCCAGGTCGCAGCCCGTCGATGGCCTGTCCTGGCCGAAAAATGCCGTCCATGCAAGGATTCAGCCGTTCAGCGCCAATACCCCCTTTGGATAATCCCTCTGGCAGAGCCTACACCATCGGTTTCATCCATGTGAGACTCATTCCACTCATCCAAGGATGGCGAAACTGTCTGGCAAGAGGCGCTTCGCAGCCGCTTTGGCCAACACGCGCACTGCTCGGAGAGTGCAGCGAGCAGTGCGCACACAGCGTTTCCATCGAAAACCTACGGGGAGCGATTCTGTTGTACTTTGCAGTGAGGGAAAACGGTGGTGGTGGCGGGCAAGAAGCCCGCCATTGACTGACACTCAGGCAGCGCGCGCCAGTGAGCGCTCACCACTTGTTCGCCGGCGGTAATCGTGATGCAGGCCGCCGAGAACAGGGTGAGCGATGATCGTTCCCCGGTTGTGCTGTACTCGCGCTGAGGGGTAGGGGATACGCTGGTCGATGCCCTGGTGAGGGCGCGCGCGACTATAAAACTACCCCTATCCAAACGACATTCTCTGCCACCGAGACT
>JAMJFU010000469.1 GCA_023544525.1 Anaerolineae bacterium | reverse complement strand
ACCGCGTCGCAGAAGGCCATCGGCGTGCCGCCGGGACTGGCCCTGGTCGTCGCCGGTCCGCGGGCGATGGATGCCTTCTACCGGCGCAAAGGGCCCGTCGGGAGCTACTATTCGGACTGGTCGCTGTGGCTGCCAATCATGGAGGCCTACGAAGCCCGGCGCGCCAGCTACTTTGGCACCCCGCCGGTCAACCTCATCTGGGCCCTGAATGTGAGCCTGGGCCAGATCCTGGCCGAGGGCATGGATGCCCGCTTTGCCCGGCACCTGCGGCTGGGCGAGGCGCTCAAGGCGGGCATCACGGCCCTGGGCATGAAGCAAGTGCCGGTCCGCCCCGACTGTGGGGCGAACACCCTGACGGCCCCCTACTACCCGGAGGGCATCGACGCCTCGCTGCTGGGCTTGATCAATGAGGAGGGTGTGATCCTGGCTGGTGGCCTGCACCCGTCCATCAAGGCCAGGTATTTCCGCATCGGGCACATGGGCGCCGTCAACGCTGCCGATATCCTGGCCACCCTCGGCGCCATCGAGCGCGGCCTGGTCCGGGCCGGCTATCGCTTCGAGGCGGGCAGCGGTGTGGCCGCAGCGCAGCAGGTGCTGGCAGGCCACGAGTAAGGGCCCGTCCAGCTACCTTCCGTGGGCGCGTATCGAGCCGGGTACGCGCCCACGAGGCATATTATGGACCTTGACCTGGAAAGAAAAGAGATGTATCGTCCAGTCACGACCCAGATCGTGGAGGCCCTGTGCCAGATCGTGGGCCAGGGCGACGTCCTCGTCGACAGAGAAGCCCTGGAGGCCTATAGCCACGATGAGACCGTCGGCCTGCGGGCCGAGCCAGAGGTGGTCGTGCGGGTGACATCTGCTGCCCAGGTGTCGCAGGTGTTCAAGCTGGCGCAGGCACAGCGCATCCCGGTGACGCCCCGCGGCGCGGGCTATGGCTTGAGTGGGGGCGCCGTGCCGGTGCAGGGCGGCATCGTGCTCTCGACCGAAAAGATGAACCGCATCCTGGAGATCGACCCTCAGAACCTGATGGTGACGGTGGAACCCGGGGTGATCACCGGTGACCTGCACCGCGCCGTGGAGGCCGAGGGGCTGTTCTACCCGCCGGACCCGGCCAGCCTCGATTCCTGTACGATTGGGGGCAACGTGGCAGAAGGGGCAGGCGGGCCGCGGGCGGTCAAGTACGGCACCACCCGGGACTATGTCTGCGGGCTCGAAGCGGTATTGCCCTCAGGCGAGATCATCAGCAGCGGCGGGAAGCTGGTCAAGAACGCCACCGGCTACAGCCTGGTCCAGCTCCTGGTCGGCTCGGAGGGCACGCTGGCGGTGGTGACCAAGATCATCCTGCGCCTGTTGCCTCTGCCCAAGGTGCAGGTGGACCTGTTGGTGCCTTTCGACGACTTTCAGGCTGCGGCGGACACGGTCTCGGACATCATTGGCCACCGTATCCTGCCCACGGCCCTGGAGTTCATGGAACAGGATAGCATCCTGGCCGTGGAACGGCTGCTGGGGAAGGAGGTGCCCTACGACGATGCCGCGGCCCATCTCCTGATCCAGCTCGACGGCAATACCCCGGCGGCTGTGGACGCCGACATGGAGTTGGTGGGCGACCTCTGCCTGGGCCATGGCGCGCGCGACGTGCTGGTGGCCAAGGACCGGCCCACGCGAGAGCGGCTCTGGGAAGCGCGGCGGATGATCATCGAGGCGCTCAACCACGAGAGCCCGGTAAACCACATGGAGGACGTCGTCGTGCCGCGGGCGGCCATCCATCACCTGCTCCGGGGCATCAAGGCGATCGGCCGGGATCGTGGCGTGCGGATCGTGAATTTTGGACACGCCGGTGATGGCAATGTCCACATCAACGTGTTGAAGGACGATCTGTCCGGTGAGGAATGGGCAGCCCTGGTGCCGGGCATCACCGAGGAGATCTACCGGCTGGCCCTGTCGTTGGGTGGGACCATCACCGGCGAGCATGGCATCGGCGCGACCCGGCGGCAGTACCTGCCAATGGCGCTGGATGGCGTGCAGATCGAGCTCATGCGCCACATCCGGGACCTGTTCGACCCCAACCGGATCCTCAACCCCGGCAAGATCTTTCCCTGAGGCGCCGCGCTCCTTTGCGCCGACGGCTCTGCGGCCGCACTGGCCCATGCAGGTCCGTTCTAGAGTCACTTGACCTTCCGCCCGTTGTCATTGCGAGCGCCCGCTTTTGGCGCGAAGCAATCTCCAATTGTGCATACGGCAGGTGGTCATGGCTGTTGCCCTTTCATGGCAAGAATGGTATAATGGGTCCAGCCTGGCCTGTGCGAGTGGATTGGCTTCGG
>JAMJFU010000468.1 GCA_023544525.1 Anaerolineae bacterium | reverse complement strand
CTGGAAGGCGTAGCGGGTACGATCTTGATAGAAGCTAGAGAGGAAAGGGTTCTCTTCGAATACTTCCAGGAGCATGCCCGTGCGCAGTTCCTGTGTCAGCATACGAACCAGCGTCGTCTTGCCAACCCCAATTACGCCCTCGATGGCAATGTACCAGGGTCGAGTTCTGGGCTCGTCGGACAAAGTGGACCTCCTTCACCCCGTGTCTCCGATCTCCCTTCTCGGCTTGATCGGGCACGTTGCCGCTAGCTGTCTCTTGGCGAGGGGATTATACTGCAAAACCAGCCTTCCAGCAAACGATCTGGGACAGATATGGCCCGGTCTAAAATATGACCTATTGGGTCCAAATTGTGATCGTTCTTACTGTACGAAGCGGTTTTTGATGTAGAATATAGTTACTCCTTTCTCCTCCTTGTGAGGAAGAAGAGCAGGGGCTCATACGGGTTCCTGCTCTTCTTTTTTGACCCTTTTGCCCTGAAGAACCTCTCCTGCTGTGCCCCAGCACCACGAGTAGACGTGGTTCAGATGGTGCCATCCTGCAGGTGGCCACAGAACGCCGAGTGGACAGCATTTTGCGATTGAGTTGCCATCCGCACTCAGCCATGCTATAATGCGACGTGCAGGAGTCGTGTATGTATATTCGACCGCCAAAGAAAAGGCGTTCCTCGCCCATTCGAGTGCTGATCTTGCTGGCGCTGATTGCGGCGGGATCCTATATCTTGCTGTATCGTCGGGACATCATCGAGCCCCTTCAGATCGGCCCTACTCCCACGCCTACCCCGACGGCTGGCGACGTAATGGACGATGCCCACGAGCTTTACCTGGAGGGCGATCTTGACGGCGCCATGGCCAGATACGAGCAAGCCTCTGCACTGGAACCGGCAGATCCAGAACCCTATGTGTGGCTGTCGCTCCTGTTGACACTGCGCGGCCGCACATCGGAAGCGGTGGAGAAGGCGCGCCAGGGCGTGGGCATTGCGCCGGACAGCGCCCGTACGCTGGCGGCACTGTGTATGGCTTTGGACTGGGATGCGGGTGTCGGCGAGCAGGACAAGCTGCAGGAGGCGCTGACAGCGTGTCTCAGCGCCACCGACCTGGATCCAACGTACGCCGAGGCGCAGGCCTATCTTGCCGAGGTATACACCGACCTGGGGCAGACCAGCCAGGCCGTTGAGGCGGGCCGGCTGGCGGTGAGCCTTGACGACAGCAGTGTATTTGCCCACCGGGACCTCGGCTACGCGCTCCAAAAGCAGCGCCACTATGACCAGGCTGTGGCCGAGTATCAGCGTGCTTCACAACTACACCCGCGTTTGGCCCAGCCCTACATAGACCTGGGGCATCTGTATCGCCTGCGCAACCGTTACAAGGACGCCATTTCCTTCTACGAGAAGGCCACTGTTGTGGATGCCAACAGCGCTTATGCCCTGGACGCCCTCGGTTGGTGGGGTTACTTCAAGACGGGAGACTATCAGCGCGCTGCTGTGGTCCTGCAGAAGGCGACGGAAATCGAGCCGCCCTATGGTCCGGCCTATGGGCATCTTGGGCTGACCTATTATGTCTTGCGGAACTATGAACAGGCAATTCCAGCCTATCAGAAAGGGCTGGAGATGGGGGCCACGGAGCCCGAGTACTACTACGAGTTGGGTCTTTCCTACGTCTACCTCGACCGCTGTGACGAAGCCCTTCCCTGGCTGCAGAAGGCGGTGGAGATCGATCCGCAGGCATGGCCAGCCTGGGAGGGTTTGGAGATATGCGATAAGGATTGATCATGGAGGAGTGGCATCGAGGCTTGCTGTTTTTCCTTTTGATGCTGGCCATCCTGGCTGTGATCGTCTTCCTCCAAGTTCCCCGTCCCCAGGACATCGTCCTGCCTACCCAAACTCCCCTTCCAACGCCCCAGTCCACACCGACTCCGCATCCTCTGCGTGTCTACGTGAGTGGTGCCGTGCGCCAGCCCGACGTGTACTTCCTTGTAGCGGATAGCATCGTCAAGGATGCAGTTGTGGCTGCCGGGGGAGCCACTGAGGACGCTGACCTGGATCGGATCAACCTGGCACTGCCCATTGCCGACGGACAGCATGTCTACGTTCCCAGGTTGGGTGAGGAAGATCCTCCAGCCGGTCTGCCCGCAGCTCCGCGATCATCGTCCGGCAGAGTGAACATCAACCTTGCGGATTCAGATGCGCTCGAGTCGTTGCCCGGCATCGGTCCCAGTCTGGCGCAACGCATCCTGGCATACCGAGAGGCCAACGGCCGCTTTATCCAGAGTGAGGACATCATGAAGGTGCCAGGCATCGGCCCTGCCACATTCGAAAAGATCCGGGAGTTAATT
>JAMJFU010000467.1 GCA_023544525.1 Anaerolineae bacterium | reverse complement strand
TCCGCCCCTGCTCGGCTGTATGCGGTCTTGGTCCTGCAATGGCAGGGTCGCCGCTGATGAGCACAAAAAAGAGCCTCATGCAAGATGCACGAGGCCCAAGGCTGGTGCCTCTCCCAGAAGCAACCAGGCGTGCTGACCTTCTATCGTCAAGCCTCCGGCTCGAAGAACTGGACGCCAATGCCACCCCCACTCTGTCCATCGCCCGATTATACCACACGGCCCGCTGGCAGGCAAACGTCGTTTGGCCTTCTGGGACTAGGGTACCACTTGCCAAACGGGATAAATGTGGTAGAATACGAGAGACCCCGGGAGCCGGAGGCGATGCGTGCCAGCCACCGTATCAAAACAGGAGAGGCGCTGGGCCTTGAAGTGGGCAGTGGTTGTGGTCATTCTGACCTGCCTGCCGTATGTCGTCGCCTGGCGGGCGGCTCCCGCCGGTACGCAGTACACCTGGCTGCTCGTCAACCACTACGACGGCGAATCCTACTATGCCAAAATGCAGCAAGGCGCTCGAGGGGACTGGCTATTCCACCTGCCGTTTACACCCGAGGCGCATGACGGTGCGTTCATCTATACTTTCTACCTGGCACTGGGGCACCTAGCATCCATCTCGGGCCTACCCATTCCAGCGATCTACCACCTGGCCCGCATCGGCACTGGACTATTCCTTCTACTCGTCGCCCATCGTTTCACGGCGCACTTCTTCGAACAAGCCAAAGCGCGGAGATTGGCCTTCCTTCTGCTGTCCTTCTCCGCTGGCTTTGGCTGGATCCTTGCGCCACTCGGGATCCTCCTGTCGGATCTATGGGTAGCTGAGGGGTTCACCTTCCTGGCGCTCATGGTCAATCCACACTTCCCTCTGGCGATTGGTTTGATGCTTCTGGCACTACTACTCGTCATCGACTCGGGGGACGCGACCCTCCCGGTCAGTCGCATCGTCGCTTCGGCAGCAGCGGGCTTGGCGCTGGCTGTCGTCCAGCCTTTCCCCGTACCTATCGTCCTGGCAGTTCTAGCTGCCTATCTCGGCCTGATTGCACTTCGAGAGCATTTCCTGCCGTGGCGCCAGGCCGTTGTGGCAGGCGCCACAGCCCTTGGGGCTGCACCGGTCATCCTCTACGATCTCTATGCCTACTCGACCAACCCAGCATTGTCGGCATGGATGAATCAAAACGCCACCGAATCGCTGCCACCCTGGAACTATGCTCTGGGGTACGGTTTGGTACTGCTGCTCGCCCTGCCGGGAATCGCCCTTGCCCTGCGCCGGCGGCAGCGCAACGAGCTTTTCCTGCTAGCGTGGCTGGGCAGCGCCGCCATTCTCTTGTATGTACCTTTCCCCCTTCAGCGGCGGTTTATAACTGGCCTGCATGTGCCTCTTGTGCTGTTGGCAACCATCGGCATTGAGCAAGTAATTTGGCCTAGAATAGCAGCGCATCGCCGCGGCTTGGTTACGGGCCTAATCGTCGGCTTCAGCGCCCTGACCAACATATTTGTGCCAGTGGTGGCCGTGCTCGGTGTGGCCCAGGGGGGTAACCCGCTTGTGATGAGCGACGACGAGGCCGCCGCTTACGCGTGGCTCGCCGAGAACACGGCCTGGACCGAGACCGTGCTTGCCCCGGTGGATTCCGGCCAGTTCGTGCCGGCCTGGGCCGGCAACCGTGTCGTCTATGGGCATCCGTTTGAGACGATCGACGCGGAGGGAAAGCGGGCAGAGGTTGAGCGCTTCTACGACCCTGCGGCTACCCCTGATGAGCGCCAGGCCCCGCTGGAGCAATACGAGGTCAGGGTTGTGCTCAGCCTCTCACCGGAACTGGACATGCTGCTCGCCTCAAGGCAACTGCGTCGCCAGTGGGTTCAGGGCGACGCCAGCATCTATCGCGTCGAGACCGGTCGATGAGGCAACACCTCTACCCCGTGTTGCTGGCAGCCCTGCTGGCAGCCGTCTTTGCCCGGGTCGCGCTGCAGCCGAGCCACCTGCTGTATCCCCGTACAGGGCAGGCGACGGACCTGACCATCACCCACTGGCCGGCGGCGGCCTTTAACGCTCGATCCTTGCACGAGCATGGACAGGTGCCACTGTGGCGCACGACCATCGCCAGCGGCGGGCCGTGGGCCGCCAATCCCCAGTCGTGGCTCTTCTATCCGCCAGCATGGCTGTTCTTCCTGCTGCCGGCCAACCTCACGTTCAACCTACTGCTGCTGGGCCATCTGGCTTTGGCCGCGGCAGCCACCTACGCCTTTGGCCGCCGAGCGGTGATCTTGCAGCCCGCTGGCGCGGCGCTGGCGGCCCTGGCCTTTGTCTTGAGTCCTTGGCTCAGTGCGCAGCTCGCGGCCGGACACGTG
>JAMJFU010000466.1 GCA_023544525.1 Anaerolineae bacterium | reverse complement strand
CTGTATAGCTTGCCATCCCACTGGACGGGAGCCCTAGGCCGCCAACGAGAGTCCTGTCGATCTGATGGGTAGACGGCGAGGCTTGACAGCCTCGCCGTCTTTGCGTAGAATCCAGAGGGGTTGTAACCTGTAGGACGTTGGAGCGTGCCGCTGCTCTGGAGGGCACGGGCGAGAGCCTTCGGCCTGCGGTCAAGAAGAATCCGGAGGGGATCCATGAGAACCGATGCCCGGACCACCATCAGCGCACTGCGAGAGGCCGTCGCGGCCTTTGTCGATGCCCGCGACTGGCAACCTTTTCACTCCCCCAAGAACCTGAGCATGTCCATCGCCATCGAGGCAGCCGAGCTCATGGAGCGCTTCCAGTGGCTCACCACCGAGGAAGCTCGCGCTACCACGCAGGACCCTGCTGAACGAGCCGCGGTTGCCGACGAACTGGCCGATATCGTCATCTACTGCCTTAGCTTGAGCAATGCGCTGGACCTGGACCTGAGCTCGGCTGTCCTGGGCAAGCTCCAGACCAACGAGCATCGCTACCCGGCGGACGAGTTTCGGGGCCGCTTCCGCCGTCCGGAGAGAGACAAAGACCTGGAATTGTGAGTGACGATGCTGCCAACTATAACGGGGGAATGCACCAGGTGGAACAAGCGATCAAGATTCAGCTCGGGCTGAGCTAGGCCGGCTCCCTCAGGCAGGAGACAGGCAATGACCACGCCGGTCCTGACCACGAAACTCCATATCCCGTCCCTGCGGCGCAACCTGGTCCCGCGCCAGCGCTTGCTCGAGCGCCTGGACGAGGGCCTGCGCCGAAAACTCACCCTGGTCTCGGCGCCCGCCGGTTTCGGCAAGACGACGTTGCTGGCCGGCTGGATCCAAGGCCTGGGCGCAGCCGGTTCGCCACCGGTCAAGGTCGCCTGGATCTCGCTCGACGAGGGTGACAACGATCCAGTGCGGTTTTCAGCCTACCTCACCGCGGCCCTCCAGCGTACAGATCAGGGCATCAGCCCAACGGACGGGGAGCCATTCGACTCGCCCTTTCTAAGCGAGTCCCATCTCATCGAGTGGATCAACCAGGTTTCCGCGCTGCCCTACGTCTTTGTCCTCGCATTGGATGAATACCATCTGATTGCGGCCCAGGCCGTACACGATGCGGTCACCTTTTTGGTCAATCACCTGCCTGACAACCTGCACGTGGTCCTCGCCACCCGCGGCGATCCGCCCCTGCCCCTGGCGCGCCTCCGGGCTCGAGGTCAGCTGGTCGAGCTGCGCCAAAGCGACCTACGCTTCACCACCGAAGAGGCCGCCCACTTTCTCAACCGCGTTATGGGCCTCGACCTCTCGGCCAAGATCGAGCCAACCTCTTCATCGTCCCGCTGGACCAAGAGCGGCGCTGGTACCGTTACCATCGCCTCTTTGCCGAGCTGTTGCGCAGGCGCCTGGGACAGGCGTGCCCCGAGTTGGTGCCCGACCTGCACCGCCGCGCCAGCGTCTGGCACGAGCGGCAGGGGCTGGTGGCCGAGGCCATCGAGCATGCCCTGGCCGCGCCCGATCTTGAGCGGGCAGCCGCCCTGATCGAAGAGGGCGCAGAAGCGACGTTGGCGCGCAGCGAGATTACGACCCTTCTCAGCTGGGTGCGCAGGCTGCCGGACGAAATGGTGCGTAGCCGGCCTACCCTGTGCTTCTTCCACGCCTGGGCGCTGCTGATGAGCGGCGGTTCTCTCGACAGCATAGAACAGAGCCTACACGACATTGCCTGCGCCGGAGATGAGCGTGGGGGCAGTGACGAGGCAGTGGACGATGTCCTGGCGGGCAGGATGGCTGCCCTGCGCGGCTACCTCAACCTGCTCCAGGGCGACATGCCTGGCGCCGCCGAACTATGCCGCCGGGCTTTGGCACACCTGCCCGAGAGTGACCTATTTGTGCGCAATATAGTGACCTGGATCCTCAGCCTGGCGCGCCTATTCGACGAGGATCCTCGTGAAGTCGGCCAGGCGCTGCAAGCGGTCATCCAGATGGGACAGGACATCGACAACCGGCTGGTGACCGTGACAGCGCTCTGCTACGAGGCCAAGCTGCAGACGCGCCAGGGCCGCCTGTACCAAGCCCAGGAGATCCTGGACCGGGCCATGAAGCTGGCGACTGATGCCCATGGACGGCGGCTGCCCATCGCCAGCGAAGCGCTGATGGGGTTGGGCGAACTGAAGCGCCAGTGGAACGATCTGGAAGCAGCCGCAGGCCTTCTTGGCGAGAGCCTCGAGTTGGCCAGGCAGTGGAGCGAGCTGTCGGCCTTTGACGCCTACTTTCCCCTGGCGCGCACCCGCCTGGCGCAGGGTGACGTGGAGGCTGCGCG
>JAMJFU010000465.1 GCA_023544525.1 Anaerolineae bacterium | reverse complement strand
CGTAGCAGCCCTCGCATCGGGGTAGGAGGTGCATCGCACCTCGAATCCAAATGCAGTCGCCCTGGGGTGAGGGACTAGCCTGGGCGCCGGGCGCGCGACCGGTAGAAGGCCTCCAGGAGGAGCCACAGGGCCACGGCGATCAGGACCTGGAAGCCGTAGGCGAGGATGAAGAACTGCCCCTCGTCCAGCCCCTCGACGGGCAGGAAACTGCGGGCGGCGAGCGGCGCGAGCAGCGCTGCTGCAACCACCATGACCGTGCGAAAGTCCCGAGGCCTGGCCATGTCAAAGGGATCGACCGGGACGGGCCGGGAGGTGGTGACGAGCAGCAGGCGCACCACAAACACCAGCACGACAAAGATGGCCAGCGTAAAGCTGAGGAGCAGCGTGCCAGCCTGAGGGCCAGCATCGGCCACCGTGTCGAGGGCCTCCGCCCAACCGCCGGGTTCCTGCACGAGTGCAGCCAAGATGGCGTTCAAGGGGTTCCCTCCTTACTCGTGGACCGTGCCGTCGGGCAGGATGGCGCCACGCAATGAGCCGGCCTGGGCCAGCTGGCGGCTGGTGGCGTTGCACCGCTCCAGGTTGGCGTAGCTCAGATCGGCGCCGGTGAGTTCGGCCTGGAACAGGTCGGCCAGGCCCAGATCGGCGCCGGCCAGCGTCGCCTGGCGCAGGTCGGCCCACCCGAGGTCAGCCCGGCGCAGCCTGGCCCCGGTCAGGTTGGCGCTGCTGAGATCCGCCTGGCGCAGGTCGGCGCCGCTCAGGTTCACGTGGTAGAGGTCCGCCCCGTGCAGGCGGGCCCCGCGCAGCGAAACCAGGGTAAAGTCACGTTCGGTCTCGCGGTAACGTTGCATCAGCTCCTTGGGGTCCATCTCCTCGCTGCCCTTCCCAGGTTAGAGGCGGCACGCTTGCCGCCCGGCAGCCCTATTGTAGAATGGATTGGGCAAAAAGGCAAACGAGGAGTTCCAATGGCTGACCGATGTGCTGGCCGGCGGCATTCTCCGGTGGGTCTTTGTCGCCCTGTGGATCCTGGCCGGCCTGGGCTTTGTGGCGGCGGGCCTGGCCGTGCTCGGCGTGCTGGTGCCGGTGGAGCTGTGGCGCACGCTGTCCATTGTCTCGGCTGTGCTGTCGATCGCCGTCGCCATTTTGTTCCTGGGTGGGGGCATGAACCAGCCGCTGTTCAATGCGCTGGCCATGGATGTGATCATCCTGGTCGCCCTGCTTCTCCTCAATTGGCCACCAGAGAGCTTGATTGGGGCCTAGTGCGCGAGCGCAACGTCAGCAGAGCATCCGGGAAAACCGCCCCAGGGAACTCGGCGTGTCCTGTTCCATTTTGCCCGATAGGCAGCAAGCGTGGTATAATCCAGGCAGTGGTGCTGAATGGAGCGTGAATGAGGTGAAGCGGCAAACCGAGCAGCCAAGTAGGAAACAGCAACCGGCGTCAGATGGGCAGAGCAGCCCGGCACCCTCCAAACGACCGGTGGATCCGGTGGTGACCAAGCTTGGCGAGCAACTGCCTGCGATTCTGGAGGATGAGCCAGTTCAGCTTGCCTATCTCTACGGCTCGAGTGTGAGCGGCCAGACCACACCCTTCAGCGACGTCGATATCGCCCTGGTTCTGGGACAGCCGATCGATCCTCTGGAACGTCTCCAGTTGATCCTTCGGGTTCAGTTGGCCTTGGCCGACCGCTGTGGAATCGACACCGCCGACGTGCGCGTCGTAGACGATGCGCCCCTCGTCTTTCGGGGCCGGATTGTGACCGACGGACTTTTGCTCTACGCCAGAGACGACGGCGAGCGGGTCAGGTTCGAGACCGCCACCCGCATGCGCTATTTCGACTACCTGCCGATCCACCGCAGACTGCAGGCGCAGTTCTTCGAGGCACTGCGGGAGCGAGGACTATATGGTTGATGCCGACAAGGTTCAAGGTTTGATCCAGCACCTCCGAGAGTACACCGGCATCTTGCGTGATATTCGCGAGCAAGACCGGGCCGAATTCCTTAGCGACCCGAAATCGATCGGCAGCGCACGCTACTATCTCCAGGTATCGATCGAGACCTGCATCAACATCGCGAATCACATCATCGCTTCTGAACGCCTTCGTCCTCCGCAAGACTATAGGGATACGTTCGCCGTGCTGAATGAAGCCGGGATCTTGCCCGATGACCTGACCGAGAGGATGCGCGAGCTTGCCGGCCTTCGCAATCTGCTTGTACACTTATACTGGCAAGTAGACGATGCCATGATCTACGAAGGCATTCACACCGAGCTAGAGGATTTCGACGAATTCAGTGCCTGTGTTCTCAGCCTTCTATAGATGGTCGGCCGGCCGCGGTCTGTTTAGATCCCGTGTTCACATCCCCGGGAT
>JAMJFU010000464.1 GCA_023544525.1 Anaerolineae bacterium | reverse complement strand
CACCAGGATACCACCGAGCCCCAGAAGGCCGCTGCCGACCGCGGTGCCGTCAGCATCGGCTACGACTCGGATATGCGCGCCTTCGTCGGCGACACCGTCCTCACCAGTCCCGTCTGGAAGTGGGGGGGCAAGTACATCGAGATCGCCCAGGCCATCATGGACGGCACCTACAGCACCGAATCCTACTGGGGTGGCCTGGAAGATGGCATCGTCGACCTGGCCGAACTGAGCCCCGAGGTCCCTGCAGACGCCGCTGCCCTGGTCGACAACTACGAGACCAAGATTCTTCGCGGAAATTGGGACGTCTTTTGCGGTCCGGTCAAGGGCCAGGGTGGCGAGCTGGCCATCCCCCTTGGCACGTGCATGAGCGACGAGGAAATGCTCAACATGAGCTGGTTCGTCGACGGGGTGGTCGGCGAAGCACCTGAGGCACCGCCCGTCGCCGAAGGCGGAGCCGAACTGCCAAGCGCAGCCTTTGTCTACGTTGGACCTGCCGGCGACCTGGGCTGGACCTATGCTCACGACCAGGGGCGGCTTGCCCTTGAGGCCGTGGGCGTGGAGACGGCCTACGCTGAGCTCGTCGCTGAGGGCCCAGATTCCGAGCGGGTCATCCGCGACTTTGCCGAGAAGGGCTACGACGTCATCTTTGCTACCAGCTTTGGCTACATGGACTCGGTCATTGCGGTGGCAGGCGACTACCCCGACCTCGTCTTTGAGCACTGCACCGGCTACCAGACCGCCGAGAACGTCGGCATCTACGACGGGCGGGGGTACCAGGGCTGGTACCTGGCAGGCATCGTCGCCGGCGAGATGACCGAGAACAACGTCCTGGGCTACATCGCGCCCTACCCCATCCCTGAGGTCGTGCGCAACATGAATGCCTTTACCCTGGGCGCCCGCTCGGTAAATCCTGACGTGGAGGTGCACCCCGTCTGGCTCTTTGCCTGGGTAGACCCGCCCAAGGAGCGCGAAGCCGCCGTCGCCCTGGCCCAGGAGGGCGTCGACGTGATCGCGCGTGAAAGCGACTCCACCGAGGCCGACAAGCTGGCGCAGGATGAGGGCATCTGGGTCATCGGCTACAACTCGGATGTGGCCCGCGATCAGTCGCCCGACGCCTTCTTGACCGCGCCGATCTGGCACTGGGACGTCTTCTACACGAAGGTGATCGCGGACGTGGCGAACGGGACCTGGACCAACGAGCCCGTCTGGTGGGGTATGTCGGATGGCATCCTGAGCCTGGCCCCAATCGCCGACTTTGTCCCGGACGATGTCAAGG
Source organism: Anaerolineae bacterium (assembly GCA_023544525.1). Classification (GTDB taxonomy): domain Bacteria; phylum Chloroflexota; class Anaerolineae; order JAAYZQ01; family JAAYZQ01; genus JAMJFU01. The sequence continues at coordinate 1,089 of JAMJFU010000464.1, read as the reverse complement.
ACCTGGTAGAGCAGGAAGAGGCCCGCATCCTCAGTGGCGAGTTTGATGTCTTCGAAGGGCCGATCTACGACAACCAGGGCGAGCTGCGCGTAGCGGAGGGGGAGACGATGCCCGATGAGGACAAGCTCTCCTTCGACTGGCTCGTCGAGGGTGTGGTCGGCGAGATACCCGATTAGCCTATACTGTCTGAATGGGTGATCCTGATCCATAGCCGTGACCTGCCAACAGGGAGCGGCGATCCGATCAGGATCACCCTTGTCTTTCTAGCGCCTGGCGCTCGGTGGTGAGGGGAAGAGGTGTGAACGACAGAACACCGGCTGTGGGAATGCACGGCATCAGCAAACGGTTCCCCGGTGTACTGGCCAACGACCAGGTCGACCTGGTGATCCACAGCGGTGAGATCCACGCACTCCTGGGCGAGAACGGAGCTGGCAAGAGCACGCTGATGAACGTCTTGGCCGGCCTCTACCGCCCGGACGGTGGCGAGATTTTCGTCCATGGCAATTCAGTGGACATACGTTCCCCGCGTGATGCCATGCGCCTGGGCATCGGCATGGTGCACCAACACTTCATGTTGGTCCAACCCCAGACTGCGACGGAGAACATCATCCTGGGTCTGGACACGCCCCGGTTCCACCTCAACCTCCAGCCAACCTCAAAAGAGATCGGGGAGCTTTCGCTTCGCTATGGTCTGCAGGTCGATCCCGACGCCTACATCTGGCAGCTCTCAGTCGGAGAGCAGCAGAGGGTTGAGATCCTAAAACTCCTGTATCGTGGTGCCGAGATCTTGATCCTGGATGAGCCGACAGCGGTGCTCACACCCCAGGAATCAGAGGAACTGGGGCGCACCCTGCGCCAGATGGCGGACGAAGGCAAGACCGTGATCTTTATCACGCACAAGCTCGACGAGGTCATGGCGTTTTCCGACAGGGTGACGGTGCTGCGCCGTGGGCAGAACGTGGCCAACCTGGTCACCGCCGAGACAACCAAGCGGGAGCTGGCCCGGCAGATGGTAGGCCGCGAAGTGGTCTTTCGCATCGATCGCACCCAATACCTGGTCGACGATGCAGATCGTAAGGATGCCTGTTC
>JAMJFU010000463.1 GCA_023544525.1 Anaerolineae bacterium | reverse complement strand
GCCCGAAGGTAGCACCAAGACGCTGAATCCCAACATCCCCTGGTTCCACGGTCTGCAGGATGTGCGCGGATACGACTCGATCATCCCGGCCCAATACGTGCAGTACATGCGTGCCATCGAGGCCCAGGGGGAGTTGCTGTATAACCAGATTGCGGCCATTTATGGGGCCGAACACCTGAGTTCTTCCCTGCTCGATCTTTTGGGCGTGCGCTATGTAGCTACGGAAGGGGAAGTGCCGAATGCGGATTATGAGCTGGTCTATGACGGCGAAATCCGCATCTATGAGAACACGGATGTCCTGCCGCGGGCCTTTGCCCTGCCCAGGGTCGAGCCGACGAGCGAGGAAGAAGTTGCCGGCCGCCTGGCATCGCTGGACCCGCGACAGGTCATCCTGCTAGACGAATCGATGCTGCCCAGCGCCACAGCAGCCATCACCGATACCAGTTGGCCGCTGGTGGCGGCGAAGGTAGTCACCTACGCCGATAATGCGGTCTTTGTCGATGTGGAGATGCCTGGCGCCGGATGGCTGGTCCTGGCCGATAGTTACTTCCCTGGCTGGAAGGCGTATCGCTCCGATCTCTACCAGGTGACGGACGATGGCCGGATCATCGGGCCAGAGCCCGCGGTGCCCGAGCCGGACTTTGAGCCCGAGTCCGAGAACGAGTTGGCCATCGTCCGAGCAGATGGCAACTTCCGGGCCGTTTTCCTGCCTGAGGGGGCCCACCGGGTGCGTTTCAAGTATACGCCCATGAGCTTCAAATTGGGACTCTATGGCACCTTTCTCGGCGTAGTGGTGGCCCTCTTGCTCGGCCTCTATTGGCTTTGGGGCCGTTTCTACCGGGAGCGCGATGACGACCCCGCGGTGAAGCGAGTTGCGAAGAACAGCCTGATACCCATGGGTCTGCAGCTCCTCAACAAAGTCATCGATTTTGCCTTCGCCATGCTCATGCTGCGCATCCTAGCGCCAGAGCTGGCTGGCCGCTACTACTTTGCCGTGGCGTTTATTGGGTACGCCGATATCCTGGTCCGCTTTGGCCTGGGCACCCTCCTCACCCGTGAGGTAGCCAAGGAGCGGTCCCACCAGAACCGCTACCTCAGCACAGTGACGGTCCTGCGCGGGTTGTTATGGCTGACCTCACTGCCGCTGATGGCCGTCGCCATCCTGGTGTACGTTTTCTTTGGCCAGATGACACCCGACATTGTGCTGGCCATTGGCTTCTTTGCCGTGGGACTGCTGTTCAGCAGCATGGCCGATGGTTTTAGCGCGGTCTTCTATGCGCATGAGAAGATGGAGTATCCAGCCGCCATCTCGACGGTGACGGCCCTGACCCGCGTCAGCCTGGGCACACTGGCTTTGCTCTTGGGCTGGGGGTTTGTGGGCCTGGCCGGGGTCTCGGTCCTGGCCAACGTGGTCAGTGCTGCCGTGCTGGCGGTACTTATGGTCCGTCATTGCTTCCGGCCGCACCTCGAGTGGGATCCGCATACCGGCAAGTGGATGATGAACACCTCATTCCCGCTCATGATCAACCACCTTCTGGCCTCCGTCTTTTTCCGGATCGATGTCCTGTTGCTCAAACCGATGCAGGGCGATACGGTGGTGGGTTATTACGGCGCAGCCTACAAATACGTCGATGGCCTGCTCATCATCCCTCAATACTTTACGCAAGCCATCTTCCCACTGATGAGCCGCTATGCCGCTTCTTCGCGTGACTCTCTGATGCGGGCCTATGTGCTCTCATTGCGACTGCTCCTGATCGTGGCCCTGCCCATCGCGGCAGGCACGCCCTTTATTGCGCATGGCCTGATCCTGGTGCTGGGCGGTGCCGACTACCTGCCAGACTCGAGGATTGCCCTGCAACTGCTCATTGGCTTCTTGCCCTTGAGTTTTGTGAACAGCGTGACGCAGTACGTGCTCATTGCCATTGACCAGCAGCGCTTTCTGACCAAGGCGTTTCTCATTGGCGTGAGCTTTAATATCGCCGCTAACCTGGTAGCCATCCCGATGTTCAGCTACCAGGGCGCCGCCGTGGTCACCATCCTGTCCGAGCTGGCCCTTCTCGTTCCCTTCTACTATTCCGTGCGCAAGCACCTCGGCCCGCTGCCCTGGATCTCCCTGGCCTGGCGACCAGCCCTGGCTTCCGTGGTCATGGCGGCAGTGATGTGGTTGCTGCACGATATTCCCTGGCCGCTACTCATCCCCGCGGGTGGTGTGGTCTATGTTGTCGTGCTGTTCCTTCTCGGCGGCTTTCGCCAGCCTGACATGGACCTTCTGGCCAGCCTGATCCCGCTGGACCAGCTACGGGCGAGGATGCCCACCCTGCGGCGGCTCTCTTGAGTACTGGGTCTTGCGTGCACAGACCCTCGCCGAAC
>JAMJFU010000462.1 GCA_023544525.1 Anaerolineae bacterium | reverse complement strand
AACTTGACCAAGGTCTACGGCGATGGGGCGGAGGCGCGCGCCTTGGACGGTGTATCCCTGGAAGTGGGCGACGGCGAGTTCCTGGCTATTACCGGCCCCTCTGGTTCGGGCAAGACGACGCTCCTCAATCTGATCGGGACACTGGACCATCCGACCTCCGGGCGGGTAGTGGTGGACGGGGCGGATGTAAACACGCTCCGAGGTGATGCGCTGGCCGACTTCCGGCGCCAGAAAATCGGCTTCATCTTCCAACTGTTTAACCTGGTCCCGATGCTCACCGCGCTGGAGAACGTCATGCTGCCGCTATTGCCCTATCGTCGGGGGCTATCCTTCAATCTGAAGGAGCGAGCCCAGGAGTTGCTGGAGGTGGTGGGGCTGGGGGAGCGGCTGCATCATTTACCCGGCCAACTATCGGGTGGGGAGCAGCAGCGGGTGGCGATTGCGCGGGCGTTGGTCAACCACCCCAAGGTCATCCTGGCCGATGAGCCGACCGGCAACGTGGACTCAAAGGCCGGCCAGGAGATCGTGGATCTGTTGCGCCGGCTGAACCGGGAGTTGGGCCTGACGGTGGTGCTGGTGACTCACGACGCGGCCCTGGCCAGCCAGGCCGACCGGATGGTGGCGTTGCGGGATGGGAGGCTCTGGCATCCTCCAACGCCAGGCCTTTGACCCTTCGTTCTGATGGTGGCCATTGCCGGCCTGTTCTTGCACATGACGCAGTTGCGGCGCTGGGTCCTGGCTGCGTTGAGGCCGTTCAGCGGTTCAGGCCGGTGTGGCTCATGTTAAGTATCGACAGTGTCGTCAGGATAGCCCCGCAGCGAAAAATGGTTGCCTTGTGTCCGGCGGTCTCCAGACCACCGTCTTTAGCCGTTCCCGCCGAAGAAACCATGATCTCCGGCCAGACCGAGATCGAGCAGCTGGCAAAAGCCATCCTCCGCAGCTGATCTCGCTTTGACATATTCACTGCTTTGCAGTTGCGTTGCCGGCAGTACCGGAGACACGTCCCTCCGTTCCAGGAAAAGGACACCTCGCGGGGTAGGGCTCGGACCTGCAGCATGAGCCGCATCTCGGTCGGACTCCCGCCCCGCGCCGCCTACCCCATGTCCCACGACGCCTCTAGCGTGACGTCTTCTCCAAAGAAACTACGTCCCATGGAACTCAATCTCACGATCGGGAAACGCGAGATCTATCTCTGGCTGGAGATCCATGCTGACCTCGCGGTCTCGCACCTGGCTCAGCTCGAAGATACGCTCCGTCTCTCGCTCAGCAACCTCGCGGGTGCGCTGCGTATCTTTGCGATAGATATTGAAAGCCTGTTCCCGTTCTCGATCCATCGCGGGTGTGATGATGTGGGCATGAAGGCTTTCCACACCGTTGGCATCGGGGGGCGCGTGCATGACATAAGAATAGGGTAGGTCCAGCGGCTGCCTGCCGCCTGGCCACTCTACACCTGCCCGCTCCATCTCGCCCGCCATTACGTTCTCCACCAACTCGGCCATCAGCTCGCGGCGCCTTGCCCACAGCTCCGGGTCTATTTCCTCCAGTTGGACCATCTGCTCCTGTGGCGGTCGGATGATCAATGACCGCAGCAGCACCTTCTGGCTCTGAAGCTCGGACAAATTGTCGATGATCTCCCGCCAGTTGCTGCCCAGCCCGCAATCCACCCAGCGGTCTGGACCGCCCGGTCGACGAACCTCATTGTCCCGATCCTCGCGATAGGTAAGATACTTCAGGAGCCCCTTGGCCTTGTCATAGTTCCCCGCCCGGATGAACTTCCAATCGGTGTAGCAGGTCATTGCCATTGCAGGAACCTCCTCAGAACAGCCTTCTGCTCTTCTGTTCGGTGAGTTGTCCTATGAACTGAGCGACCTGCTTGGTGAACTTGCTCAGGCTCCGGTCAAAGTCCTGATTCACCCGGTACTCCAGCTTGGTCAATTCCTCTTGGAATCTCTTGGCCATCTGCTGCTCTGCCTGCTCGAGCCCCTGTTCGAGGCTTTGTTTCAGGTTCTGCTCCATCTCGTCGACGCGCGTCTGTAGACGGCGGTCAAACCTCCGCTTCGTGCCCAGGGTCAAGTCGGTGTCGTCCAGCGCATTGCGGATCGCCTGGCGCACGATCTCGGCCAGAGGCTTGCCGCTCTTGGTGGCGACGTTCTGCAGATCAGCCAGCATGGGCCTGGTGATCTGGATGGTGATCTTCTCGGTCATGTTTCGATTTGTGCGTGGCATGGTTCCTCCTTCCTCGCCCAGGCTTCGCCGTGCCCCGCAGGGGCACAGAAGCCGACGGGCATGCGGTTTTCGGGCCTTCTCCCAGGGGCATTTCGATATTCCCTGGGGCACAATGCCCGATGGGTATGGGGTGCAGGGGCAAGGCCCCTGCAAGCTTTTGGCTTGCT